>CAUFMB010000050.1 GCA_959026535.1 uncultured Collinsella sp. | reverse complement strand
TTTTGAAAACTCAAATGCGGGCCCATACCTGATAGAAATCACATCATTTCCGAAAATTATGTATAATTCCAATATCAACTGGAACTAAGCGAAAAAGATGGAAATGAACGAAGCGCTTACCTACTTACAAGAAGCACTGGGCCTCTCCGCCAAGGCTAAAACTTGGCCTGGATCCGCACACTTGCCGCTGCATCTGCGGTCGATTGAGGTCCGCGCCGTTGACGCAAATGGTTTTTCTTTTTTGCTTGCAAGTTTGCCTACTGGCGTCGGGCTTCCCGAGGCCAAAAGGGTCTATAGCCAGCTAACCTTGCGTTCGGAGGCTCCTGTTGTCATTTCGTTCCCTGATGCCGATGCGCGCCAGCGCAAGGCATTGGTCGCGCAAGGGATTCACTTTGTTTGCCCCGGTAGACAGGCTTTTCTTCCATTTATGGGCGCTGCCTATACGGAGAGAGGCGGTGCCCGGTTTCATAATCGCGCGACCAAGATGTCACCCAACGCGCAGGCTGCCGCAATCTGGGGAGCAGGTCAGGAGTCATATCATCCCGATGACCTTTGTCGTGCGCTCGGGATTTCGGCAAGCCGTGCGAGTGAGGCCATAACCGAGCTTGTAGACAGGGGGCTCGCAAGGCGCGAGCGGCGCGAACGGCGTGTCATTGTGTTACCCGTGGTCGTGGATCTACTGCTCAGTGAGCACATTGCAGAGCTTTCCTCGCCTGTCTCGAAGGTTATTTTTGCAAGGAAGGCACCACAGATCGATCGCCTTGCTGACGCTGGGGAGACGGCGCTCGCTGCGCGTTCGATGCTCGCTGCGCCGGGCGTGGAGCAAAAGGCTGTCTTAAGAAGTGTATGGCGTGAGCTGCGTGACCTTGAAGTCGCAGACGGGGAACTGCCGGATAACGAAACGGCGATGATCCAAGTGTGGCGCTATGCGCCCGTGTTTGCCAACTCCTCCCGTATCGACGACATTTCACTTGCGCTATCTTTGGCGGCAATCGACGATGAGCGAATTCAGCTCGAAGTCGATCGCATGTTTGGAAAGGAATATCCATGGCAAGAAGCGCTGTAGAAGGTCTCCAAGAATTTCAGCAGCATATGCAAGAAGCTGCAGGATCGTATGCTCTTATCGGCGGCACGGCATGCGACATTTTGCTCGCGGAGGCGGGACTTCCGTTTAGGATGACTCACGATTTTGATGTGGTAATTGTCGCCGATGACCGGTTGCCTCAGACGGCAGAAGCTATATGGACTTTGGTGCGTGATGGCGGTTACCGCTGCGGCTGGGGCGAAGGTAAAGGCTCATGTTTTTATCGGTTTACAGAGCCAAAGAGGCCGGGTTACCCCCATATGATCGAACTCTTCGCGAAGTGCCCCGACTTTCTAAAGGGTCGTGAGGGGATTGATGCGGCGCCAATTCACGTTGATGAAAACATAAGCAGTCTTTCGGCAATTTTGTTGGACGATGCTTACTACAGCTTGTTCCTTCAGGGAATTCGGACCGTAGACGGCGTTTCGGTCCTGGGTACGGAATACATTGTCCCGTTCAAAGCGAAGGCGTATCTCGACCTAAAAGCCAGAAGGGAAGCGGGGGAGAACGTTGATTCGAAGAAGGTAAAAAAGCATAAACGCGATGCGCTGAGGCTTGCTCAGCTGCTTGGCGAGTCGGAAGGTGTCGACCTGCGCGGAGAGCTGAAGGACGATATGCTTGCGTTTGTTAAAGATTGCGAGGTGGGCGACGTCAATCTGAAACAGATTGGGGTTGCGGGCGTAACGATGGCGCAGTTGCTCGAGACGATGAAAGCAACATATGGCTTGATTGGTTGAGTGGGGTTACGTGGCCCGGACGGTGCAGTCTAGCTGCGTTGTCTGGCGCGGGAGCTCGCTAATCGGCTATTATTTGTTTAGACAACTTGAGTCGTAGAGGAGTGACCGGCGATGGTGCAGGGCGCCAAACATATGAAGGGCAATAACACCGCGGATAACGGCGGCTCGAGCCCTCAGCCCAAACCTCAACAAAAGCCCAAGCGCCGCCGCAAGCGGCTGCCGCGCTGGGCCGACCGGCTCATCACCATCGTCATCATCCTTATTGGCGTGGGCCTTATGACCTGGCCGTGGATCTTGGACCGGCTCGAGGCCTCGGGCGTGTTCAACCAGATCAGCACGGTGTCCAGCACCGTGGACGCGCTGTCTGCCGAGGAGCGCGAGCGCATCCTGCTCCAGGCGCGCTCCTTTAACGAGCAGCTGGCGGGCGAGGCTACCGAGCTCCCCGCCGACCAGATCGAGCCCTACGCTCAGCAGCTCATCTTTGACCGAGACCCCATGATGAGCTGGGTCGAAATCCCTTCCATCGACGTGAGCATGCCCATCTACCACGGCACGAGCGAAGAAGTCCTTATGGCGGGCGTCGGCCACTTGGAGGGCACAAGCCTGCCGGTGGGCGGCACCTCGACGCATTGCGTGCTCACCGCGCACTCGGGCATGCGCAACCTGAGCATGTTCGACGACATCCACTCGCTGGAGCGCGGCGACCTGGTGCTGCTGCACACCATGAACAAGACGCTCGCCTACAAGATGGTGGACTCCGAGGTCGTGCTGCCCGAGGAGATGGAGTCGCTGACCATCGAACCCGGCGCCGACAAGGTGACGCTCGTCACCTGCACGCCCTACGGCGTGAACGACCATCGCCTGCTGGTGCATTGCGTGCGCACCAAGTACAACAAGAAGGACGTCGACAAGCAAAAGTCGCTGGCCGGCCGCCACTGGGGCAAGCGCGAGTTTGCCGTGCTCATTGTGGTCGTAGCCATTGTGCTGTTGCTGCTGGACATCGTTATCCACGCGGTCCGCAAGCGCCGCAAGGCCAAGGCCTCGGCATAAGACATTCTCCAGAACCACCACAATGGGGACAGACACCTTTGTGGTGGTCGGGACTTCCAAACCATCACAACATTCGATGAAAATCTCGATTTTGGCGAAAAGCGTCGAATGTTGTGATGCTTTTCGTTGCGGGCGGGACGGTTTTCGCTATGGGCGGTGCGGTTTTCGCTGCAGAACCGTCAGCCCGCCTCCTGCCAACCGCCGCCCTCGTTACGTTTTCGCTGCATTTGGGTAAAGCACCTGCTCCAAGCGGCGTTGCCTTGTATACTAGAGCGGTTTATCTGTTATGCGGAAGGGAGCGCCTATGGCACTCAGCGAGAAAGACGTGCGCGGCATCGCCGAGTACGCAAAGATCGCACTGACCGATGATGAGCTCACCCAGATGACGTCCTACATGAACGACGCCGTCCAGATGCTCGAGCCCGTCTTGCAATATGACTTGCCCGACGTGGAGCCCACGTTCCATCCCATCGGAAGCCTGTCCAACGTGATGGGCGATGACCTGCGCGAGCCCGAGCGCGACCTGCCGCTCGACGTCGCGCTCGAAAACGCCGGCAGCGCGCGCGACCGCTACTTCCGCGTGCCGTCCATTTTGGGAGAGGGGGAGAGCGAGTAATGGCGCAGAGCTTCGATTCCCTTACCGCCGCCCAGATCGCCGCGGGCGTTGCCGCCGGCGACTTTACCGCTACCGAGGTGGCCCAGGCCTCCCTTGCCGCCATCGAGGCGCGCGAGGGCGGGGTCCAGGCATTCCTGCAGGTGTCGCCCGAGCTTGCGCTCGAGGCCGCCGCGCGCGTGGACGCCGTCCGTGCCGCCGGAAAGCCGCTGCCCCCGCTTGCGGGCGTGCCGCTGGCCATCAAGGACAACATGAACCTCGTGGGTACGCGCACCACCTGCGCTTCTCGCATGCTCGAGGGCTACCAGAGCGTCTACACCGCCAGCTGCGTCCAGCGCATGCTCGACGCCGGCTGCCTGCCCATGGGCAAGGCCAACATGGATGAGTTCGCCTTTGGCAGCTCTACCGAGAGCTCGGCCTTCCACCGTACCAACAACCCCTGGGATACCGAGCGCGTGCCCGGCGGCTCCTCGGGCGGCTCCGCTGCCGCCGTCGCCGCGGGCGAGGTCGCGCTCTCGCTGGGCTCGGACACCGGCGGCTCCATCCGCCAGCCGGCGAGCCTTTGCGGCGTGGTGGGCTTTAAGCCCACGTATGGCGCCGTGAGCCGTTACGGCGTGGTTGCCTTTGGCTCGTCGCTCGACCAGGTGGGGCCCTTTGGCCGCACGGTCGAGGATGTCGCGCTGGCCATGAACGCGCTTACCGGCGCGGGCCACGATCCGTACGACTGCACCAGCCAGGATTGCGCCGTCGACTTTACCGAGCATCTCAACGACAGCATCGAGGGCAAGCGCGTGGGCATCATCCCCGCGTTTATGGAGGCCGAGGGCCTGACGTCCGAGGTCAAGGCCGCTGTTCAGCGCGCCGCCCAGGAGCTGCAGAACCAGGGTGCCGAGCTGGTCGAGGTCGATCTGCCGCACCTGGACGCCGCCATCGCCGCCTACTACGTCATCGGCCCGGCCGAGGCGTTCTCCAACCTGGCCCGCTTCGACGGCATTCGCTACGGCTACCAGGAGAAAGGCTGCGCCAACCTGTCCGACCAGAGCTCGCTGTCGCGCGCCCACGGCTTTGGCGCCGAGGCCAAGCGCCGTCAGATGCTCGGCGCCTACCTGCTGAGCTCGGGCGTGTACGACAAGTATTACTACGCTGCGCAAAAGGCCCGCACGCTCATCACGCAGGACTACGACGCCGCGTATGCCAAGGTGGACACCATCCTCATGTCCGCCTCGCCGCGCACGGCCTTTAAGTTTGGCGAGATCAGCGACCCCACGCAGATGTACCTCTCCGACCTGTACACCATCTCGCTCAACATCTGCGGCAACGGTGGTATCTCGGTGCCGCTGGGCCTGGGCGAGGATACTCAGCTGCCCGTTTCTGCCCAGCTGGTGGGACCTGCCTTTAAGGACCGTCAGCTGCTCACGTTTGCCCGCGCCCTGGAGCGCGGCTTTGCCGATGCCGCCACGGGTGCGCCCGCGCTTTCCGTCGCGCCCGATTTTGCCGGGAAGGGAGGCGAGCTGTAATGAAGGAGCTTTCCGAGGTCCTGCAGGATTGGGAGGCCGTGATCGGCCTGGAGATCCATACCGAGCTCACTGCACTCGACACCAAGATGTTCTGCAACTGCAAGCTCAGCCACGATGACGAGCCCAACGCCAACGTGTGCCCGGTGTGCTTGGGCCTGCCCGGCGCCCTGCCGGTGCCCAACAAGCGCGCCATCGAGAGCATCGTCAAGGCCGGTCTCGCCACCAACTGCGAGATCCAGCGCCACTCGATGTTCTACCGCAAGCACTACTTCTATCCCGATATGGCCAAGAACTTCCAGACCACGCAGGGTCCGGTCGCCTTTGCCATGTACGGTCACCTGGACCTGGACGTGACCGGTCGCGGTGCCGCCGAGCGCCCCGACTGCGCCTTTGGCGAGGCCGAGGCCCAGAGCCTGGCGAGCGCCTCGGCCAACGCCGAGGGTCTGTCCACGTCCATGACGTCGACCATGCGCGAGGGTAACCAGCGCGCCGGTCACCTGGCCAGCTATGATGCGTCCAACTTGCAGATGCCTGAGCGTCGCGAGGACGGTTCCTACACGGTGCCCATCCGCATTCTGCGCATCCACATGGAGGAGGACGCCGCCAAGATGGTCCATGTGGGCGGTGCCGAGGGCCGCATTACCGCCGCGGCCGAGTCGCTCGTCGACTACAACCGCTGCGGCACGCCGCTGATTGAGCTCGTCACCGAGCCCGATCTGCGCACGCCCGAGGAAGCGCGTCTGTTTATGGAGAAGCTCCGTCGCATCTTTGTGACGCTGGGCATTTCCGATTGCTCCATGGAGAAGGGTTCCATGCGCTGCGACGGCAACGTGTCGCTGCGCCGCCGCGGCGAGACCAAGCTGGGTACCAAGACCGAGCTCAAGAACCTCAACTCGTTCAAGAGCCTGCACGATGGCCTTGCCTACGAGATCTGCCGTCAGGCCGAGGTGCTCGAGGAGGGCGGCATCATCTATCAGGAGACCCGCCACTGGGAGCCCAGCCGCAAGCGCACCGTGGTCATGCGCGTCAAGGAGACGGCCGATGACTATCGCCTGTTCCCCGACCCCGATCTGGCGCCATTCGACCTGGACGACGAGTTTATCGACCGCTGCCGTGGCGAGATTCCCGAGCTGCCCGATGCCAAGTGCGCCCGTTTTGAGGCCGACTTTGGTATTAAGGCGGCCGATGCCGAGCAGATTGCCGGCGACCCCGAGTTTGCCGACTTCTTTGAGGCTGCCGCTGCCGGTATGGCCGGCAAGGAGGCTCAGACGGTCGCAAACCTGCTGGTGAACGAGATGATCGCCTACCTTAAGGGCGCGGGCGTCTCGCTGGCCGAGTCCGGCATCGCGCCGGCTCAGGTGGCAGCGCTGGCCAAGCTGCTGGCGACCGATGCCATCAGCTCTAACCAGGCGCACGAGGTCTTTGAGGCCATGGCTCAGACCGGCGACGATCCCAACAAGATCGTCGACGAGCGCGGTATGCGTCAGGTGAGCGATGCCGGCGCGCTGCAGCCGATCGTGGACGAGGTGCTGGCAAACTGTGCCGATCAGGCGCAGCAGTATCGTGACGGCAACCAGAAGGTCATCGGCTATTTGGTGGGCCAGTGCATGAAGGCGAGCCGCGGCAAGGGCAACCCCAAGCTCTTCAATGAGTTGCTGAGAACGTCGCTCTCGTAAGCGGGAACCCGGGAGCCCCGGCAGGGCGGGTGCTTCCTCAAAATTTCAAACAGTCCTGCGCAAGACGAAGGCCACATTAAGTGGCCTTCTTTGCGTGCGGAACTCATTTTGAGCAAGCACCCGCCCTGCCGGGGCTCCCGGGTTCCGTGACGACTCGGCCGTTCGGGTCAGGCGGGCTGATAGAAAGATGGTGACGGAGGCGCAAGTAGCGCCTCCGTCTTTTGAATGTGATGAAAGTGTGGCGAAACGAGCTTAAAACTTCCGTAAATGTGATAAACATCACGTTTTCCATGGGGTAAAATGTGGCAAATATCACGTTTTCGGAAGTTTCTTTGCGGGAGGTTCGGTCATGCAGCGAGATATCATTGCCAAGCTTAACGCTTGGAAAGCGTCGGAATATCGTAAGCCGCTTATCCTTAAGGGGGCGCGCCAGGTTGGAAAGACGTGGGCGCTTAAGGAGTTCGGTCGAACCTCGTACCGCAATTTTGTGTATCTGACGCTCGAGGAACCGTCACCTGGGGTACAGAGCGAGTACGCTCAGTTTTTCGAAGGTACGCGCGATCCTCGGCGGATCATCTCAAACCTTTCCCTGGCACTTGGACAGCCTATCGATCCCGGCGAGACGCTGCTTATTATTGATGAGATCCAGGATTGCCCTTCTGCAGTCGGCGCCCTTAAATACTTCTGTGACGAGGCCCCCGAGTATCACGTCGCATGCGCAGGGTCTTTGTTGGGCGTTCGCTTGTCCCGTGAGACCAGCGCTTTTCCGGTGGGAAAGGTCGAGTTCATGGAGATGCACCCTATGAGCTTTTCCGAGTTTCTGAAAGCCGAGGGCGCTGCAAACTACGACGAATACCTTGGCGGCCTGGATCAGATCGAGACAGTGCCCGATTTCTTCCATATCCGTCTCGTCGAGCATCTTCGTCGTTATTTTGCATGTGGCGGCATGCCAGAGGCTCTTGGTCGGTGGGTGGAGACGGGCGATATCGTTCAGGTCGATAAGGTGTTGTCCGATCTCTTGGATTCCTACGAGCGCGATTTTGCCAAGCATGGTGGCCATGCGCAGTTCGCCAAGCTTTCGCAAATATGGAACTCGATTCCAACTCAGTTGGCGCGCGAGAATAAAAAGTTCGTTTGGGGTGCGGTGCGCGAGGGGGCTCGTGCTCGAGAATACGAGGATGCTCTGGAATGGCTTGCCGATGCTGGGCTCATCATGGCGGTTCGCCTTAATGCTGCCGGTGGCGTGCCGCTCTCTGCATACGATGACCTCAAGGCATTTAAAGTCTACTGTCTTGATGTCGGTTTGCTACGCCGCATGGCAAGGCTGGATGCGTCCGCTTTTGCCATCTCGGATGCGCTATTTTCCGAGTTCAAAGGTTCGTTTGCCGAGAACTATGTGCTTCAGGCATTACTTTCACAGTTAGATGCTGCTCCGCGTTATTGGACAAACGAGAAGCCGAAGCACGAAGTCGATTTTTTGATTCAAGTCGGGAACGAAATCGTGCCCGTCGAGGTCAAATCGGGAGAGGTGGTTCATTCCAAGAGTCTTAAGTACTATGCCGACAAGCATGCGGAGACGACTCCACTGAGGGTCCGCTACTCACTTAAGAACCTAAAGCTCGACGACGGGGTGCTCAACATTCCGTTGTATTTGGCTGATCGATCTGCCCCTCTTATCAAAAAGGCGCTTGATTGTGCACATCTTGACGTTTAGATCCTGGGCGAGCTGATGGGCGGCGGCTAATTAAATCGCTCCGTAACGGCCAGGGAGCTTGGACCTTAGCGGTGCTTGCTTCGCCAAGCCGTGGGTGTCATGCCGGTGTATTGTTTGAACGCTTGGGCGAAGGCCGCCTGTTGGGGATAGCCGAGTCGCTCGGCTACTTGGGCTATCGAAAGGGGGCTGTCGGCCAAAAGGTCCTGCGCGCGTTCCATACGATGCCTCCGCATATAGGAGCCCAGTGATTCGCCCGTCTGGACTTTAAAGGTGGCGCAGAGTTTGGAGCGGCTTGTGTAGAGCCGCTCGGCGACCTCGTCCACGCCGATGCGACGCCCCTCGTCAAGGGCGCGCTCGACAGCCAGGATCGCTTCTTCGACAATGTCCAGAGCGGCCTGTGTCCCTTCGGCCTGACGTGCCTGCTTGTGGGCTGTTCGCGCGTACGCCAGCTCGGCAACCATGGTCTCTACGGTACCCTTCATGTAGAGATGCCCGCCCGTGACACGAGCGCGCGTCTCATCGAGACGGCAGAATGTCCGATCGATCGCCGATAGCGCTTCTTCGCCCCACGACTCGGCAAAGGCGTCAAAAAGCCCAGCGAATTCGCCGGGGTAGCGGCGTTCGAAATCGTCGAAGTATCTCGGTAGGAATAACACCGAGCGCGAGTGATAGAGCTGTCCGGCGTATAACGGGCTGAGCTCGTTTCCGCAGGTATCCTGGATAAAACTACAAATTGCATTGCTCGGCCACGACCCGCGCAACGGCTTGAGGTTTGCGGGTGTTATGCCTATCTCGGGCATGCAGGTGAGCGTGGCGCTGCTGACCTCGCTCACGCAGGCGTATGGCTCGGGTGTGTATTCGGCCAGGTACATATCGTGCGTCGGGGTGATGAAATGCTCTATGACGATGCAGGTGGGGGAGAGGGGCATGATCCATGCGCGTCCGTGCGCCCGATCGTTTGCCACCTCGCCGGTAAAGACGGCGCCCTTGCCGGAAAGCTCCAGGCCAAACTGCTCAAACTGCGGCGCGTAGAGCTCGGTTATGTCGGTTGCGGCCCGATGCATTTTCAAAAGCGTCCCCTTCCTTTGCGAAAACGTCCACGCCTAGCTTGATTGTGAGCCATGGCTAACACGTCAATGATAAGTTGATTGCGGTTAACTCTCAAGCCGTTAGAAAGGAATCTCATGGCAAAGGGATCAAAAAAGGAAGGTGGCGGTATCGGCGAGCTGTTCGCGTATGCCGGTGACCGCAAATTCCTAACGTATTTGGGCATGGCGCTCTCGGCGCTCTCGCAGTTGCTGAGCTTTGGCCCGTACGTGTGCATTTGGCTTGTCGCGCGCGATTTGATCGCCGTGGCGCCTAACTGGAGCGAAGCCACCGATATCGCGATGTATGGCTGGTGGGCCGTGGGTTTTGCCCTAGCAAGCATCGCAGCTTATTTCATGGGGCTCATGTGCACGCACCTGTCTGCGTTTCGCTGCGCGTCCAATATCCGCAAGACTACGAGCGAGCACCTGCTTAAGCTGCCGCTTGGCTACTTTGACACACACGCCACCGGTGAGCTGCGTCGTGTTGTAGACGGATGCGCCGCCTCCACCGAGACTTTGCTCGCACACATGCTGCCCGATATCGCAGGCGCCGCTGCCATGGTCGTGGGCTTGCTCGTGCTGCTTTTCGCCCTCGATTGGCGCTTGGGCGCGGCATGCCTCATCTCGGTGGCCATTTCGCTTGGCGCCATGGCCGCCATGATGGGCGGCAAAGGCGCCGAGTTCATGAAGGCCTACATGGGAGCGCTGGTCAAGATGAACAAGACCGGCACCGAATACGTACGCGGCATCCCCGTGGTCAAGGTGTTTCAGCAGACGGTCTACTCCTTTAAGGCCTTCCACGATGCGATTGCCGAATACGCCGATATGGCACAAAACTATTCGGGCACGTTCTGTCGAGGCCCGCAAGTGCTCAATCTTACGGCGCTCAACGGCCTCGTGGCATTCTTTTTGCCCGTGGCGTTGCTGCTGGCTCCGGGCGAGACGGATTTTGCGCACTTTTTGACAAACTTCACCTTCTACGCGATTTTTTCGGCCGTGGTGCCCACAGCCATGACCAAGCTTATGTTTGTGGGCGAGGCATCTCAAATGAGTGCCGATTCGCTGGCGCGCATCCGAAGCATCATGGAGTCTGAGCAACTTCTGGTGCCCGCTCAGCCTAAGCGTCCTGTTGGCAGCGATGTGCGCTTTGAGGACGTGAGCTTCACGTACGAGGGTGCCGAAGCACCTGCCGTCAGCCACGTAACCTTTAACGTCCCCGCAGGCAGTACCCTTGCGCTGGTGGGTCCCTCGGGCGGTGGTAAGTCAACCTGCGCAAGCTTGATCCCGCGTTTTTGGGATGTTTCCTCGGGTCGAGTGCTCGTGGGCGGTGTGGACGTTCGCGATATGGATCCGCACGAGCTTATGGACCAGGTCGCCTTTGTGTTCCAGACCAACCAGCTGTTCCGGCAAACACTTGCCGATAACGTGCGCGCCTCCAAGCCTGCGGCCACTGACGACGAGGTGCGTGCGGCCCTCTCCGCAGCTCAGTGCGACGACATTGTGGCCAAGCTCCCACAGGGCATCAATACCATGCTCGGCGCCGGCGGGGCATATCTTTCGGGTGGCGAGGTCCAGCGCGTGGCATTAGCCCGCGCGATCCTTAAGGACGCACCTATCGTGGTGCTCGATGAGGCCACGGCGTTTGCCGATCCCGAGAACGAGGCGCTCATCCAGCGCGCCTTTAGCAAGCTGGCGGCGGGTCGCACGGTCATTATGATTGCGCACCGACTCTCGACTGTAGTGGGCGCAGACCAAATCGTGGTGCTCAACCAGGGCAGCGTACAGGAGTCGGGTACCCATGCCGAGTTGCTGTCCCAAGAGGGTCTGTATGCCAAGATGTGGGCCGAATACGAACAGGCCGCGAGCTGGAAGATCACTGCTGCCGCGGATGTCGCGGTGGCGAAGGGAGGCGAGGCCTAAATGTTCGCCTCATTCCAAAAGAAGTATTTCCTATCCGATAAAGGCGTCGCCGGCGTAAAACGCGGCATTTTCTGGACCACGCTCACCAATCTTGTGACCATGGCCGGCATGGGCTTTTTGTTCCTGGTCATGGCCGGCTTTGTCGAGCATCTCGTCACCGGTGCCGACCTGCCGGATGCCCTGCCGATCGTGGGCGGCCTCCTGGTCTTTTTTGTGTTGCTCTTTGCCTCTAACTGGCAGCAGTATTACTACACCTACTGCATCTTTTACGAGGAGTGCGGCAAGCAGCGCATGGGGATTGCCGAGCGCTTGCGCAAACTGCCGTTGTCGTTTTTCGGCCGTCGTGATCTGGCCGATCTAACCGAAACCATCATGGGCGACGTTCAGGCCATGGAGCATGCCTACAGCCATGTGCTGGGAGAACTCTGGGGCGCCATCATCGCAAGCGCCATCGTGTTCGTGGCGTCGCTGTTCTTTTGCTGGCAGCTGGCGATTGCGGCGTTTTGGAGCGTGCCCGTGGCCTTTGCCGTGCTGTATCTGACACGCGGGCCCATGACCCCGGTGTTCGACCGCGTGCGCGCCGAGAAGGTCATGGTCACCGAGGCGATCCAGGAGACGCTTGACTGCGTGCGCGAGATCCGCGCCACCAACCAGGAGGCTCATTATCTTGAGGGGCTCAACGCCGTGATCGATGCCGAGGAGCGCGAGACCACCAAAGGCGAGCTCGCCAATGGGCTTTTGGTCAACTCCGCCTTTGCCATCCTGCGCCTGGGGATTGCCACCACGTTGGTCACGGGCGCTGCGATGGTCGCCTCCGGCCAGGTCGACTTTTTGGTGATGTTTGCCTTCCTGCTCATGGTGAGCCGCATCTATGCGCCCTTCGATCAGGCACTGATGCTGATGTCCGAGCTGTTTGCCGCCGAGTCGTCGGCCAAGCGCATGCGCTCCATCATGGAGGAGCCCGTGGCGCGGGGCAGCGAGCAGTTTGAACCCGTGGGTCATGACGTGGTGTTCGATCACGTGGCATTTGGCTATGGTGCGGGCGAGGACGGCCGCGCCGGCGAGAAGGTCCTTACCGATGTGAGCTTTACCGCTAGGGAAGGGGAGGTTACGGCACTCGTTGGTCCTTCAGGCTCCGGTAAGTCTACGGTGAGTCGCCTAGCTGCGCGCTTTTGGGATGCTACTGCGGGAAAGGTTACCGTGGGCGGCGTGGATGTTGCGAGCGTGGACCCCGAGGTGCTGCTGTGCGACTACGCCATTGTCTTTCAGGACGTGTTGCTCTTCGATGATACGGTGATGGGCAACATCCGTCTGGGCCGTCGCGATGCAACCGACGAAGAAGTCTTGGCAGCGGCACATGCCGCCAACTGCGACGAATTCGTGCATCGCATGCCTCAAGGGTATGACACCATGATCGGCGAGAATGGTTCCAAGCTTTCTGGCGGCGAGCGCCAGCGCATCTCTATAGCCCGTGCGTTGCTCAAAGACGCGCCGATCGTGTTGCTGGACGAGGCGACGGCGAGCCTGGATGTCGAGAACGAGACCGTGGTTCAGCAGGCGCTCTCCCGTTTGCTCGCCGGCAAAACGGTCATTGTGATCGCCCATCGCATGCGCACGGTGGAAAATGCCGACAAGATCGTCGTGCTCAAGGATGGCGTTGTCGCCGAGCAGGGCACCCCGGCGCAGCTCAAGGCGGCAGGCGGAGAATTTGCCCGCATGATTGCGCTGCAAAAGGAAGCGGCTGCCTGGCAGATCTGAGGAAGGCATCCACAATGTGACAAAGGGACAGTCCCTTTGTCACATTGTGGGGGGCGGTGGAAATCGAAGTTGAATACTTTTCTGCGAAGTGAACGACCTTATTTGGACCCCTGGAGCATCGACATTTTTCTGAAGCTGTTTCCTGCACTGATAATTGTTCTCGGGGGAAGCGGGCACTGCGGGGCGCGGCAACGGC
>CAUFMB010000049.1 GCA_959026535.1 uncultured Collinsella sp. | reverse complement strand
CGATTCGGTCGCACGGAGAGCATTTCCCAGTTGACAAAACTATAGGAACACCCCCTTGTTGAGCACAAGTCAGCGAAAACCCGTACACGCGAGCAAGGTGACGTGAAATGAAGGGGCGCGACCGCAATGGCCACGCCCCCTCAACATCAACTATATGCCGCTCGGCCCCTACGCGAGCTTTGCGCCGACGATCTTTGCCGCGGCAGGCTTATCAAAGTTACCGCCGGTGGCCTTGCCGAGTGCTCCCATGACCTGGCCCATCTGCTTCTTGGACGTGGCGCCCAGCTCGGCGATGACCTGCTCGATCAGAGCCTCGAGCTCCTCGCCCGAAACCTGTGCGGGCAGCAGGCTCTCCAGAATCTTGACCTGCTCGGTCAGGTTGTCGGTACGGTCTTGGTCGGTACCGGCCTTAATGGACATCTCCAGCGTCTCGCTCGTCTGCTTAATCAGACGCTTGATCATGCTGTTGACGTCTTCCTCGGTCACGTCGCGGCGCTCGTTAACCTCGATATTCTTCACCTCGGCCTTGACCTGGCGGATGATGGACAGGCGAACCTTATCCTTGGCCTTCATGGCGGCGATCATTTCCTGCTGCAGCTCTTCGTTGGTCATCTGCAAATCCTCCTCAATAGCGTGGGCGGCGCTCGCATGAGCACCGCCCCATGATTACTCAGTCGTCGACGAATCGTCGGTCGAACTCTTGGTGACGCCCTTCAGACTCACGTTATAGGGCACGTCCTTGGGCATGGGGTTGACGGTGATGTCGGCGTCCTTCTTGTACTGTTCCAGCCACTCGCTGTATGCAGTACTGGCCGCCTGCGTCTTCACCACGTTGGAAACATACTTCTTGATGTCCTTGGGTACCTGCTTGATGTCATCGACCTGGCTATCGACATGGAAGTAGTCGGTGCACTTGATGACATGATAACCGTACGTCGACTCAACCACGTCGCTCACATCGCCCTTGCTGAGGCCCTCGAGCGCCGTCTGATAGCTGTCGACGAAGGTAGTGAGCTTATCCCAACCCACATCGCCCTTCTTCTCCTTGGAGCCAGTGTCGTCGGAATACTGCTCCACGGCGTCCTCAAAGCTCAGCTCGCCGGAGTTGATCTTGTCCAGGCACTCCTGTGCCTTGGCCTTGGCGGCGGCCTTGTCCTCGTCAGATGCGTCGGAATCGACCTTGATCAGGATGTTCGACGAGCGGCGGGCATCGTTGTAGTTAGACAGATTCTCGTTGATGTAATCGACGATCTCGCTGTCCTTGGGCTTGCTGGTGGGCGCCACGGCATCCTTAAGCTTTTGCTGTGCCAGGCTCTCCTTGAGCGAGTCCTTGTAGGTGTCCTCGGTATAGCCGTAGGTCTTAAGGGTCTTCTTAAAGGTCTTGGCACCGCCCGCGCTCTTGCACGCGTCCTTCCATGCCTTCTCGACCTCCTCGTCCGACACCGTCACGCCGTTTTCCTTCTGCGCCTGCTGAAGCAGAATCTGCTGCGTGTAGGAATCGATGAGCTGCTTGCGGTACTTTTTGGGTGTGAGGTCGTTGTCGACCAGATACTGCGCCCAGTCCTTGTCCTTGGTGTAGCCATAGGACGTGCGCATGCTCATGATCTGCTTGGTCACGGTGTCCTCGGTGAGGTTGGTGCCGTTGATGGTAGCGGCGACACCACCGGTGAGCTTATAGCCCGAGTTGGTGCTTTCGGTCTGCGACATCAGGCCGGAGCACGCCATGGCCGAGACGGAAAGCAGCATTGCCAGCACGCCGATAACCACCAGGACGATCTTGACGGTCTTAGACACGTACGTCTTGCGCTGCTTCTTACGAGAGCTGGAGGCAGCGCGAGCCTGCTGCTCGGGCGTCGGCGCGGCCTCGGAGTTCTTTTTCTTGTTTGCCATAGTTGGCCTTTCGCATCACGAATCGAACAAACGCCATTGTGTCACAACGCGGCCCCCGCAACACACCTGGTGTATGGGGGACAGGTTAATCTGCACCATTTTGGTGCAAAGGGAGGCTGTTCTGGCTGTTGGCAGTTAGGGACATTCCCCAAGCGCCGGCAGAAAAGGAATGTCCCCAAATGCCGGCTTAGCTCCACCTTAAAAGTGACGGCGGATGGCGTCGACCATGCCTTGGCATGTGGTCTGGCCGAGCACATCGGCTGCGGCGTCGGCATCCATAAAGATATTCATAAGCGCTTGCAGGGCCTCGACCTGGCCGCCCGGCTCGGCAATGCCCAGATTGATAATGATCTGCGCGGGCACGGGGGCGCCCATGCCCGCCATAGCATTGAACGTGACGGGCGCGGCGGGCTTTATCACCGCGATATAGGGCTTAGCCACAAACCCCGGATCGGTGTGCGGGATGGCGATATTTGCCGCCGGCATGGCAAGACCCGTGGGATAGGCATCCTCGCGCGTGCGAACGGCGCCGAGCCAACCGGACGCAATGTAGCCACGTGGTGCAAGCTCGCCCTCGAGCCGCGCAAACACCTCATCCGGCGTCGCACACTCCCAATCAAAAAACACCAACTCAGGCGTAAACAGCGCTTCGTTATCCGCCATGCGCTCACCTCTCTCACCTAGTCACCTGCGACGTTCTTGAATGACCAGTCGTTAAAGACCGTTCCCGATGACTACCCAAAACAAAAGGTGGCCACGCGCGCCTTGGCGCCAATGACCACCCTGACTACTCGGCTAAATTGTACTGTGCGCCGCTAGCCGCGAGGCGCGTCAATTGCAACCTTGCCGCTCTCCAGCACGTGGACGCGGCCGTCGGCGAGCATCTGCACGACCTCGGGATACAGCACGTGCTCAATCGCGTGGATGTGCTCCTCGAGCGTGTCGACGTCCCAGCCCTCCTCAACAGCCAGCGCGCGCTGGGCGATGATGGGGCCGTTGTCGTAGATCTCGTTGGCAAAGTGCACGGTCACACCGGTTACCTTGACGCCGCGCGCAAAGGCATCGTCGATCGCATGCGCGCCGGTAAAGCTCGGCAGCAGTGCCGGATGCAAGTTGACCACGCGGTTGGGAAACGCCGCCAGCAGCGGCGTGTGCACCATGCGCATGTAACCGGCCATGACCACATATTCGCAGCCGCGCTCGAGCAGCTCGTGCGCGATGATCTCGTCGGCGGCGATGGGGTCGGCATAGACATCCTTGGACAGCGTGAGCGTCTGGATGCCCGCGCGCTCAGCGCGCTGCAAACCCTTAGCCGAAGGACGGCTCGACACCACAAGCTCAATCGAAGCGTTGAGCTTGCCGGCGGCGATCAGATCGATCAGCGCCTGCAGGTTGGTACCCGAACCGCTGATGAGCACACCGATCTTGAGCGGCTCGGCCGTATCGGTGCCGGTCGGACGGGTGTAGGGCACAAAGCCCAGGCTCGCGGCAGCAGCCATCTGCTCGTTAGCGCTCATCGGAGTACACGACCTTACCGGAGCCCTCGACGCACTCGCCCACGCGGAACGGCTTCTCGCCCAGCGCGACCAGGGCCTCGGTCACGGCAACCTCGTCCTCGGGGGCGACGATCAGGCACAGGCCAACGCCCATGTTGAAGGTCTTGCATGCCTCGTTGGGCGCGAGCTCGGCCTGGCGCGACACGTAGGTGATGACGGGCGGAACGTCCCAACCCATCTCGGCGCCGTTGCGGGTGACCACGGCGTCGACGTCGTCGGCGAGCGCGCGGTTGAGGTTCTCGGTAATACCGCCGCCAGTGATATGGGCGATGGCGTGCACCGGAGCGCCACCGCGCAGCAGCTCCAGAATCGGCTTGACATAGATGCGCGTGGGGGCCAACAGGGCGTCTGCCAGCGATGCGCCGCCGAGTTCCTCGAGCGGACGGCTCAGCTCCTCGGCCTTAGCGGCGGCCTCGGGCGTGCCCGGCTTAATACCGTCGACGCCAATGACCTTACGCACGAGCGAGTAGCCGTTGGAGTGCACGCCGGTGGAAGGCAGGCCCAGGATCACGTCGCCGGGACGGACATTCGCGGGGTCGAGCATCTTGGGACGGTCGACGACGCCCACGGTAAATCCGGCAAGGTCGTAGTCGGCAGGAGCCATGACGCCGGGGTGCTCGGCCATCTCGCCGCCCACGAGCGCGCAGCCCGCGAGCTTGCAGCCGTCGGCCACACCCTTGATGATCTTTGCCATGTGCTCGGCCTCGATGTGGCCGATGGCAACGTAGTCCAGGAAGAACAGCGGCTCGGCACCCGAAGCCAGAATGTCGTTGACGCACATAGCAACCAGGTCCTGGCCCACCGTCTCGTGACGGTCCATGATCTGGGCGAGCACGAGCTTGGTGCCCACGCCGTCGGTACCGCTAATCAGAATCGGGTCTTCCATATCCTTAAGCGCGGCAGCCGAGAACAGGCCACCAAAGCCACCGATGCCGCCGATGACCTCGGGACGGTTGGTGTCCTTAACCATCTGCTTAATAGCGTCAACGGCGCGGCCGCCCTCGGCGGTATCGACGCCGGCATCCTCATACGTCACATGCTTGCTGTCGCTCATCTGAGCCTTCCTCTCCCACTACCGTGGCGCCGCCCGGGCGCCAAACGGTGCTCATAGTTGCGTTCATTTCGGCGCGCGCCATAACAACGCGCGCCGTCATATCAACAAAACAGCAGGTAAAACCTACCAAAATAAACCTGTCCCTTTTTGGCAGGTTTTAGGCCTCGCCGTGTTCCTCTTCCCAGCTGCGATCGTCGTATTTCTCGACCACGGCGTCGTCATCAAAGTGCAGCGGCTTGTCCAGGTTGCGGGGCTTAAAGCCCTCCATGAACTTGTCGCGGCCAAAGCTCTCGGGAATCGCCACGGGGTAGCGGCCGGTAAAGCACGCATCGCAGTAACCGCCCTTGGGCATGACCTTAAGCAGGCCCTCGACCGAAAGGAAGGCCAGCGAATCGGCGCCGATATACTCGCAAATCTCGTCGACCGTCTTGTTGGCGCTGATAAGCTGCGACTGCACGTCGGTATCGATACCGTAGAAGCACGGCCAGATGACCTCGGGCGAGTTGATGCGGATATGAATCTCCTTGGCGCCGGCGTTGCGCAGCATCTTGACGAGCTGCACCATGGTGGTACCGCGCACGATGGAGTCGTCGATGACGACCAGGCGCTTGCCCTCGATGTTGTCACGCAGCGGGTTGAGCTTCATACGCGCGCCCATGGCACGCAGCTCCTGCGTAGGCTCGATAAACGTACGGCCCACATAGCGGTTCTTGATGAGGCCCTCGCCAAAGGGAATGCCACTCTCGTGCGAATAGCCCTCCGCGGGCGGCAGGCCGGAGTCGGGCACGCCGATGACCAGGTCGGCCTCGACGGGCTCCTCATGTGCCAGCTGACGACCCATGTCATAACGGCAGGCGTAGACGCTCTTGCCGTTCATGATGGAATCGGGGCGAGCAAAGTAGACCTGCTCAAAAATGCAGTTAGCAGGCTCTTCGGCGGCAGGCACGCCCTGCTCGGACACAAGGCCCTCGGCGCTGATGCGCAAAATCTCACCGGGACGGACGTCGCGGACGTACTCGGCGCCCACGATATCGAGCGCGCAGGTCTCGGAGGCAACGACCCAGCCGCCGGCGCGCGTGACATGGGTGGTGGCGTCGACCGTCGCGGCGCCGTCCTGCGACGGCAGCTGCGAAACGGATGCGGCATCGGCCTGGTCCAGGCCCTCATCCACCAGCTTGCCCAGCACGAGCGGGCGAATGCCGTGCGGATCGCGGAATGCGTAGAGCGCCTGCTCGTTGATGAGCGTCATGGCGTAGCCGCCGCGCACGAGCTCCATGGTCTTGCGAATGCCCTCGCGCAGATGGCCAGTACGCTGAGTAAAGTAGCCGATGAGTTTGGTCGCGACCTCGGAATCCGAGTTGGAGAGGAACGGTACGCCCAGCTCGATCAGCTGGCGACGCAGCTCGTCGGTGTTGACGAGGGTGCCGTTGTGCGCGAGCGCGATAATGACGCTATTGATGGTAGAGAGGTGCGGCTGAGAGGCTTCCCAGCTCTTGGCGCCGGCGGTGCCGTAGCGCACATGACCCACGGCCAGCTGACCGGAGAGCGTCGACAAGTCGGCATTGGAGAACACGCGGTCGAGCAGGCCCAGATCCTTGCGGACCATAACCGTACCGCCGTCACCAACGGCGATTCCCGCCGATTCTTGGCCGCGATGCTGCAGTGCACGCAGGCCAAAGTACGTCAGTCGAGCCACGTCGCGATCGGGCGCCCAGACACCAAAAACGCCGCATTCCTCATGCAGCTGGTCAGAGTCCGGATCATACGTCGACATGGCGTTCACCTGTCCCGCGGCACGCTCGGCCGCGTGGATGGTTTCTTGAGACATGGCATCCCCTCAGAGCCTCGTATTTTGGCGTTACCCGCCTTATTATACGCACGGCGCGACGCGCTCCCCCGCGCATGAGCAGCGCTTTTTAAAAGCCCACCGAGCTTATTATCCGTTTTGCGACCAAACATTTTATTGGGTAGTCCACTCTCAGGGGCAACGGCCTCGAAGACTTCCCGTGCGCCGTGTCTCGCCCGCGCTAGGGGCTACATTGTTGCAATTGGGACGTTCGTCCTGTCTTTTAGCTGGTCGTCGGCGTATCCTTGTAGGCTACTACAAGACGAGAAAGGTAGCGTATGGATCGAAATCAACTCGACCCCAGTGTCCCCAGCACCACGGAGGCCAAGAAGATCCCCCTTATCATCAAGGTCTACGCAGTCCTGTGCACCCTATCTGGCGTGGGCACGCTCCCGTCAGTCGCCGTCTTTATGTGGCAGGTCATCACCGCACTCATTAACGGCAACGTCGCCGCTAAGCTCGGTGATAACACCCTAGTCGCGGTTGGCCTTATCGTCGCCGGCATTATGCTCTCGGCGGCAAGCGCGATCATCTTGATCGTCTTTGGCCTGGACCTCATCAAGGACCAGCGGCGCAATGCCGCCCGCCTGTCTTACGTCCTCATCGCATTTACCGTCGTGGAGCTTTTAGTTGACGTGATGCTCCAGGGCATCGGACCCTTCCTGCTGCGCCCCGCCGTCCAGCTTGTCATCCTCATTGCGCTGTCGGCCACCGTCGACCCCACGCTACGCCAGGAGCGCGAACTGCAGCGCCGTCTGCAAGAGATGCTCGACCGCGATGCCGCCGCCGAGGGGATGCTCGGCCGCGACGAAACCGGCGAGGGCTACATCAAGCTCAACTACTTCAACCTGTTCTGGGTATTCTTCGTCTGCAGCGTGTTAGGTCTCATTCTCGAGGAAGTCTGGCATATGGTCGTCGTCGATCCCGGCGTCTATCAGGACCGTGCCGGTATGCTATTTGGCCCCTTTAGCCCCATCTACGGATTTGGCGCGGTGCTCATGACCATGGCGCTCAACCGCTTCTATAAAAAGAATCCTCTGATCATTTTCCTGGTAAGTGCCCTGATCGGCGGCGCTTTCGAGGTGTTTGTAGGCTGGTTTATGCAGACCTCATTTGGCGTGGTGTCGTGGAGCTATTCACACATTAGGCTATTCGGCATGCCCGATCCCATCGCGGTATTGACCGGGGGACGCACATGCACGCCGTTTGCCTGCATGTGGGGCCTGGGTGGCCTCATCTGGATCAAGGTCTTGCTGCCGCGCCTGCTTAAGCTCATCAATATGATTCCATGGAAACGCCGCTACTCTGCTACCGTCATCCTGACCGCCGTCATGTTGATCGACGGCGTCATGACGTTGCAATCGCTCGACTATTGGTATCAGCGCGTCAACGGAACCGTTCGAAATATTCCCGTCGCACAGTTCTATGACAAGCATTTCGATAACGAATATATGGAGAACCGTTTTCAGAGTATGACCATGAGCCCCAAGGACGCCACACGCGTGTAGCAAACGCCAGAGCAAAATAGCTCCAACACATCAAAGCCCGCTGGCAGATCTACATGAACTGCCGGCGGGCTTTCGCTATAGACAGACTCGGATTGCCGACGAGGCCTTACGCCTCGCGCTCGACCTCGCTCACGCACTCGTTCTTGATGGTGCCGACGAGCGACTGCAGCGCATCGACCACATGCGGGCGAATGTCTCCGCCAATGAGCACGAGCATGATGTCGTCGCCCACGGTAAGCTCGCCGCTCGCCAGCCACACGCGCACATAGCCGATACCCGGCATCGTGCGCGTCGCCTCGATAGCGGCCTGCACCTTTTCGGCATCGAAGCCAAACACCATGCCGCCCACCTTGTGGCCTGGCGCCACGCCATCGGTCTCGACTCCGCGCGCTTCGGCCTTGGGCGTCGCGCGCACCACGCCGTTGTGTGTCAGGTACATCCCACAATCAGCCGCCGAAACATCGGCCTTGGCTTCGCGCAGCCAAGCATCAACCGAAGGCATCGATTTGCCGTTCTCAAGCATCATTTCTCCTTTCACCGTCATTGAGTAGCCCATAATCTATTCCTCGACCGGCGTGAGCACCATGACGGCACGTGTGTTGCTCAGCGATAACGAACGACAGGTCACAAGCGTTACGACCTTGGTTGCCGAAGCGGCACGATCGATGGCATCGCTCGCCACGGCAGAGGCACCGTCGAGCATCTCGGACAGGTAGTTCTTGAGCCCGTCGTCGCCCTCAAAATTGGTCGTGCGCGCCTTGGCATACGTGTCCTCGACAACTTTGGTCGCCAGTGGTCGCAGTTTATACGTAGCATCCCGTGTGATGTAATACACGAACTCGATGCTATCGAACGTTGCCTGATCAGTGGTGTCCGAAATCACGTTGAACATCGACCCGTCATTCATGTGGTGGCCGTAGATCGTGGTCTGCTGATCCACCATGCCCGGCGCGGTGTCATTGCTATCCAGGAAAATGGCCCCGGATGCATTGGCCGTACCGTCGAACAGCGTGTTGAGGTATTTGGAGTTGTTGTTGGTCTGCACCACGGGATAGTTGATGTTGGTTCCCGGCGCGTAAATCCAACCCACAACCTCGGGATTTGTCTGGGCAAGTGCATCGAAGTCGATAATCGGCACGCCGCTGGCGTCCTTATCGCTTACATATTGCTTCTCGATTTTCTGGTACGAATCGCTTGCCTGTTTATAGCCAATCTGAGCATTGATAAAGATAGCGGCGGCGGCGACAATCAGGCCGATGCCGATGATGATGAGCAGAATGGGAATAATGGAGCGGCGCTTTTTGCGCGGCGGCTCGGTGTAATCCGACGGCGCGGCATGCGATGAAGACCGGGGCGGCTTCTTAGCGTTGCTATAAGATGAAGGTCGATATGCGGCTGGCGCGTCCTGTCGACGATGCGTCGCCGGCATCACGGGGCGCGGCGCGCGCGGCTGCTGAGGAGAGGATGTCCGACCCTGCTGTGCCGCATGGGCAGCACCCGGCTTCGACGGATCGGGAATCTGAGAAGCCTTGAATCGTTTTCCCTGATAGTCAGACATGGCTCTCCTTATACTGCGGTGAAACGGCGGAACGCCTAGGCGTCGGCCATCTCCTGCTTCATCTTCTCGATAACCTTGCGGTACTCGGGGCCGCAAGCGCCTAGAATCTGCGTGGCGTAGATGGCGGCGTTCTTGGCGCCGTTGATGGCAACGCAGGCCACGGGCACGCCCGAAGGCATCTGCACCATCGACAGCAGCGAATCCATACCGCCCAGGTCACTCGTCTTCATAGGCACGCCGATGACCGGCAGCGGCGTAAACGCAGCCACGACACCGCCCAGGTGAGCAGCCTTGCCGGCGGCGGCGATAATCACTTTGATACCGCGATCGGCGGCAGTCGAGGCCCACTCGTGGACCTTCGCCGGCGTGCGGTGTGCGCTCGCAATGACGAGCTCATAGGGCACACCAAGCGCCTCGAGCTCGGCGGTGCAGCCTTCCATAACGCCCAGATCGGACTTGGAACCCATGATGATCCCGACGACCGGCTTTTGATCTGCCATAAACAAAGACCTCCTGTTGAGAGCGGCGACGCGGCGGATCCGCGACCCTTAACTACTGAGAGTAGTATAGCTGCTCCCGTCCCTGCGGTCCCCGGGTGCCCCGCGGCGGGCTGGGTTTTTATCTTCGCTCCCCTTGCTTCGCAAAGTCGCTCAGACAATAAACCCAGCCCGCCGCGGGGCACCCGGGGACCTACCGGGAATTGCCATGACGTACGTTGGCTGAAATATTAACGTGGGATCCGCCGTTCGAATGAACGGCGGATCCCACACTCACTTTTTTATTCAGCCCTAGTCATCGCGCAAAGCCCCTTCGGCAGTACACGGTGCAGCCAAGTCACCGCAGGCCGGGGCGGGAGGGGCCGAGTTTCCTCCTGAGCGACTCTGCTTGCAGCCGGAGCGAAAGGGGGAAATCTCGGCCCCTCCCGCCCCGGCCGGACAGGTCACACTACACCGTGTGCTGCGGCAGGTCCTGCAGGGCGATGACGTCCATGCCCATGTCGTTGGCGCTGCCGTGACCCTGCTGGTCCTCGCGCACGGCCTCGATGGCACTCACGTATGTGTTGGCCGCGGACATCGCCGTCACGCAGGTCACGCCGCGGCGCACTGCCTCGGTACGCAACAGATAGCCGTCGCCACGCGAACCCGGGCCGTACGGCGTGTTGATGATTACCGCGATCTTGCTATCGGCGATGAGGTCGCCGATGTTGGGGCGCTCGCCGTCGTGCGGGCCGCTAATCTTCTCCACGACCTCGCACGTCACGTTGCCGCCACGCAGCACGCGCGCCGTACCCTCGGTGGAGCAGATATCAAAGCCCAGGTAGCGAAGGATACGCGCAACCGAAAGGATATGACGCTTGTCGCGGTCGCACACGCTAATGAACACCTTGCCGGCGCTCGGGTCGGGCAGCTTGTAATCGATCGCCAGCTGCGTCTTGGCGTATGCCTCGGGATAGCTCTTGGCGATACCCATGACCTCGCCCGTCGACTTCATCTCGGGTCCCAGGATAACGTCGGCTCCCGGGAAACGGCCCCAGGGCATAACGGCTTCCTTCATGCAGAACCAGTCCAGCTGACGCTCGTCGC
Organism: uncultured Collinsella sp.; assembly: GCA_959026535.1. Taxonomy (GTDB): domain Bacteria; phylum Actinomycetota; class Coriobacteriia; order Coriobacteriales; family Coriobacteriaceae; genus Collinsella. The sequence goes on along the minus strand of CAUFMB010000049.1, from coordinate 4,332 downwards.
TCGGCAGGCCCAGGCTCGCGATGGAATCGCCCGCCATGATACGCGCCGCGCACTTGGCCAGCGGCACGCCGGTGGCCTTGGAGATAAACGGCACGGTGCGGCTGGCACGCGGGTTGGCCTCGATCACGTAAACGGTCTCGCCCTTGATGGCGTACTGCACGTTGACCAGGCCGCGTACGCCCAGCGCCATCGCGATGCGGCGCGTGGTCTCGCGAAGCTTTGCCTGCAGGCTCTCGCTAAAGCTGAACGGCGGAATGCAGGTCGCAGAGTCGCCGGAGTGAATGCCGGCCTCCTCGATATGCTCCAGAATGCCGCCGATGTAGACCTCTTCGCCATCGCACAGGGCGTCGACATCGGACTCGATCGCACCCTCCAAGAAGCGATCCAGATACACCGGGTAGTCGGGGCTAATGCGCGCAGCCTCGGCCATGTAATCGCGCAGATGCTCGGCATCGTAGGCGATCATCATGCCGCGGCCGCCCAGCACGTAGCTCGGACGCACCAGCAGCGGGTAGCCAATATGCGCGGCCACGGCCTCGGCCTCCTCAAACGAGGTTGCCTGGCCCGCCGGCGGATACATAATGCCCAGCTTGTCGAGCAGGGCGGCAAAGCGCTCGCGGTCCTCGGCAAAGTCGATGGCATCGGGCTTGGTGCCCATGATGTTCACGCCGCTTTCCTCGAGCATGCGCGCCAGCTTAAGCGGAGTCTGGCCGCCGAGCGTCACCACGACGCCGTCGGGTCGCTCAACATCGATGACATCCATGACGTCCTCGTAGGTGAGCGGCTCAAAGTACAGGCGGTCGGACGTGTCGTAGTCGGTCGAGACGGTCTCGGGATTGCAGTTGACCATGATGGTCTCGAAGCCGCGGGCCGCCAGCGCGTAGCTCGCGTGCACGCAGCAGTAATCGAACTCGATACCCTGGCCAATGCGGTTGGGGCCGGCGCCCAGAATCATCGCCTTGGGCTTGTCCGTCGGCGTGGTCTCGTCGGGAGCCACGCACTTCTTGGCATCCGGGCTCGTGCGGTAGATGTTCTCGTACGTCTTGTAGTGGTACTCCGTGGCGCTCGAGAACTCCGCAGCGCAGGTATCGACCGTCTTCATGCTGGGAACCACGCCCAGGCCCTTGCGGTAGGCGCGCACAAAGCGCTCGTCCGAGCCGGTCAGTGCGGCGATCTCGGCGTCGCTTGTGCCGTACTGCTTGAGCAGGCGCATCGCGTCGGCGTCGATATCCTCCACACGCAGGCCGCGGATGCTCTCCTGGACCTGCACCATGTCGTTGATACGGTTGAGGTACCACGGATCGATACCGCAGATGGCATGGATGCGAGCGATGTCCCAGCCACGGCGCAGGGCCTCGACCACAAAGAAGATGCGGTGCTCGGTCGGGGTTGCCACGGCTTGAGCGAGCTCATCGTCGCTCAGTTTGTCGGCACCTTCCTTGCCACCGGCACAAATGCCCTGATGCCCGTCCTCCAGCGAACGCATGGCCTTGCCAAAGGCCTCCTCAAAGGTGCGGCCGATCGCCATAATCTCGCCCACGGCCTTCATGCGCGTGGTGAGCGTAGGATCAGTGCCCTTGAACTTCTCGAAGGCAAAGCGCGGCACCTTGACGACGCAGTAGTCGATTGTGGGCTCAAAGCAGGCGGGCGTAGCCTTGGTGATGTCGTTGACGATCTCGTCGAGCGTATAGCCCACGGCCAGGCGAGCGGCGGCCTTGGCGATGGGGAAACCCGTGGCCTTGGAGGCCAGCGCGGACGAGCGGCTCACGCGCGGGTTCATCTCGATGACAATCAGGCGGCCGGTGTTGGGGTTCACGGCAAACTGCACGTTGGAGCCACCGGTCTCGACGCCGATCTTCTCCAGAATGGCGAGCGAGGCCACGCGCATGCGCTGATACTCAAGGTCGGAGAGCGTCTGCGCCGGCGCCACGGTGATGGAGTCGCCGGTATGCACGCCCATGGGGTCAAGGTTCTCGATGGAGCACACGATGATGCCGTTGCCGGCGTGGTCACGCATGACCTCCATCTCATACTCTTTCCAGCCCTCGATGGACTCCTCGACCAGCACCTCGTGGGCAGGCGAGAGCTCCAGGCCCTGGCTCACGATGGAGACGAGCTCCTCGTGGGTGTGAGCGATGCCGCCGCCGGCGCCGCCGAGGGTAAAGCTCGGGCGCAGTACGCAGGGATAGCCCACGCGCTCGGCGATGGCCTCGGCGTCGGCCACGCTGTAGGCATAGCCCGAGCGCGCGACCTCCAGGCCAATCTCGGCCATGGCCTCGTTAAAGAGCTTGCGGTCCTCGCCGCGCTCGATAGCGGCCAGGTCGCAGCCGATCATCTCGACGCCGTACTTGTCGAGCGTACCGTCCTTTGCCAGCTCGACGGCGGCGTTCAGACCGGTCTGGCCGCCCAGCGTGGGCAGCAGCGCGTCCGGGCGCTCTTTCTTGATCACGCGCTCGATAAACTCGGCAGTGATGGGCTCGACATAGGTGCGGTCGGCCAAGCCCGGGTCGGTCATGATGGTCGCCGGGTTGGAATTGACCAGGATAACCTCAAAGCCATCTTCCTTGAGCACCTTGCAGGCCTGGGCGCCGGAGTAATCGAACTCGCAAGCCTGACCAATGACGATGGGGCCCGAACCAATGACGAGGATACGCTTGATGTCAGTACGTTTCGGCATGTTAGTTCTCCTCGGTCTCAGCGGTCTCGGACTCAGCAAAGTTCCAGCCGGCAAGGCGGTCCTTCGCGGTGTCGATGTCCAGGTAGTTCTCCTCGCCGTCCATGAGTCGCGTAAAGGCGGTAAAGAGATAGTGGGCATCGGTGGGGCCAGGCGAGGCCTCGGGGTGGTACTGGACCGAGAAGCACGGGGCATCGAGCAGCTGGATGCCCTCGGCGGTGCCGTCGTTGAGGTTCACGTGCGTCAGGCGAATGCGGCCGAAGCGCTCGTTCATCACGACCGGCGCGATTCCGCGGCGCACCCAGATGCGCAGATCTCCATCGGCCGCATGCTCGGTCTCGCCGCCGGAAAGCTCGGGGACAAGCTTGCCCAAGCTGGGGAACAGCAGGCCAAAGCCATGGTTTTGCGCGGTGATCTCCACGCGACGGCTTACCAGGTTCATGACCGGCTGGTTGCCACCGCGGTGACCGAACTTAAGCTTTTCCATCTGGGCGCCGCAGGCCAGGCTGATCATCTGGTGACCAAGGCAAATGCCAAAGACCGGCACCTTGCCGATCAGCTGCTGCACTTGCTCGTAGGTCTCCACCACGGCGTCGGGGTCGCCAGGGCCGTTGGACAAAAAGACGCCATCGGGATTCATGTCGAGCACCTCACTCGCGGGCGTATCCCACGGCACGACAGTAAGGTCGCAGCCGGCGCGGACCAGACCCTCCAGAATGCCGCGCTTCACACCGCAGTCGTAGGCGACCACTTTGTGACGGGCAGGAGCGGCAGCCGAAAGCGCAAAGTCATGCGTGGCAGGTAGGTCGACGGCCACAAACTCGTGAGGCGCGGGGCAGCTTACGGTCTTGACCAGGTTCTCGCCTACCAGCGTGGGCGCTGCGGCCAGACGCTCGGCAAGCTCGTCGACGTCGAAGATCTCGGTCGAGATAATGCCCATCTTGGAACCATTGTCGCGCAGATGGCGCACCAGAGCGCGGGTGTCGACACCCTCGATAGCGACGATGCCGTGGGCGCGCAGGTACTCCGGCACGCTGACGGCCGAGCGCCAGTTGGAAGGCGTGGCGCACATGTCGCGAACGATCATGCCGCACATAGCCGGAGCGCTCGCGGGGCGCACGGCGTCGCCGGGGAAGGCCGACTGGACGTCGGTCTCGTCGATACCGTAGTTGCCGATCTGCGGATAGGTCATGGTTACGATTTGGCCGGCATAACTCGGGTCGGTCATGACCTCAAAGTAGCCCTCGAGCGAGGTGTTGAAGCAGACTTCGCCGGTCGCGGTGCCCTCGGCGCCGCATGCACGTCCATAAAAAATGGTCCCATCCTCAAGATACAGGATGCAGGGACCGCAGGTGCCCTTGCTGGTTTTGGCCAGCATGCGCTGGCAAAGCTCGCTGGGCGCGAAGGTGCGGGCGGCAGCGCCCGCGGTATGGTTGTTCGCCATAATTCTCCTTCCCGGTCTCACAGGACCGGCTTAAAGGTGTGTAGTTAGGCCTCGCGGTATTGTAACCGCAAGTATGCCTCATGGCGTTAATTTCATCGAAATGTTTACGAAATGATAATTATGACTTTCTATGCATAATGATTTTTCTGGGACGGGGATTAAAAAAGGCTCTGTTAGACCAGGATTGACATGCCGACCTGCCGGCTAACTCGCC
>CAUFMB010000048.1 GCA_959026535.1 uncultured Collinsella sp. | reverse complement strand
GCCCGTGGGTTATACCCTAAGAGCAAACCACCCTTTTTAAGGGTGGTTCTGATTTTCGGTGTCAATTCAAATGTTTTTCAATCCATCCCCTCAATAAGTTGCGGTGAAATAGGGACTGAAATGGCTGTTCAGAGGCCTATTCAATCCCTATTTCACCGCAACTTATGGGTGGGGATGGCTACGACGCGAGCGTGGCGATGACGGCTTCGTCGCCGGCGTATATTAGGGTGTTGCCGTCGGGGATGATCGTTTGGCCGTCGCGCTTGAGCATCACCACAATAAACGGATGCTTGCCTTGCGGCACATCGCGCAGGCGCAGTCCCGCCAGGCGACCGTGGGGTGTCACGGTGACCTCGCGCAGCGTAACCTCGGCACGCTCTTCAAACGTCGGGGCAGCCATAACCAGAAGGTCTCCTTCCTCAATCACGGTATCGCCGTTGGGTAGTACCGGGTGCGCGCCGTCGCGCAGCACCAGGACTACGAGCATGTTCGTCGCGCTGCCAATGTCGGCGAGCGAGCGACCGGCAAACGGATGTCCCGCGCCCACCTTGAGCTTTACAAACGACATGCCGTCTTCGTCGCGGTAGTCGTTAAAGGTGCGGCGCACGTCGCCGGTCGCATCGATCATATCGAGCTTCTTCGCCACCGCCGGCAGCAGCGAGCCCTGCACCACAATGCTCGACACGGCAATCACAAACACCAGGTCAAATAGGTCGTGTCCGCCGGGAACGCCGGCCACCACGGCAAAGAGACTAAAGACGACCGAAGCTGCTCCGCGCAGACCCGCCCAGCTTACGAGTGCAACCTGGCGAGGGTTCGTCCTAAACGGCGCCAGCAGCATGCCTACGGCGATGGGGCGGCTCGCAAAGAGCATAAACGCCATGAGTGCCAGGCCCGGTAGCAGCATTTGCGGCAGGCGTGCGGGTGTAACGAGCAGGCCCAGCAAAAAGAAGATGGTCATCTCTGCCATCTCGGTGAGGGTGTCAAAGAAGTGCGCCATCTCGACTTTGCCGGCGATGTCGCTGGCACCCAGCACAATGCCGGCCAGGTATACAGCCAAAAAGCCGTTGCCGCCCAGGTAGCTCGGCAGCGCGTAGGCGACGATGGCCACGGCGAACAAAAAGATGGTCTGCGCGTCCTTGGCCGTTGCGTGCGCGCGTTCAATCAGGCGGCCCGCCGCCCAGCCGATGGCAAGGCCCAGGCCCGCGCCCAGGATAATCTGCTTGGCCAGCAGTGTGGGAATGTTGATGTCGCCGCCGGCCGCGAGTGTGGCGAGCACGGCGGTGAGCATGTAGGCGACGGGGTCGTTGGAGCCCGATTCGACCTCGAGCAGCGAGTCGGTGCCGCCCCTCAGCGACAGGCTGTGCTCGCGCAGCACGCTAAAGACGCTCGCCGCATCGGTCGACGCCACGACCGATCCCAGCAGCAGGCCGTCGATCCAGTCGAAGCCCAGCACAGAGTGGGCGAACACGCCGGTGATACCGGCAGTGATGACGACGCCGAGCGTGCTCAGCAGCACCGCCGGCGCAGCGACGGGCTTGGCGCGGTCGATATTGGTGTTAAAGCCGCCGTAGAACATGATGAACAGCAGCGCCGTGCTGCAGATGGTTTCGGTGAGTGCGTAGTCGCTAAAGTCGATGTGCGCCGGGCCGTTGACGCCCAACAGCATGCCGAGCGCGATAAAGATGAGCAGGGTGGGGAAGGGGAGTTTTCTGCCGACGGGTTTGATGGTCAGGCACAGAATAATGACGAGGCCGATAAAGAGAAGAATCTGGTTCATAGGGAGTGTCCGCTCCTGGGTGGTTGGCGTGGCACGGTCAGTTGTCTGCGGTTATTTGTACCCAAAGATGGTGGGTTTATGGGGTTGGATTGCGGGCGTGCGCGATATCGGCATAGACGGCTGCCGTCTTTGCCTCTGCTCGGAAACCCTTTCCAGCTTTATTGCAACGGAGTACAATGGGTAACGTTTAAGTTCAACTTGAAGTTTTAGTTGCGGCACCGGGCTTCGGCCGCAATGCAAGGAGAGGCGTACCATGGCGATCTATGTGACATCTGATGCTCACGGGCACGTGCGTGCGCTTGACGAGGCCCTGTCTAAGATCTCGTTGACGTCCGACGACACGCTGTACGTGCTGGGCGACATGATCGATCGCGGGCCCGATCCGGTCGGCGTTATTAAGCTCGTGCGCTCGCTGCCCAACGCCCACGTGCTCAAGGGCAATCACGAGCAGATCATGCTCGATGCCATCATTGGTCAGGATCCGCTCGATGCCGAGACCTGGGATATCAACGGTGGCTGGACGACGCGCGAGCAGCTCAACGACATGGAATTTGAGGCATATGAGGAGCTCGTGCGATGGATGGCCGCGCTGCCGCTCTACGCGGTGGTCGAGACCGAGGAGCGCCCGTATCTGCTGGTACATGCTGGAATCGAGATGAAGGCGGCGCGCGCGTTTTTGCTTGAGCATGGCGTCGATTGTGCCGATGGCGTCGGAGCGGTGGGTGCCGATCGCGAGCTGCTGCAGCAGATGCTCGCGGTGCAGTCGTCCGATGACCTGCTATGGATTCGTCACGGCTATTGGGATGTGCCGACCGGGCTGCTTTCTGCCGAGGGCAAGGGCCCGGTCGTGGTGAGCGGCCACACGCCCACGGTATCGCTTGGGCGCTATTGCGAGGTCGGTGGTCTGGCGGGGCTCGATGAGGAATCGGGACGCGGGCAGATCGTGCGCTTGGGCGGCGAGGACACTGCCGGTGTGCCCGATCGCATCGACATCGACTGCGCCGCCGCCACCGGCTCCGAGTTCGGCCGCGTGGGCATCCTGCGCCTGGACGACGGGGCGGAGTTCTACGCTAATATTCGCCCCGGGGAATAACGGCGCAAGAGGTTGGTGCCAAAACATCGACGTTTCTTTTCTTCAAATTGATTCGAATTAGGCGCCGTACGGATTTCGGTCCCTCTCTATGCGTTGGCGGATGTGGGCGTACTCGATAATCAGCAGCACCAGCAGTAGCGACATGATGGCCAGGTAGCTCACGACGGCGCCCATCAGGCCGAGCAGATTGATCAGAATCACCGGGAGCACCACGCTCACGGCAAAGCAGATCAGGTAGACCTTGGTGACGTCGCCGGCGTGGCGCAGCACCGTGATGATGGCGTAGATAAAGTCGATGGCCGCGGTGACGCCGCCGGCGACGACCATCAGCAGCGCCAGCGTACGGTAGCGCTCAAAGCTGAGGCCGTACATAAAGCTCATGAGGGGAATGCCGGGGCCTGCCATAAATGCGGCGCACACGCCGGTGATGACCACGATCAGCGCCATAACGGCAACAATAATCAGGTCAAAGCGACGACGCTTGCGAGGATTAGCCCAAATGCTCGACAGACGCAGAAGCTGCGGTTTATAGACAAATCCGATGCTCAACAAAATGGCCTGCGCTGGAAAGAACAGGGCATTAAAGTACAGCTGATACTTGTAGGCCAGCGTGCCTTCCATCACGAACTTGGGCATGCTCTCGATAAGGTTGAACAGGAACAGCGCACCAAAAAGCGGGGCGCACTGGATAAACAGGTGACCGACCTCGCGCAGGCTCACGCGGCGCGATTTTTCGGTTTCGAGCAGGGCGAGCGGCGCGGTGACCAGCACGAGTGAGGCGATGGCGGTGACACCCATGGCCATGGCGGCGATGGGCATGCTGCGCGTGAGGAACAGTGCCACGCTAAAGACCGCGATGACGCCGACGGATCGTAGCGTTTGGCTCATGCCGGCCAGGTAGAGTTTGTCGGCCTGCTGCAGGCGGCCCTCGTACACGTCGGCAATGCCGTCGATCGCCTTATACAGGTAGACGCCCAGGCCGATTGTGGCCATCTGCGCATCGTAGCCGCGGGCGCTGCTGTATACCAGGCCGCATGCCAGCGCGAGCGCTCCGCAGATCCAGCGGTTGAGCTGGTAAGAGGCAAAGGACGTCTTTTCGTCGATGTCCGAGACCTGGAAATTGCGCACGCCGTAGTTGCACGCGATCATGATGAGCGTGCCGGTGACAAAGGCGATGGAGAATTTGCCTGCTTCTTCGGCGCCCACGAGTTGCGTAGACACGATGGTGAGCAGCGGAAACGCCAAACCCCACACGGCGGTGCCGAGGGCGTTCCAAAAATAGTCGCGACTGGTGGCGTGCTCCTCGTATTCCGCCTCCTGCATGGAGAAGCCGCCGCCGTAGACGGCGCCGAGCAGACGGTTCCACCAAGCGTTGACCATGCGGCGGACGGGGCCGGGCTCTCGATCGCGTTCGCGCCGGCGACGTGTGGCTTGGCTGCTATCGGGCCCGCCGGCGTTGCGCTGACTCAGCTCTTGGATGCGTGCGAGTTCCTCGGCAGTGTGCGAGGCAGGGAAGAGGCCGTTCTCGATGCGGCCGCCCTGGGCCTTCGCGGCGCCGTCTTTCGATGCAGCGGGGTTGGAGACGCCGTTGTGACGGGCAATGGCGCGGCGAATGCTATCGAGGGGCGTGATGCTCAAAGCGGAGTCCTTTCTATTGCTGCGCTTTAGTATAGACGCGACGGTGTTCGCTCGTGTTTTTGAACGGATTGTTCAATATTTTCGGCAGGCGGCTGAAATTTGTCGGTAAACGTGCGGTATCCTGTTGAAGTTTTGTGACACCCCCGATGCCGCCCACGCGGCACCAAGGAGCTTCTACCTATGGACGTCGCCGCATTCTTACTGGCTCTTGTGCCGATTATTTGGCTGGTCGTGATGCTGCTGTGCTTTAAATGGCCAGCTTGGAAGGCCGCTATCGGATCGTTTGTCCTTTCGTGCTTGCTTGCCTTCGCATGGTGGCACCTGCCGGCAGCGCAGATCGCGACCGCCTCGCTCGAAGGTTTTTTGATGGCTCTGTGGCCCATCGTCCTGGTGATCATCGCCGCGGTGTTCACGTATAACCTGTGCGTTCGTACGGGCGCCATGGACGTGATCGGCAGCATGATCACCTCCATCAGCAGCGACCGCCGTCTGCTGGCGCTGCTCGTGGCTTGGTGCTTCGGTGGCTTTATGGAGGGCATGGCCGGCTTCGGTACCGCTGTCGCCATTCCCGCCGGCATGCTCGCGGGCCTGGGCTTTGAGGCCGTGCCTGCCGTGCTCATCTGCCTGCTGGCCAACGGCGTGCCCACGCCCTACGGCTCCATCGGCATCCCCACGGTGTCCGTTGCCGACCTGGTGGGTTTGGATTCCCTTCACCTAGCGACCGTTCAGCTGGTGCAGCTCGCACCGTTCTTTGTGGTGATGCCGCTATTTATTGTGCTGGTTGCGGGCCGTGTTGCCGATGACCAGGGCAATGCCGCGAGTGTGGGCGAGCGTCTGCACGGTGTTGCCGGCGTGGCGTTGCTCTCCGGCGTGTCGTTTGTCGGCGCGGCTCTGGTCGTTGCCATGTTTGTGGGCCCTGAGCTTGCCGTGGTCGTGGGCTCCATCGTGTCGCTCGCGCTGACAGCTGCGCTTGCCATGCGTGCCGAGAAGTCGGGGCATCTGGACGCGCGCTTCCATATGAATATCGAGGCCGGCGAACAGCTCACCGTTAAATCGGCGCTTTCGGCCTGGTCGTGCTTCATTCTGATTTTTGTACTGCTGCTGGGTACGTCCAACCTGGTGCCCGCCGTGCATGCCGCGCTTGCGCCCTTTGCAAGCCACGTGCAGGTGTATTGCGGCGAGAACCCCGGTACGCTTACGTTTTCGTGGATTAACACACCGGGTGTTTGGATCTTCCTGGCCGCGTTTGTCGGCGGTGCCATTCAGGGCGCTTCGCCGCGCATGATGGGCGAGGTGCTGGCCGCGACTGTGAAGCAGATGACGCCGACGGTGATCACGATGCTTTCGGTACTGGGCTGCGCCAAGGTGATGGGCTATGCCGGCATGATTTCGTCGATCAGTGCGTTTTGCATTGCGGTCGCCGGCGGTCTCTACCCGATTCTGGCTCCGTGGATCGGCGCAGTCGGTGCGTTCGTGACCGGCTCGGGCACGTCCTCGGGCATGCTGTTTGGTCCCATTCAGAGCCAGGCCGCCACTGCGCTGGGTGTGAGCGACTACTGGATGGTCGCATTGAACGCCCTGGGCGTCGCCGCTGGTAAGATGATCTCGCCGCAGACCCTCGCCATTGGTCTTGCCGCCGTGCACGTGCGCGGTAAGGATGCCGAACTCCTGGGCGCGGTGCTGCCCTACGCTGCCGGCATGCTGGTCCTGATGAGCGCCATAGCCATGCTCGGCCAAGGCCTGCCGCTGTAGTCGGCACTTAGGGATGTTCCTTATGTGCCGGCACTTTGGGAACGTCCCTAAGTGCCGGCATCCGGGGACATTCCTTGAATGTTGCCTGTTCAAGAGTGCCCCCAACGACTAGTCGTTTAAAAGCGTCCCCAATGACTAGGCCGCTTGCCTGCGATTTTTGACCGTTGGGCGGGCGCTTCGCCGTTGCCGCAAAAACGTTTTTGCATATCGGGTACAACGGGCTTTACGTGAGTAAAGTGCGCGCCGCGTCCACGTGTCGCGTTTTTAAAGGAGGCCCCATGCCTGGTGTTACCCCTGCAGAAGTTTTGTCCAACTTTGGTATTACGCTGGTCGAAGATCCCGCCGAGAATCAGCCCCGCCTGCTGGTCGATCTACCCGCCGCGGAGCTCGTCGAGCACGCCATCCGCCGCGAAGAAGGCCGCATGGCATCCAACGGCGCGCTGGTGATCGAGACGGGGGAGCGCACCGGCCGTTCTCCCAACGATCGCTTTATCGTCGACACGCCCGACGTGCACGACAAGATCGCCTGGGGCGCCGTCAACCGCCCGCTTTCTGTCGAGAGCTACGAGGCCATCAAGGCCGGCATCGTCGACTATCTCAACGAGCGCGACGTGTTCGTCACCCGCGGCATGGCAGGCGCCGACCGCAACCACACGCGTCGACTGCTCGTTGCCTGCGAGCGTGCCAGCCAGGCACTCTTTATCAAGCAGATGCTCGCCCGACCGCTTGCCCGCGAAATCGCGCGCACCGGCGAGCCCGACTTCTGCGTGCTCGCAGCGCCCGGTTACCAGTGCGACCCCGCCATCAAGGGCCTCAACTCCAGCGCCGCGGTGGTCATCAACTTCCAGGAACGCGTGATTCTGGTCGCCGGCACCGGCTACTCCGGCGAGATTAAAAAGTCGATCTTTAGCGTCATGAACTATCTGCTGCCCGTCGAGGACGACGTGCTGCCCATGCACTGCTCGGCCAGCATGGATCCCGTCACGCACGAGACCGCCGTGTTCTTTGGCCTGTCCGGCACCGGCAAGACCACGCTTTCGGCCAATCCCACGCGCCTGCTGATCGGCGACGACGAGCACGGTTGGTCCGACATGGGTATCTTCAACATCGAGGGTGGCTGCTACGCAAAATGCGAGGGCCTGGACGCCTTCCACGAGCCCGAGATCTTCAACGCCGTCCGTTTTGGCGCCATTTGCGAAAACGTGGTGCTCGACGAGAACCGCAAGCCCAACTACGACGACATCTCGATCACGCACAACACGCGCGTGGCCTATCCCGTTGAGCACATTCCTAACGCATGGACTAAGGGCATGGGCACCACTCCAAGTGTCGTGCTGTTCCTGACTTGCGACGCTTTTGGCGTGCTGCCGCCCATCTCACGCCTGACGGCCGATGCCGCCATGTATCACTTTGTGACGGGCTTTACGGCTAAGATTCCTGGCACCGAGGTCGGCGTCACCGAGCCCACGCCCACGTTCTCTTCGCTGTTCGGCGAGCCGTTTATGCCGCTCGACCCCATGGTTTACGCCAAGATGCTTGGCGAGCGCATTGCCGACGGCCGCACGCGCGTGTACCTGGTCAACACCGGCTGGATTGGCGGCGGCTACGGCGTGGGCCATCGCATCGAGCTTGCCTACACGCGCTCGCTGGTCGCGCGCGCCCTCGACGGCACCATCGAGGACAGCGAGTTCGTGCACGACGACATCTTTAACGTCGACATTCCCACGACGTGCCACGGCGTGCCCGATGGCATCCTGGTGCCGCGCCAATACTGGCAGAGCACCGCGCGCTATGACGAGGCCGCGCACAACCTGGCAGTGATGTTCGAGGAGAACTTCGAGAAGAAGTACTCGCACCTGCCCGAGTCCGTCAAAGCCGCCGGCCCGCACGCTCAGGTGTCCGCCGAGGCCCGTCATCGCGGCCGCGGCCTGCTGGGGCTCCGCCACTAGCGTCGCCTCAGACTCAAAACCATCATAAAGGGGGCACCTTTATGGTGGTTTTGCTCGCGTGGATGACTCGGGTTACAATACGCCTGACATATCGTCCCCTTCTCCGGATGGGGACAGCGCAAGCGTTCTTGTGACGGCACCGTAGGACTTTGAAGGTGGCCGTCGTGAGGGCGCTTTTTGTTTAGGCGCCCTCACTCGGGCGCGCATAATGAAGGGAGAGCGTATGAAGAGCTTTATTGCCGAGGATTCATTCTGGGAGCTGTTTCCGCAGGCAGCGGTCGGTGTTGTGGTCGTGGAGGGCATTAAGCCCACGGCTCAGATTCCTCAAGAGGACGTGGATGCGATTGCGGCGTTGCTCGACCGCGCCAATATCGATGCGGAGCGTCATCTGACCAGCGACACTATCAGCGAGAACGCACCGGTCAAGGCATGGCGCGAGGCCTATCGTCTGTTCAAGACCAAGAAAGGCGCGCGCTGCTCGATCGAGAACTTGCTCAAACGCGTGCTCAAAGGCAAGCCGGTGGGCCACATTACGCCCGCGGTGGATATTTACAACACGGTGTCGCTGACCTACGAGCTGCCCGTGGGAGGCGAGGATCTGCATGCGATCGAGGGAGACCTTCGCTTGAAGGTGACCGACGGTGGCGATGCGTTCTTGCCGCTTGGCGAGGAGACGGACGATCCGACGCTGCCCGGCGAGCTCGCCTACATCGACGATGCGGGCGCTGTGTGCCGCTGCTGGAACTGGCGCGACGGCGTTCGCACGGCGCTGTCCGATAATTCGGCCGATGCGTTCCTGGCGATTGAGTGCGTGGAGCTCGAGCGGATGGGGGATTGCCAGGCTGCGATCGATCGCTTAGCCGAGCTGCTTGAGCGCTATCTGGGAGCGACGGTTGTCATTAAGACGCTTGTGACCCGCGACAATCCTTGCGTGGAGCTGTAGCGGCGCCTAGAACCTATTGATGCCCCAAACCACCACAAAGGTGCCGTCCCCTTTGTGGTGGTTTTTATGTTGATGGGTTAACAATTGGGATATTTGGGTACGGGGGTTCGGACATGCGACTAAGATGTTTACCCGTTAGCATTATGCAAGCGAAAGGCGGTCGTCTCCCATGCAGCAGAACGACGAGACACGTTTCGAGGACTTTGTCGGACTGATCAGCGGGCTCTACAAGGAGATCCAGCGCATTAAGACATCCGAGGGCGCAAGGCTGGGCCTTAAGGGCTCCGACGTTATGTGCCTGTACTATCTTGAGCGCAGCAAGGACGGCCTGACTGGCGCTGACCTGGCTCGCATGGCAGGCGTGACCCGCGCCGCCGTCTCGCGTACGCTCGCGCATCTGGAGGAGGGCGGCTACGTCGAGGTCGACGATTCGGGCGATGCCGCCGTTAAGTATCGTGCTCCGGTGCGCCTGACCGCTCTGGGTGGCGAGAGCATGAGCGAGGCCGACCGCATCATCCACGAAGTGCTCGATACCACCGGTAAGGCTATGGGTGTGGAGCAGCGCGAGCAGATGTATACGTCGCTGCACACGATTCTCAACACCCTACGCGAGCTGTAGGGCCGCCAAGGCTTTTGCTTCCAATTAACAACTGCATAGTCCTGTTTGAGCGCGTATACCGTGCCGGGGCCTTGCTGTCAAAATTCCCTGCGCGGGACCTGCGCAAGAAAGGATTCGCTATGTCCGTCCGCATTATTACCGATTCCGCAAGCGATATGTCGCCGGTCGAGCACCCAGCACTGGCCGTTTTGCCGCTGTCCGTCACCTTTGGCACCGATGTGTACATGGATGGCATCGACATCGATCACCAGCGCTTTTACGAGATGCTCGTGGAGCGCGATGAGCTGCCCAAGACCGGCCAGGTCAACCCGTACGCGTTTTCGCAGGCGATTGCCAAGGTTCGTGAAGCCGGCGATGAGGCTGTGATTATTACCGTGGGCGCTAAGCTATCAGGCACCAATCAGAGTGCCCGTACCGCACTTGCCGAGGCGCCGGGCGGCGACGTGTACGTGGTGGATAGCAATAACGTCACTCTGGGCGAGCGTGTCCTGGTCGAGTATGCCCTGCGCCTGGTGAACGAGGGCCGTAGTGCGGCCCAGATCGCGGCGGCCGTCGAGGCCGTCCGTGACCGCGTGGTCGTCATCGGCCTGCTCGAGACGCTGGAGTACCTGGTGCGCGGCGGTCGTCTGTCTGCTGCGGCCGGCGCCGTGGGCACGCTGCTCAACGTAAAGCCTGTGGTGGCTGTCGAGGACGGTCTGATCGTGCAGCTGGGCAAGGCGCGCGGTTCCAAGAACGGCCGCAACCTGCTGAACCAAAAGGTCGAAAAGGCGGGCGGCATCGACTTTTCCATGCCGCTGGCGCTCGGCTATACGGGTCTTTCGGATGCGGTGCTCAAGAAGTATATCGAGGACAGCGCGGCACTTTGGGCTGGCCACACCGAGGGCGAGTTGCCCGTTCACACCATCGGCGCCACCATCGGTACCCACGTAGGCCCTGGCGCCGTAGCCGTAGCCTTCTTCCAGCCCGCCAACTAACTGACCTGCCATAAACCACCACAAAGGTGCCTGTCCCCTTTGCGGTGGTTTATGCTTTTCAGGGTGGAAGGGAGCGAGCAATGGCGTCTGAGGGCTTTTTTGAACGGGTGTACGAGGTGGTCGAGCAGATCCCCGAGGGGATGGTCGCCACGTATGGTCAGGTGGCGCTGCTTGCCGGTCGACCACGAAGTGCGCGGTATGTGGGGTATGCCCTGCATAGCAATCCGCGCCCCGGCGAGATTCCCTGTCACCGCGTGGTGTTTGCCGACGGCCGTATCTGTGAGGGCTTTGCCTTTGGCGGCCCCGATGCTCAGCGTGAGCTCTTAATGGGGGAGGGTGTGACGTTTACCGATCCCATGCACGTCGACCTGGCCGTCTGTCGTTGGCCTGCCGGACTCTAACAGCTCTGCCGTGGCCAGAACCACCACAAAGGTGCCTGTCCCCTTTGTGGTGGTTTTCTGTTGCAGGTTTACCGGGGCTAACTTATGGAGAAGCTATGGCGGCGAATATTGATGCTGCAAAGTAAACCACGGTGAACTATATTGTATTCAGCAACGGAGCAGGCAATAGGCGATGAAAAAGCCTGCCCTGTTGAGTTTGATTCGCATTCCTCCCCTCTGTGCGATTCAACGGTGTACTTCGGGAACGGGCCCGCCGGCAACTGACTGCCGGCGGGCCCGTTCCTGTTTATCGGGGGAGTGCAATGGGCGGAGCCGAAGCAGTCCGGCTCCGAAAAAAGGCGGACGTCGTAGCGCCCGCCCTAAAGCAATCGAAAGCTCAAGCCAGCAGATCGGTCTAGTACACCATGCCCATGGCGTCCTGAACCTCTGCCAGGGTCTGATCGGCGATCTCGTTGGCGCGACGGTTGCCCTCGTGCAGGACGTCCTTCACATAGTCCAGATCGTTCTCGTAGCGCTGGCGACGCTCGCGGATCGGTGCGAAGTACTCGTTGACGGCCTCGGTCACGTACTTCTTGAGCTGGCCGGAGCCGCCCATGCCAATCTCCTCGGCAATCTCGACCTCGGAACGGCCGGTGCAGATGGCGGCCGTCGAAAGCAGGCCGGACACGCCGGGGCGGTTCTCGGGATCGAACGTGATCATGCGCTCGGAGTCGGTCTGGCTCTTCTTGATGCGCTTGGCCGTCTCCTCGGCGGTCATCGAGATGTTGATGGCGTTGCCGTAGCTCTTGCTCATCTTGCGACCGTCAAGGCCGGGCAGCAGCGGGGTCTCGGACAGAAGCGCGTCGACCTCGGGGAACACCTTGCCGTAACGGTTGTTAAAGCGGCGTGCGATGGTGCGGGTGAGCTCGATGTGCGGCAGCTGGTCGCGACCGACGGGCACCACATTGCCCTTGCAGAACAGGATGTCGCAGGCCTGATGCACCGGGTAGGTGAGCAGAAGGCCGGTGAGCTCGTGGCCCGAGGCCTCCATCTCGGCCTTGACCGTGGGGTTGCGCGCCAGCTCGGCCTCGGACACCAGCGACAGGAACGGCAGCATGAGCTGGTTTGCGGCGGGCACGGCGGAGTGCGCGTAGATCATGGTCTTGTCGGGGTCGATGCCGCAGGCAAGGTAGTCCATGACCATGTTGTACACGTTGTCCTGGATGTGCTCGGTGGTGTCGCGGTCGGTGATGACCTGGTAGTCGGCGATGAGCACGTTGGTCTTGGCGCCCATGTTCTGCAGTTCAACACGGCCCTTGAGGGTGCCGAAGTAATGACCCAGGTGCAAGCGTCCGGTCGGGCGGTCGCCGGTGAGCATGGTGAACTTCTCGGGCGTCTTTGCCAGGCCCTCGCGAATGGCGTTGCTCTTTTGCAGCGCGACTTCGTAGCTGTTCTCGTTTGGCATGATTGCTCCTAACGTATGCGTATTGATCAAGATGATAACGCGTTTATTGAAAGGGGTAGGGCGTAAGTGAGTGAGGTGCCGGTAGGGCGAGGGCTATGCGGCGGTCGCGGCACGGTCGCGAGCGGCCAGCGGCAATGAGTCGCTTTCTCGGCAATAAAACCTAGCGCCTGTGGTGGCGCTCTTCCTTGCGCTCCTCGGCTGCCTGCTCCTCCTGTTTAAAGGCGGGGTCGTCGGGGGTTACCAGCTCGTCTTCGTGCGTGCGCTTGTTGTAATGGTGAAGCAGGACGGGCTCAAACAGGTGCAGGTGCTTGGCGAAGGCAGCCGAGCCAATGGCGAGCACGACAAAGATGAGCACGCGCATGGGCACCTCGACCTGATTGATCGCGGCGGCGCCGGCCGAAAGCATGATGCACCAGGCGTAGATGAGCAGCACGGCCTGCTTTTGGTTGTAACCCTCTTGGATCAGGCGGTGGTGAATGTGGCCCTTGTCGGCCTGTCCAATGCTAATGTGGGCACGCTTGCGGCGCACGATGGCGCTGAACGTGTCGATGATGGGTACGCCTGCCACGATGAGCGGGATGATGAGCGAGGTGAGCGCGGCGGTGCGGCTCACGTTGAGCAGCGAGATGGAGCCCAAAGCGAAGCCCAACAGCAGCGACCCCGAGTCGCCCAAGAAGATGCTCGCGGGGTTGAAGTTATAGCGCAAGAAGGCGAGGCACGAGCCAAAGAGCGCGATGGAGAGCGCGGCGGCGTCGATGCGGCCCGAGAGCACGGCGACCGAAAACATGGTGAACGACGCGATGCCGCAGATGCCCGTGGCCAGACCGTCGAGGCCGTCGATAAGGTTGATGATGTTGGTGAACGCCACTAGGTAGATCACGGTGATGGGGTAGGTGAGCCATCCGAGCATAATCTCGCCAGGGGCAAACGGGTTGACGATGACGCCGATTTTTAAGCCGCCCACGCAGGCGATGAGCGCGGCGAGGACCTGGCCGGCCAGCTTTTGCTTGGGCTTGAGCTGGAAGACGTCGTCAATCGCGCCAGTCGCAAAGATCACGGTAAAGGAGAGTGCCAACACGGGGTAGCTGATGTGCAGGCGCGGGTGCGGTACCAAAACGGGCGGCCAGCCCAGGTACCAGGTGCCCAGGATCTGCACAATACAGGCGACGACGAGGCCCAAAAAGACCGCGGTGCCGCCCATGCGTGGGATGGGCTTAGTGTTGATACGGCGCTTGGAGGGATAGTCGACGGCGTCGAGCTTGATTGCCAGGCGCTTGACCAGGGGTACCGTGAGAAAGGTCGTGATAAAGGCAGCGGCCGCCACGCATAAGTACGGTATGAAGCTCGTGGATGAAGCCATGAATCAAAAAACCGCCAAGCGTCGAAGGAAAAGGTCAAAGGGCGCTACGCGCAAAAGGGCATAGCTGACCCATGATACTCGACCGAGGGGGTGCGGGGGTTTACGCCGTGCGATTATCACGCGCTTACCAGATATTGGGATGTTGGCGGGGGTTCTGCCGAGTGCCGTTGGGTGTCATACGGGATCTGCGATGGCAATTTTTGGCAAAATCGGCAAAAGAAAACCACCCCCCACGTTACGAAAATGAACCCACCTAAAACAGGTGGGTGCCCTCATCGACTGTTCCAGCGTCCTTAACAACGAAGGATACCTGTACTAAGTACGACTGTGTGGGCTCCCTAAATAAACGCGACGGTTCACCCAGTTGCTCCGCGGGGGGCGGAATACCTACATCATAAAGCGGCACTTTGTTGATTCCAGTCTTGACATTACAAAATTCGTGTCGGACGATTACGGCGCCTTGGGCTTGGAGCCGTCTGTGCGGTCCGGGCCTTTACGTTTGAGCTGCTGAATCGTTATTTTGGAGCATGTTTTTATGCCGACGTCGTTGACCGAACTTTTTTCGTCTGCCTGTCATTTGTGTCCACGCCGTTGCGGTGCGGCGCGCGATGAGGGTGCGCACGGCATATGCGGCGCCGACGACACGCTTAAGGTCGCCCGCGCGGCGCTCCATATGTGGGAGGAGCCGCCCATCTCGGGTGAGGCCGGCTCGGGCACGATTTTCTTTAGCGGCTGTTCGCTCAAATGCGTCTACTGCCAAAACCACGAGATTTCGACGGGAAATTTCGGTCTTGAGATTACGCCCCAGCGTTTGGTCGAGATTATGCTGGAGCTGCAGGACCAGGGCGCCAACAACATCAACCTGGTGACTGCGACGCATTACGCTCACCTGCTGCCGGCCGCGATTGCCGCAGCGCGGGCGCGCGGGCTGGACATCCCGATCGTCTACAACACGAGTGGCTATGAGCGGGCGAGTGCCGTGGCTGCGCTCGGCGATATGGTCGACGTGTGGCTTACCGACTTTAAATATGCCGATGCCGGGCTTGCGCAGTCGCTTTCTCATATTAAGGATTACCCACGTGTGGCCGTGTCTGGCCTGGCTCAGATGGCGCGCGAGATTGAGCGCCGCGGGGGAGAGCTGGTGGACGACGAGGGGCTCATGAAGCGCGGCATCATCGTCCGTCACCTGGTGCTGCCGGGTCATGCGGACGATTCGTGCCGCGTGCTGGACCTGGTGTGGCAGACGGTGGGTGACGTGCCGATTTCGGTCATGAACCAGTACACGCCCAATGCGCTCATGCGCGAGCAAGGCGGCGAGTTGGCGCGCGCCGTGACGCGCGAGGAGTACGAGCAGGTGCTCGATCATGCCGACGACTTGGGCTTTACGACGATGTTCTGGCAAGAAGGCGGAGCGGTAGACGAGAGCTTTACCCCGGCGTTCGACACCACCGGCGTCCTCACCAGCGCAAAGTCGTGCGTTTGTCACTGATATTTCTGGGACGGGGGATAAATAAGGCTCTGTTAGACCAGGATTGACATGCCGACCTGCCGGCTAACTCGCC
>CAUFMB010000047.1 GCA_959026535.1 uncultured Collinsella sp. | reverse complement strand
GATATGGCACCGTGGGGACACATGTATGTCAATCCTGGTCTAACAGAGCCAAAGAGAATCTTGAGATTGCGCACGAGGCTTCATCCCCCATCAAACGTTGTTCTCAAACGCACGTATTATTACGCGACCTGTGGCAGTGTCAAGTATTACGAAATCGATTTCTGCAAGGCTAACACCATGTTGGGCATGGGCCATGTTTGCATGTAATCAAATAGAAATGAATGCGCGCACCACTTTTTTGCCCCAGCCTCAACACAAATCTTGACTCTACAATCGTTGTAGGGTTTTCACTACACTGGTACCTAAACGAACCAAGCCAGAAAGTACCCCGCCCATGGAACACGACCTCACACGCGGCAATGTCCTTAAGACCATCGCGGTCTTTGCCCTGCCCTATATGCTCTCGTACTTTTTGCAGATGCTCTACGGCATGGCCGACCTGTACATGATGGGGCAGTTTAGCGGCGCCGCCGGCATCACCGCCGTGGGCAATGGCGCGCAGACGCTCTATATCATTACCGTGACGCTCGTGGGCCTGGCCATGGGAACGACGGTCATCGTCGGCCACGCCGTGGGTTCGCGCCGGTTTGACCGTGCCGAGACCGCCATCGGCAACACTATCACACTCTTTATGGGCGTCTCGGTGGTACTGGCCGCCATCTTGTTTGCACTATGCCCGCAGGTTGTGGCGCTCATTGGCACGCCGGCCGAAGCGGTCGAGGGCACCGCCGCCTACCTGCGCATCTGCTTTATCGGCATTCCGTGCATCGCCGCGTACAACATCCTTTCGGCCATCTTTCGCGGCCTGGGCGATTCGCGCTCGCCCATGTACGTGATCGGCGTGGCATGCATCATTAACATCGCGCTCGATTTTCTGTTTATCGGCCACATGGGGCTCGGCCCCGTGGGCGCGGCGCTCGGCACGGTAACCGCCCAGACGGCCAGCGTTGCGCTCGCACTCGTGTGGCTTAAGAGCCGCCGTACGAGCATCCACGTTAAGCGCAGCGACCTGCGTCCCCAGCCCGAGGTGCTCGGCAGCATTCTTAAGATCGGCGTGCCCGTGGCCGTGCAGGACGGCTGCATCCAGGTGGCGTTTATGTTTATCACCGTCATCGCCAACCATCGCGGCCTGGTCGACGCCGCCGCCGTGGGCCTGGTCGAAAAGATGATCAGCTTTTTGTTCATTGTGCCGAGCTCCATGGGTGCCACCGTCAGCGCGCTCACGGCGCAAAACGCCGGCGCGGGCAAGGGCGATCGTGCACGTCAGGTGCTCAAGGACGCTATGACGATCTCGGTGGTGCACGGCTGCCTGATCACGGTGCTGATGTGGCTGGTGGCGCCGGCGTTTATTGGCTTTTTTGCCAAGGACCCCGCGGTGGTCGCGGCCGGTACCGGCTATATGCACAGTTATATTTTCGATGCTATCTTTGCCGGCATCCACATTTGTTTTAGCGGCTTTTTCGCTGCGTATGGCAAGAGCTACATCGGCTTTGCGCACAACGTGCTGGCCGTGGCACTCATTCGTGTGCCCGGTGCCTGGCTGCTGTCGAACGCCTATTCCGATACATTGTTTCCCATGGGTATCGCCTCGCCGTGCGGATCGATTTTGTCGGCAGTCATCTGTGTTGTCGCATTTACCGTACTCAACCGCCGCGGAGCTTTTGACAAACTGATGGCGTAGCGGGGCAACGCAGGTCTGGCACTTCTCCCCTGCTTTTTACCGAAAGGAGCGGTCCCATGACCGACTCGCCAACTGAACATACCGAGGGCCTGCTCCGCATTGGCGAGGTGGCGCGCTTGTTCAACCTGAGTGTGGGCACGTTGCGCCATTACGAGCAGATGGGATTGCTGGACCCGGCGCACATCGATTCGACGAGTGGATACCGCTACTACGGATCTCGGCAGCTCTCCACCCTCAACACCATCAGCCACCTGCGCGTTCTCGACTTGTCGCTCGCACAAATCCGCGAGTTTGTGACCACGCGCGATGTGGACCTCATGCAGCGACAGCTGGCTCAGCAGCAGGAGCTCATCGAGCGCAAGCGCCGCGAGCTGGAGCGCGTGTCGCGCAAGATCGATAACCGACTTGCGCTGCTGCACGATGCCTTGAACACCGAGCTCGATACCATTTGCACAATCGATGCGCCCGAGCTTCGCTGTGCCGTGTTGCGCGAACGCGTCAACCCTACCGACGCCTATGCGCTGGAGTGGCAGATTCGTCAGCTGCAGAAGGGCCAGCACGAGACCTTTGTCTTTCTGGGCAACTTGGGCGTTGGGATCAGCGCCAAGCGTCTCGCAGCCGGCGACTTTAACGGCTACGACGAGGTCTTTCTGCTGCTCGATGACACCGATGAGTACTTGGGCGACGTCGAGACACGACCCGCCGCGCGCTGCCTGACCATAAGCTTCCGCGGCACGCACGGGCAAGCGGGCCCGCGCTATGAGCAGCTGCTCGGCTATATGCGCGAACATAACCTGACGCCCGCCGGTCCATCGCGCGAGATTGCCCTGATCGATGACATCATCAGCGACGATCCCGCGACCTATGTGACGCGGATCACAGTGCCCGTTGCTCCGTCCAAATAAGATCCGCCCGGAAGGCAGTTCAATCATGCTTTCCGGGCGGATCTTCAATTTGGTTATCGATGCACTAAGCCTGGGGCACCTGACCAGTCGCCAGGATCTGCTCGAGCGCATTCTCGTCCAGCACGGGTACACCCAGCTGCTCGGCCTTGGTAAGCTTGGAACCCGCTTTGGGACCGGCGACCAGGTAGCTCGTCTTCTTGGACACGCTGCCCGAAACCTTGGCGCCGAGCACCTTGAGCGCGGCGCCCGCCTCGTCGCGCGTGCGGTTGACGAGCGTGCCGGTGAGCACGAAGGTCAGACCCGCGAGTGGCTGTGCGTCGGCGAGCTCGCCTGCCACGCCAGCGTCAGCTGCGGCTTGCGCGTGCGCGGCGCCCAAGTCGACCTCGAGCGACAGACCCGCCTGGCGCAGGCGCTCCAGCACGGCAAGGTTCTCAGGCACGGCCAGGAACTGCTTGACGCTCGCCGCAATCTTGGGACCGATGCCCTCGCACTCGGCGATGTCCTCTTCGCTCGCCAAGATAAGCTTGTCAATCGACAGGAATCGCTCGGCGATGACCTCGCCCACACTCTTGCCCACGTGGCGGATGCCCAGGGCAAACAGCACGCGACCAAGCGGCTGGCTCTTGGACTTGTTGAGCTCGGCGTTGATTTTCTCGGCCGTCTTGAGGCCCACCGGAATGGGGTCGCCCTTCTTGACGCCCTTTTTGCTGTTGGAACTGGCATAGGTGCGCCCTGTGTCCAGGCCTGCGATGTCGTCGACTGTGAGCTGGTAGAAGTCCGCGACATCGTGGATCAGGCCGGCGGCGATCATCTTGTCGACGATCTCATCGCCCAGGCCGTCCACGTCCATGCAGCCACGGCTCACCCAGTGGAGTAGGCGCTCTTTGAGCTGCGCGGGGCAGTCGATGGACACGCAGCGGTAGGCCACCTCGCCATCCTCGTGAACCACGGGGCTGCCGCACACGGGGCAGACCTCGGGCATGTGCCAGTCGACCGAATCGGCCGGGCGCTTGTCGAGCACCGGGCCCACAACCTCGGGAATCACGTCGCCCGCCTTGTGCACGATGATAGTGTCGCCCTCGCGCACGTTTTTGCGGCGGATCTCGTCGATGTTGTGCAGCGTGGCGCGCGCGATAGTGGAGCCGGCAACCGTCACCGGGTCGAACTCGGCGACCGGCGTGAGCACACCGGTGCGGCCCACCTGGATGCGAATTTCGCGCAGGACGGTCTGCTTTTCCTCGGGCGGAAACTTAAAGGCAATGGCCCAGCGCGGCGCGCGGGCGGTAAAGCCCAGGTCGAGCTGCTGCTGAAAGCTGTCCACCTTTACGACCACGCCGTCGATGTCGTAGTCCAGGCCGCCGCGGTGCTCGAGCGCCTGGGCACAGAACTCGTGGACCTCGGCGGGTGTGGCACAACGGGCCACGTTGGGGTTGACACTAAAGCCGGCACTGCGCAGCCAGTCGAGAAATTCGCGCTGGCTGTGAACGTGTAGCGGATCGGTATCGGCGATGGCGTAGATAAAGGTGGCCAGGTCGCGGCGCGCCGTGACCTTGGGATCCTTTTGGCGCAGGCTGCCGGCAGCGGCGTTGCGCGGGTTGGCGAAGGGGTCGCGGCCTTCGGCATCGGCCTCTTCATTCAGACGAACAAAGCTGCCCTTAGGCATGTAGACCTCGCCGCGCACTTCGATGGTACGCTCGCGGTCGGCACCCATATGGGCAAGCGCCGCCTCGGACAGATGCATGGGCACGTCCTTGATGGTGCGCACGTTGAGCGACACGTCCTCACCCGTTGTGCCGTCACCGCGCGTGGCGGCGCGCACAAAGGTGCCGTTTTGGTAGGTAAGCGCCACGCCCAGGCCGTCAATCTTTAGCTCGCAGGTATAGGTGACGCTGCCGGCACCGAGCGCATCCTCGGCGCGCTGGAGCCACGCGTCAAGTTCGTCCAGATCCATGGCATCGTCCATGGAATACATGCGTGCCATGTGCGTGACCGGCGTAAACTGCTCGCTCACATAACCGCCCACGCGCTGGGTATAGCTGTCGGACGTCACCAGGTCTGGGTAGGTGGCCTCGATTTCCTGCAGCTCAACGAGCATTTTGTCAAAGGCGGCGTCCGTGATCTCGGGCGCATCGAGCATGTAGTAGCGATAGGCGTGGTAATCGAGCTCGTGGCGCAGCTCGGCCGCGCGCGCTGCCGCCCGGGCATGGGCGTCGGTCGGTGCGGCGGCATCCGCGCTCGCGGGCGTTTCGGTATCGATGTCCACGCCGTCACCAAACAGGCTCGATTGCTCCATAGCGGCACTCCTTCGCTCGATTTCAAACGGATACAAGAGTACCACCGGTCGCAACGGGGTCGAATAGCGGTCTCAAACCGCACCGAATCGGCAGCCGCCAGACCGGGGTGGACAGCTAGTTCAGATACGTATAATTCTGCGAGCCTGGTCGTGTTCAGACGTCATCATTCCAGCCAATTTGGCCGCCCCGGGGGCTGCACGACCGACTCGTTCCCCCTTCTAGACTCCCATCCGAACCCCTTCCCCATCCCAAAACAGCTCAAAACGCATGCTGAACCGCCTCGGATTTATACGTATCTGAACTAACTGTCCAGGCTCACCCAGAATCGAGCAACTTCATATGCTCCTTTTTTAACTCAATTTATCGCAGTTAATATTTTATATTGTGTTTGCAATATATTTTGGTATTATCAACGTGAGGTGATTGAAATGAAGAATCAGTCCAAACGTTTCCTAACCATCCTCGTCCCCCTTGTCCTTATAGCAGCCGCTTTGCTCGGCTTTTTCTGGAAGGACATTCCCTTTTCGAAAGACCTTTCCTTGCGGGGCGAAGTCGTTGCTGCGTATCACCCTTCCGCCAGCGGGGCAAGCGAAGGCCGCTTCGTTATCGCAAGCGAGCAATTCCAATCCGCACCGCTGCACCTCAACTTCAAAATCGATTCAACCATCCCCATTAAGGATCAGGATGGTAAGAAGGCAGAAGTCGGAGCCATCAAAGAAGGTGTCTACGTTGACGTAACCTGCACCGTCAACACCAGCAGCGATCCCGATCCCACAAAGCTGCCCGCCCTCATAACGCCAACAGCCATCATGATTACGCAAAAGGAATAGCTCGATGTCAGAAAGGAGTTTAAAAAATAATCACCAGACAGTTAGGAGCCAATGATGAAAAAGGTTGCTTATTTACTCGCCGTCTGCCTTGTTGGGTTATCGTGCATGACCGCGCAGCCCGCCTTCGCAGCAGAAACCCATTCCTCTATCATTTCACCAGTTGCCGAAAGTCGTTCAATCTACACCGCCGAAACCACCCTCGCCTATTCGAACGGCGTCAGGCTCCATGTTACTTACACTGTTAACGATACCTATGAAACGATAACAGGCATCAAATCCATAAAGAACTGGACCTCCAATTCTCGAGTAAGCAACATCAGCTGGACTTATAGATACGGACTCAGCAACGGAAGCGTCGTCGTAACTGTTACTTACTATTACAACGGCAGTTGGCATTCTGAAGCAAGAACCATCTATGCTTAGGATTTTTTGGCTGCGGCATTGCCGCAGCCTTTTTGGGGTTAATTATGGAAAGCTCAGATAAACGATGCTGTTTTAGCAATGTGATGTTGCTCGCCACTTTGTCTGTCGCAGCAATCATGGCGGCCTTCTCAGCGTTCAGCGTTGCCAACGAGGCGCGGGAGGTGCTCTTTGCACCCACTCCCTTCTATATTAATGGTGAGTCCATTCCGAGCGCCGTCCTTACCGCACTTGCCATCCGCGATGTTCTGGCCCTGGCGCTCTCAATCGCATGCCTGATTGTCTACTTGAACTTCTGCTTTGACGTCGTCAGTACTCAGTCGATATTCACGCGAAAACAATGCCGGCGTTTTCTGGTTGTTGGGCTTCTGCTGCTCATTTCTCCAATTGTCTCGATTACCTTCGATAACCTGTGTGCCGTCCAGCTCCCCAACGACGTCAGTATTACTGCAATTGGTATCTTTGGTTTTAACGCTTGGACACTGGTTCTCGCTTTGTTTGCGCTATCCCTTTCGGCTATCTTTGAGTACGGGCGACTCTTGCAGTCGGACGTTGACGCCATTATTTAGAAGGAGGGCAGCATGCCAATCGTCATGAGACTCGATCGCGTCATGGCGGATCGCAAAATGTCCTCTCAAGAACTTGCCGACATTATCGGCATCTCGCCCGTTAACGTTTCGCGCATTAAAACGGGGCGGCTCAAGGGCATTCGCTTTTCGACGTTGACCGCGATGTGCGAGGCACTTCACTGCAAACCTGGCGACATCATTGACTGGATGTCAGACGAAGAGTACATCGAGGCATTTGGAAGCCTTCCCAGCGACGAAGACTAACCAAAATGATCCGTTTTCCTCCGTCCCCAACGGATCAATAAGAAAAGAGGGGCTGTCCCGCGCTGGCGGGACAGCCCCTCTGGCTTCGGCATGTGCGAAATGGCTCGTTAGTAACTCTGGCCGTAGCCCTGACCCTGGCCCTGCTGGCCCAGCAGCTCCTCCAGGTACTGGCGCAGCTGCTCGTCGGTAATACCGCCGTTGCCGGTATCGGTCGAACTGTCGTCCTGCTGCTGGTTCTGCAGCTCTTCATCGGAGCCCAGCTCGACGGTGACCTTCTTCTCTTCCTTGCCGCGCATAAGCGTGATCTCGACCTTCTCGCCCACCTCGTGGCTGCGCAGCGCGATGATCAGGCCATCGGCGCTCGTGATTTCGTCGTCGCCCAGCTTGGTGATGACGTCGCCCTCCTGAATGCCGGCCTTGGCAGCAGGACCGTCCTCGACGACGCTCGCCACATACGCGCCGCTATCGGTGCTCAGCTTGTTGGTGCGGGCGTTGAGCGCATTGACGCTCGAAAGCGTAGCGCCCATGTACGGATGCACCGGCGTCTTGCCGTCGATGATCTGGTCGGCAATGTTCTTGGCGTAGTTAACGGGAATAGCGAAGCCCACGCCCGAGCTGGAGCCCGAGTAGCTCTCGATAAGCGAGTTGATGCCCACGAGCTCGCCGTTGTCATTGACGAGCGCGCCACCGGAGTTGCCCGGGTTTATGGCGGCATCGGTCTGAATCATGTTGGCATAGATGGTGTTACCGCTGGTAGAACTCATAGCCGTGGAGCGGTAGAGCGCCGAAACGATACCGGTGGAGACAGACTGCTCGTTGCCGAAGGGCGAGCCGATGGCCATGACCCACTCGCCCACGTTGAGCTTGGAGGAGTCGCCGATCTCAATCGGCGTGAGCTTGGAGGCGTCAGCATCCTTGAGCTTGATGACGGCTAGGTCGCTCGAAGCATCGTTGCCCACGAACTCGGCCTCGTAGGTGGTGCCGTCGTCCATGGTCACCACGTACTGGTCGTAGCCGTCGACCACGTGGTTGTTGGTGAGGATGTGACCCTCGGTATCGAGCACAACGCCCGAACCGACGCTGCCCGAGCTATCCGACTCGTCAGCAGACTGCGAAAGCGAGCCATTCTGGCTGCCGCTCGAAGTGGCGGTGATGGAAACCACGGAGGGCAACGCCTTGGCAGAAACGGCCTCGGCCAGCGTGGTGTCCTCGGAGTCGATGGTGATCTTTTGCGTCGACGAACCCGAAGCACCCGCCGTCACGGCATTCTTGCCGCCGCCAATGTTGAGCGTGCCGCTCATAATGAGCGCGATGACCAGCAGGGCTCCGCAGGCACAGCCGGCGAGTGCCGTAATAAAGATCGGCAGCTTTTTGGTCTTGGTCTTGACCACCGTGTGCTTGTTCACGACCTGCTGGCTGCCCAGCGGCTTGCCGGTCTGTGTGTCGTAGGCCTGCACGTAGGGAATGTTACTGTCGGCAGGCGTCGACTCCACCTGCACACGCGGCTGCTGCTGGGTCTCGCCAGCGTTGCCCGCATCCTGGGGACGCTGGGAATCGTTCTCGCTCATGGCTGCGATCCTTTCGTCAAATAACCAAAGGCCCGCCAAACATGTGGCGGGCCATCATTGTTCACGTTGAGTTGTACCCCAATATGCGGGCGAACGTGTATGAGAACGCAATCTTTTAGGAAGGCTTAAGTTTTGTTGCAGGCCCGAAAGGACCCGGCCCACGGCGAAACCACCACAAAGGCGTCTGCCCCTTTGTGGTGGAAATCTAGTCCTTAAACAGATAGCCCACGCCGCGGACGGTGGTAATGTGTGCCGCGATCTGCGGGCCCACCTTGGAGCGGATGCGTCGGATGTGCACGTCGACGGTGCGCGTGCCGCCGCAGTACTCAAAGCCCCACACGCGGTGCAGCAGTACCTCGCGGCTGTAGGCGCGGTTGGGGTGCGTCGCCAAAAAGCTCAGCAACGAGTACTCCATCAGCGTCAGGTCGATGGGCTCATCATCGAGCGTCACCTGGTAGGTTGCCAGGTTAATCTCGAGGTTGTCGATGTTGAGCACATCGTCGGCGGCGACGGTCTCCTCCTCGCCCATCAGGCGCTGCGCGCGAGCCTTGAGCTCGTTGGGCGTCGCCGTGGGGCATACAAAGTCGGCATGCGCGTGATTGGGCAGGCGCAAGGTACCGAGCGCCTCGTCGTCGACGATCACCAGCATGGGAACGCCGCCGCGGTCGTCGAGCCACTTGGCAATCTGATCGATGCGGTCGCTGCGGATGCCATCGGAATCGAGAATCAGCAGGTCAAAGTCGTGCGCCGCAGTCGGCGAATCGGGGGTGGCCAGGCTCACCTCGACACCCAGGGTGGTCGTCAAGCTGCGGGCAAACTCGTGGAAGCGCGTCGTGCGCGCCATGAACAGGGCACTCTTTTCGGACATATCGGCCTCCAAAAAAATGAGCTCAATCGTACTGAAACAAGCCAGCGCGATTAGGAGTTCGCCAGGTAGTGCTTAATCTCCCACTCGGTGATCGTAGACTCAAACTTATGCCACTCGTCGCGCTTCTTTTTGAGGAAGAAGCTGTGGATGTGCTCGCCGAGGGCATCCTTCATAAACTGCGAGTCCTCAAAGACGTCGAGCGCCTCTTTGAGCGAGCGCGGCAGCGGCGTATAACCGGCCTCGAGCATCTGACGGTCGGTAAGCCTGAGCGTCTCGGCCGTTGCCTCGGGCGGGAGCTCCAGCTTGCGGTCGATGCCGTCCAGACCAGCCGCCAGCGTGACGGCGTTGACCAGGTACGGGTTGGCCATGGGGTCGGGACTGCGCAGCTCGATGCGCGTGGACAGCTGCTTGCCAGGCTTGTAGACCGGGATGCGGACCATGCTCGCGCGGTTGCGCAGGCCCCACGTGGCGTACTGCGGCACGGAGTCGCCACCCGTGGTGATGCGCTTGTACGAGTTGACCGTGGGGTTGGTGATGGCGCTGATCTCGCGCGCGTGTGCCAGGATACCGGCCATGTAGTGTTTCGCGATGTCGGAGAGATGGTACCTCTCGTCGTCCTCGCCCCAAAAGACGTTGTTGCCGTCGTGGTCGAATAGCGACTGGCACAGGAACATAGCGCTGCCGTCCTCGCCCGCCAGCGGCTTGGGCATAAAGGAGGCGTGGCAACCGCTCTCGTAGGCCTGCTGCTTAATGATGAGCTTTGCCGTGGTGATGGCGTCGGACATGCTTAAGGCCTCGGCATGGCGCAGGCTCATGCCGTGCTGCGAGCGGCCGGCGGCGTGGAAGGTGTACTCCACGGGCACGGACATCTTCTCGAGCGTGAGGACCGTGTTGCGGCGCAGGTCGCGGGCGGCATCGCTTACCGAAAGGTCAAAGTAGCCCACGTTGTCGAGCGGCTCGGGGGTGTGCTCGTCGGGGAAGTAGTAATACTCCAGCTCGGCGCCCACGTTGAGCAGATAGCCAGCTTTCTCGGCCTTGCGGAACATGCGGCGCAGGGCATCGCGCGGGTCGCCGGCAAACGGCTTGCGATCGGGGGTGCACACGTCGCAGAACACGCGGGCGACGCCGTTGTGGCTCGGGCGCCACGGCAAAATCTGGAAGGTCGAAGCATCGGGAAACGCCAGCATATCGGCTTCCTCGGGCGTGGCAAAGCCCTCGATGGCGGAGCCGTCAAAGCCAATACCCTCCTCAAAAGCGACCTCGAGGTCCTCGGGGCTAATGGCAAAGTTCTTGAGGCGGCCGAGAATGTCGACAAACCACAGACGCACAAAGCGGATGTCACGCTGCTCTACGGAGCGGAGTACGTAATCGATGTTCTGCTGGTTCATGTCGCTCCCCTTTCTTTCGGGCGGGTTTCGACTGGTCTATATCGCAGATACTATCGCAGAAAAATGTTTCCGCAGGGTTAAAGCGTATCAAGCACTCAAAAAACGTGTGCGAACAGGCAGTTGCGAACGAGCGGCTAGCGTTCAGATTCGGAGACAATTTGTCTACAGGCTCGTTCCAGCGCAGGGAACTCCATCGTCACTGCATCCCAAACAACCGAGCGGTCGACATTGCCGTAATCATGCGCAAGATAATTTCTCATGCCGACAATTCCACGCCATTCGATTTCGGGATGAAGCCGCTGCGAGCGTTCCGACAATTTGCCCGCTTCTTCCGTCACCCTAAGCGCACACATCAAAAGGGAGTCCGCCAACGCCCTCGTCCGCACGTCATTCGCATGCAGAAACTGGTCCTCGGTGATATCAAAAGCCTTGATGCGCTCGTTCGTTTCGGAGATGGCCTCCAAAACCTCTTGGGCGCGGAGACCGTCTGACTTACGCGCGATCATAAAGGATCACTCCTTCGCGCTCGATTACCGCGGCAAGATCGTCATCAAGATGATCACTAGAGACGAGATCAACCTGCCTCCCGGTTTCTTTGCGCACCGCCTCACCAAATGCCGACAGCGCGAAAAGACCAAAGCCCTGCTCGCGATCGACTTCGAGACGCAAGTCAATATCGCTATCGACATGTGCCTCGCCCCGGGCATACGAACCAAAAAGAATCACGGTTTTGATGGCGGGAATCGAGCTGGCTGCCTCGCGGACGGCGGACTCAATCCGAGCAATATTCAAACCATTGGTAGCAACGTCTTTATCTGCCACAGTTTTTCCAAGCGAGGGAACAAACGGCAGAGAGCGCTCGCGCAGCATCTGCCTCATAAACATATTGACCGCAACAGACGAAGTCATGCCAAGCTCTTCGCACAGTTCGGCAAATGAGTCTTTAATTGACGAGTCCACTCGCACACTCAGCACAGACGCAGCCATTGATACCTCCTGTATGACATTGTCTATATATTATCACACAGACTAGCGCGAGGTTGAGGCGCGGTGTTCGATGTGACCGGGGATCTCGATGCGTTTGGGCGCCAGCTTTGCGGCCTCGCCCACCGTGGTGGTGACGACGTCGATGCGCTCGGAGAGGCGCTCGACTACGCGCTCGGCAATGGCGAGGGTGTCTTGCGCGGCCGTGGTGACGCCGCCAAAGAGCACGTGGTTCCAGGGGTAGTCGTCAAACGTCGCGATCTTGAGCCCCGCCGGCAGCGAGGGTCCCAACTGTGCCAGCGCCTCGGTAAGGCGCAGAAAGACCAGGCCGTTGACGGCAATGAGGCCGAGCTTTTTGCCTGCATAGCCGCGGATGGTCTCGTCCAAGCGACCAACGCCCGTGGCACCGCCATCGGCCAAGGTGACAACCTCGCCGGCAAGGCCGCGTCGCGACAGCTCGTCGGTAAAGGCCTCGGCACGCTCGCGACGCACGAGGCTGTCGTCGCTTGCCTCGGTGAGCAGGCACAGGCGCTCGCTACCAGCGGCGGCCAAGGCGTCTACCAAGCCGGCGACCAGCTCGCGGTTGTTAGATGTCACCAGGTCAACACCGCCGTCAACAACATCGCGGTCGAGCAGCACGACGGGTAGACGTCCCGCTGCCGCGGCGATCGCCTCGTCATTACCTCCGCAGGTGTTGACGACCAGGCCGTCCACGCCGGCATCGATAAGTCTGGTGAGCGACTCTGCTTCCTTAGCGGGATCGTTGCCGCTAATGGCCGTCATAAGCGAGCAGCCGCGCGCGGCGGCGCTAGCGGAAAGGCCCTCGAGCATGGCGCTGGAGAACGGGTTGGCGATGTCGGCCAAGATTACGCCGATGAGGTTGGTGCGTGAGCTGCGCAGATTGCGCGCGGCGGCACGTGGGCGATAGCCGGTGCGCTCGATAACCGCCGCAATGCGAGCACGGGTTTCCTCGGTCATCTGCCCGGGGCGGTTGTTGAGATAGCGCGAGACCGTGGCCGGACTCACGCCCGCCTCGGCGGCAATGTCCTTAATCCTCATCTGCGCCATAGCGCACCCCGTTTCCCAATGTCGGCAGCCTGAGCCATTTTAGGCATTTTTAAAAATCTCGGTTGCAAAACGCTGTAGGTGAGCAGCGTCGTTTTTGCGTCTCGAGCAGATGCGATGATGGGCTAGTTATTCGAGTCTTTAGGCAGCTCAAAATAGTCGGGATGTAAGGCGATAACCGGGCCCTGTTCCTCGGGCATCAGATGCAGGTGCGTCTCGGCCAGATAGCTCGCCGCGTCGGTATCGCCTCTCTTAATGGCCTCGAGAATCCGGCGATGCTGCCGACGAATCGGCTCCCAATCCAGATCCTGCGACACCATACGCAGCCAGTTATACCGCTCAAAATGTGTGTTGACGCTCTTCATCCAATCCCACAACATGTGGCGGCCGGCAATCTCAAAACACGTCTCATGGAACAGGTTGTCCAGATCGAAAAAGCGACGCGTTTCGCTATGGTCGAGCGACTCGGACTCGGCAAGAATCTGCTCGAGCCGATGCTTTTGCTCGGGCGTGGCGGCCGAGCAACATTTAATAAGCACGCTTCGCTCGAGTTTCTCGCGCAAGAAGCAGGCGTTCTCGGCGCGCTCCATGCTGATTTTTGAGACATAGGTGCCGCTTTTGGGACGCGTTTCCACCAGCTCCTGCTCACGCAGGCGCACAAAGGACTCGCGAATGGGCGTGCGCCCGATTCCCGTCTCCTTTTCCAGACCAATCGCCGAAAGACGCGTGCCGGGCTTGAGCTCGGCATAGATAATCTTGGAGCGCAATGCGTTGTATGCCTGATCTTGCAAGCTCTGATAATGCTGGTGCTGTTCCATAAAGCCCTCGGATGAAGCTCACGGTTTGTCGAATATCACCACGTAATACTATCGCATCCCCCATCCCCTCAGTTGCGGTGAGATAGAGACCACTTGCGCCGCCAGGATTACAAGAGCAAGCGGCGGCCGTCCCGAAACCCGGGGCGGCCGCCGCTTTTTGCTATCTAGCGACTGGTGCCGCGGGGACAGCCCCATGCACCAAGGGGTTGACTAGAGCTCGCAAGCAACCTTGTAGCCATCGCCGATGGCGTCGCGGATGTTGCCGCACTTGTTGGCATCGCCCAGCACGTGGGTGGCAACACCGGCGGCGGCAAGGTCGTCGGCCAGCTTGGTGTTGGGACGATAGCCCATGGCAAGCACCAGCGTATCGGCACCGGTGATGGTGTGGACTTCACCGTCCTTCTCGTAGCTGATAGTGTCCTCGGTAATCTCGGTCACCTTGGCCTCGGTCAGCACGTGGACGCCCTTGGAGAGCATGCGCGTGATGAGCACCGCACGACCGGCGCCGCCCTCGTTGGCGGCGAGCGTCTTGGTCATCTCGATGACGGTGACATCACGGTTGGCCGGCGACAGGTCGTTGACCAACGGGGCCAGGTAGTCGGCCGTCTCGCAACCGACGGTGCCGCCGCCCACGATGACGATCTTCTTGCCCGGGAAAGCCTTGCCGCCCAGCAGGTCGTCGGCCGTCATAACCTGCTTAAAGCCCTGCATGAAGGCCGGAGCGATGGGCTCGGCGCCATAAGCCAGGACGACCTCGTAGCCCGCGTAGTCACGCTGAATGTCCTCGGCCGAAAGCTCGGTACCAAAGACGCACGTGACGCCGGCATCGGCCAGGCGACGGTACTGATACTTGATCACGCGGGTGAGCTCCTGCTTTGCCGGCGGAACGGCTGCGATGCGCATCTCGCCACCCGGCTCGTCCTGCTTATCCACGAGCACCACGTTGTGGCCGCGCTTGGCGGCAATGAACGCCGCCTCCATGCCCGCGGGACCGGCGCCCACAACCAGTACGTTCTTGGCCTCGGCGGCAGGCTCGTAGCCGGCCTCGTCGCGCTCCACGTCCGGGTTGACGGTGCAGGAGATGCGCTTGCCGAACATGATGCCGTTCAGGCAGCGCAGGCAGCCAATGCAGGGGCGGATATCGTCGGCGTTGCCGGCAGCGGCCTTATTGCAGAACTCGGCATCGCACAGATTGGCGCGGCCCATCATGCAGATGTCGGCAGCGCCGTCCTCGATCAGCTCCTCGGCGATCCAGGCCTCGTTAATGCGACCGACGGTGGCGACGGGAATGTTCACGTGCTTTTTGATCTCGCGCGAGCAGGCGGCATGCGAGGCCTGCTGCGTACCGGCGGCGGGAATCGCAGAGCCGCGCTTGATAGTGGTGCCGCCCGAGACATGAATCATGTCGACGCCGGCCTTCTCCAGGCGACGCGAGACGTAGATCATGTCGTTGAGGGTCAGGCCGCCATCGGTGTACTCATCGCCCGAGATGCGGACGTCGATGATAAAGTCCTTGCCGCAGCGCTCGCGAATCTCGGCGATGACCTCGAGCAAGAAGCGCATACGGGCGTCGAGCGAGCCGCCGTACTCGTCGGTGCGCTTGTTATAGAGTGGGGTCAAAAAGCCGCCGAGCATGCCGTGGGCGTGTGCCGCATGGACCTCGACGCCATCGACACCGGCCTTCTGCATGCGCACTGCAGCGTCACCGAACTGATGCGTGAGTTCGTGGATCTCATCGACCGTGATGGGACGCGGTGCCTCGCGGGCGTAAGACGGTCCCACAAAGGACGGAGCGATCAGGCGCGGCGTACCCGGAATGTTAAAGGCCATGTAGGCGGGGTGGAAGAGCTGCGGCATGATCTTGCAACCATACTCGTGGACGGCCGCGGCGAGCTTTTCCCAGCCAGGGATAAACGTGTCATCGTAACAGCACATGTCACCCGGCAGATAGGTATAGGTGGGCTCGACCGTCACGACCTCGGTGATGATCAGGCCTACGCCGCCCTTGGCACGGGCACGGTAATGATCGACCAAGTCGTCGGTCACATATCCGTGATCGGCCAGGTTGGTAGATACCGGCGGCATAAAGACGCGGTTCTTGACCTCGGTCGTACCGACCTTGATCGGGCTAAAGAGCATCGGATAGGCAGAGGACTCCATACAGGGTTCCTTTCGTTTGAGCCGCTCGGCGGCAGTTGCTAACGTACTTATCGTATCAGCAACTGCCGTATCCGTAGTCAAACATGCCCAAACGCCGGTCGGCTAATGAATACCGCGGCCCAAGTCTTCGACAATTTTATCCACGCCCTTAAGTGCGGCGCACGTCTTTTTGTTGGAGCAATGCCCCGTGCAAACGCCACCCTGCGCGCAGTCGGCACAGGTTCCCTTGCGGTAGATGCGCACGCATACCGCGACAAACGCAATACCGATAACAGCCAGTACAACAATATCGATAGGTGCCATAGCAAGCCTCCTCTAGTTAACCACCACTTACTTTACCCCATTCTCCACCTGCCAAAAAGGGGCAGGTTTATTTTGGTTGGTTTTATCTGCGGAAACGCCACATCTCCCCCATTACAGTCTGAAATAGGCCATCGATAAATTTCGATGGCGAGCATTCGGCG
>CAUFMB010000046.1 GCA_959026535.1 uncultured Collinsella sp. | reverse complement strand
CGGGATTGGTCAATCTCGGCCGACTATATTTGGCTAAATTATTCCGACGCTAACATCCTCAATTGTTTCGATTTTGAAGAACCGCTAAGCGATGAGTTGAAAGAGATGATTGGCTTTGATTTGCCAGAGGGCAAAGAGCGCGAAGCAATCGTTTCGATGCGGGTGAACCAGGAGTTCTTTCGAAATACCTTGCTCGTCAATTACGATTCAAGATGCTGCTTGACGGGACTATCGAACAAGGCTTTGTTGGTTGCTAGCCATATCAAGCCCTGGATAGTCTCTGATCCAAAAACGGAGCGACTCGCCCCCGACAACGGATTGCTCTTGAACGCATTACACGATAAGGCGTTCGATCGGGGGCTAATCACCATTACGAAGGACCTAAAAATAGTGGTGTCCGGTGTGGTCGGACATGAAACACCTGAGGATGAGTATTTGTGGCGCTACAACGGAGAGCCGATTACGCTTCCGAAGCGATTTGCCCCACGAGCTGAGTTTATTGAATACCACAACGATATGGTGTTTAGGGGGTAGTTGGACTATCTCCCGACCAAACGAGGATTCGGATTGGTTCGCTAGAAGGGAATGGCTATGTCGGGTTCCCGGATTCCCGAGGTCGGGGAGGTCGCTTCGTTGCCTGTTCGGAGTACGGCAATGAGGTCCCGGATTCGCTGGAGCAACTCATCAAAAGTAACTACAGTCACATCGCTGAGGTTATTCCGATAATGCTCAAAGGTAGCTTTTTTGCCCGCAGTGTCGAGTTCAGAGATCCTTCCTATGACTACAACGCACTTTGGGGAAAGGGCCTCAAAGTGAGAAGACGAGCGCCCGTTGACCATGTAGTAGTCCTTCGTGAGCGTGTCCCGGTAGTTAAGCACCTGGTTCACTGCTCCGCTCATATGTGAGGTCAGGGAGTAGACGGCGTTCTCAGGCTCTTTTCCCCTGTATATCGTGCCGAGCAGATTCGTCCGAGGAGTCTTGATCTCGATGAGCGTGACGTTGCTGGTTAGCTCATTCTGGTAGAGGAAATCGCAGATATTGCCCCCGGAATTATCAATTGCCTTGCCTCCGACATACGCCTTGCCTTGGAGAAGCGTGCACGGGGCAGAGAATACTTGCGACAATATCCATTGATGGTTGGTGAATAATCTCTGCCAGTATTCCTCATTGCTGTTATCGAGGTTCTCGGCGATTTCCTTTTCTGCCTTTTCGAGCTGGGCGAGACTCAGACTGACCGTGAAGTCATCGAGATGTCCCTTTTCCAGCTCGGAGAATATCTCGCTCAGTTGCTCGCGGGTCGTCCCCTGGGTCATGAGCCGAATCATCTCTTTGACGAGTTCGAAATTATTGCCACCTGCAAGTAGCCTGGTTTCGGAGGGATTCTCGCGCATCATCTTAAGGAGTGAGCTTACGGAGCGGTCAAGGGGGACATACGTTGTGCTGCCGCCTTGAACTCCTCCACTCTCCTGCTGGATTCGGTAGCGAGCATCAAGCGCCTCGTACAGGCGACGGGTCTCTCCGGTGTCTAAAGTGAGTTCGAGCCAATCGCCGTTGAAGCCTTTTCTCTGGAGCATGCCCCTTGAAACGGGGCCCAGTTCGGTTTCGGCCGAGTCTGAGGGAAAAGAAGCATCTCCTTTCCTCTTTCGTTCGTAGACGAATTTGCCCTCAACACAATGAGAGGGGTCCTTCGGATTGTCTACGTTGGTCGCGAGGAACCGGTACCTCACCCTGTCCGTTGTTTCTGTCAACTCAACGGGGTCGGATTTTGCCGTGTATCGAGAGGTCGAGACCATGTTGATGGCCCCGTCAATAGCACTTGAAGGATTGGGATAGTGCGTGCCATCCCAATCAAGCGCGTCCCCGAAACTAATGTGCCCCATCCAGGCTCCCTTCGCACATCCTCTGAATCAGCCCCTCGTCCGCCAGTCTTCCTGCCAGATAGCAGTCGAACATGTAGTCCGCGGGCAGAGCCCACATCTCCACCCCGTCCGTGAGGGGCGGCTCAGGCTTCCCGAAGACGCCTGGGAAGCGCACCCTGCCCATGAGCCTCGCCTCGACCTCGTGGGTCGGCACCAGGAAGACATTCGCCACGGAGGAGAACCCGTTGTCCCGGATGAAGCCCCCGTAGGCGCTCTGGTAGAGCACCTGCTTCGTCACGGACTCGACGCCCGGCACGCGCTTGGCGGTGCCGGGGCGCAGCGTCGGCGCGTAGTACTTCGCGTCGTAGATGCAGAACGCCCTGCCGCCAGCGCCGTCTCCATGGATGCCTATGACGTCGGGGATCAGCGTGTTCACGTCCCCGCAGCCCGCACCGCCGGCGTCCGTCCACTCCGGCCTCGGGATGATACCCAGAAGCGTCTCCGCGCCGCGCTGGCGCCAGTCCTCGGCGAGCGGAAGCCCCAGCGAGTCTATGCGGTCGGCGAGCCTGTCCCCGAAGGCGGTCTTGCATGCCAGTTCCCACGCGTGGTAGAAGGACGAAGTGCCCAGGTAGAATTCCTCCTCGGGGCTCTCATACTCCTCGGAGGGGTTCAGGTAGCGCAGCAGCATGTCGATGACGCCCTGCTTCCACGTCACGAACTGCACAGAGCGCTCCTGCTCCAGGCGGTAGGTTAGTGTCTCGGCGTCGCCCAGGTCCTCCAGTTCCTCGCCGGAGAGGTCGACCGGGGCGAGTCCCAGCAGCTCGTCCAGGCCCCAGCGACGCAGGTCCTCGGAGCAGCGAGTCAGCACGCACCGGTGGAGGCGCGTCACCAGGTCGGCCGCGTCGCGGGAGGTGTCGCGCGTCTTAAGGTCGAAGTAGACTGGCGTATCACCGTCCATGAAGGGCTGGTTCTGCGCGATGGTCCTGTCCCAGGCAATCTCGCCCGTCCCATTGTCGCGGACCACGCGAACGTAGTTGGAGTAGACGCCGTTCTCCTCGTAGGAGCCGAGCAGCGCCAGCATGAGCGAGAGAGGCCCACCGTCCTCGTCGGCGTCCGGTAGCGCCGCGCCGACGCCCGAAAGCCCACCGGAGCTCTTGCGCAGCACGCGGAACACCTGGGCGAGCTCCGCCTCCGAGGGACGCGTCCCCTTTGGGAAGTACTTCGGGTAGGCGCAGATGAGGATCCCACGCCAGCGCGCGAGGCCAACCCACGTGAACTGGTACTTGCCGAGGGCGGCGAGCTCCTCGTCGGCGTCGTCCCCCTCGGGGGCGGCGTCGCTCCTGAGCGTCAGCACCCCGCGGGCAGCGAGCGCCCTCACGCACGCGAGGGCGTCGCGAACGTCGAGGCCGAGCAGCCGGGCGAGGTCGCCGACCGAGTAGAAGTCCCGCTCCCGTACGTAGACGGGGTCGAAGGCCATGGGCTACTCCTCCGCGCCCTGGCCGTTGCCCTCGCCATCGGAGGCGGCGCCGTCCTCGACGCGAGGAACGGGCTCGTCGAGGACGAACACGCCGTCCGCGGAGCTGTCGTACTCAGCGCAGATCTCGGAGTAGGTGAAGTCCGGATGCCTGAACACCTTCGGGCGCTTCATCTTCGCGGCGTCCTCGTAGAGGTACAGCAGCACCTTGCTCTTGAAGGCCTCGTCGAATGCGTCGTCGTCCTCAAGAGCAGACTTCTTCAGGAAGAACGGCCCGAGCAGCTTGTCCTCGTTGACGTGGGCGCCGGTCTTGAGCAGCCCGTTGACGGCATGGCGCAGGGCGTTCCACTCGACGGGCTCGCGCCTGATGCCTAGGCGCACGACCTTGCCGGCAATCTTGGCCTCACCCTCGTCGATACCCATGTAGCGGAACTCCCAGCGGCGCTTGAAAGCGGTATCCATCGGAAACACGCCCTGGTCTGCACTGTTCATGGTTGCCCAGATGTAGAGGTTTGAAGGTAGGCGCATCGACTGCACGCGGGTGTCGCGGTTCTCCTCGAGGCTGTAGAGGCCGGGCGCCTCGTCGACGCAGCTGGAGGCGTCCAGGAACTCCTTCCAGAGATACTCGCCAAGGTCGGTCGGAACGTCGACGTCGTACTCGCTCTCGCCGTCACCGTCTCGATCGAGCAGCTGGAATACGTCGCCGAACACTGCGGCGGGATTCGCGCGGTTGATCTCCTCAACGATGAGGAGATAGTTCTCATTGGGATGGGTCTTCGCCTCTACGTAGCTCTTCACGAGGGGTCCGGGGACGAACTCGTAGGAGACGTAGGCGCGGCCCATGTTCTCGGACAGCGACTCGTTGGACTTCTGTTCAGGCTGCCGCATCGTCGGCTTGTAGCAGCCCACGAAGGAGGCGTAGCTGTAGTCCGGGTGGAACGTGACGCGCCGCGTGTGTGCCTTGTCGAAGTGCTCCTCGGCAAGCTTGTTCAGGCTGTACGACTTGCCGGTACCGGGAGCGCCGAAGTAGATGAGGTTGCGGGGCTGATTCAGGACCGGAAGTCCAATCGTTTGGTCGCGGAGCGGGACGTACTTCGAAAGCCCCTCGAGTAGGTCCTCACCTTCCTCGTAATCCTGCAGGTTGTTGACGAGCTGGGAAACAATATAAGAGCGGAACATTGACCCGATGACATATTCAAAACTCTTTCTGCCCTCGATAACATCAAGGTAATAAGCGCAGGCGGCTTTTATGCCGTCTGACGCAAGAAGAACCATCGAACTCAAAATGAGCCGCATCTGCCTAAATCGTTTTTCAAAATCAAATGCAGCTGCACCTGTGAACTGTTCATCGTCGTCTTTGTTCCCCGTTGCCAAGATTATCTTGACCGGACGCAGGGTGACGCAATCAGAAT
Source organism: uncultured Collinsella sp. (assembly GCA_959026535.1). Lineage (GTDB taxonomy): Bacteria > Actinomycetota > Coriobacteriia > Coriobacteriales > Coriobacteriaceae > Collinsella. The sequence continues at coordinate 11,951 of CAUFMB010000046.1, read as the reverse complement.
CTTTTCGGATATAGAGAGTATCTACGTCATCAACCCAAAAGGTCTTTGAATTCAGTTTCCCATCAACAAGCGGGGAAGATTTGCCCTTTTGGCTAATCTCTGGCAGTAGAAGTACGGCAGCAAGTAAGTTGCCGATGTTTGGACGATCATCCGATGCGTCGCTCTTGACAGATATCCTGACTTTTCCGCCGATCTCTCGCACCGGGTAAGCCTCGGCAAGACGAATGGAGGGGAAGTCGGTGACGGAGAACTCAAACCGGATGGAGGAGCCAATCACATCTCTCGATTTTATAACCGCACCATTGGGATTCATGCTGGAGCCCGCAAGTTCGAGCTGGCCGGCACCGCTCGTTCCACGGTAGCGGACATTCAGGGTATTGTCTGTGATGACGCTATCTTCGAGTGGGTAGGCCAAATCCCAGGCGCAATAATCCATCATCGTTGCTCTCTACCGCCATTCCCTGAATCGATGTATTCCTTTATGCAGTTTGCCACGTATTCTGCCAGCTTGACCGGAACGGCATTGCCGATAGCCTGCTCTACATGGGTTTTTGCCCCGACGAATTCGAAGCTCTTCGGAAAAGTCTGGAGGTAACTCCTCTCCTTGGACGTAAGCGACCTGACGCCTTCGCTGATATCTGCTTTATCGGCATGGTGGCGCTTGTAGTTCGGAGGAATCGGACGATTGGTCCCCCTAACGGTAACCGCCGGCTCATCGATGCTGAAGACTCCACGCCTCTCAAAATTACGAGGGTGCATGTAATAGAACTGCGTATGTAGGGAGTCACCGAGATAGTCACGAACAGTCATGGGCTTCTTGGCCAAATGCGAGTCGAGAATGTCTCCCATGAAGTCATCCTGATCGCCTAGATGTCCAATCAGGATGAAGCGCCTACGAGCTTGAGGCACACCGCAGAGGCTCGCGTTTAATACACGTTTTGTAAGGCCATAGCCAGCGCTCTTGAAGATGTCGAGAGCCTCCGGAAGCACGTCCATCCGCTCAATGTTGTATACGTTTTCCATCACAAACCACTCGGGCTTTACGTCCCGAACAATCTCGGCATAGCGAATCGTCAGGTTGGCCCTCTTGCCACGTTGACGCGCTCCGGCAATAGAAAAGTCTTGGCAGGGCGGTCCGCCTATAATCATCGACGGCGAATACCCTTCGATTTTGTCGACTGCGCCTAGGTCATAGAGGTCGTACTTAAACGCGGGATGGTCAAAGTTCGCCTGATAGATATCAACAGCGCTTTGCCAGTTGTCAAAAGCGGCCTTAATGTTGAAACCAGCGTTCTGGAAGCCGAGCGACATGCCGCCGCAACCGGAAAACAGATCAACGCAGTCCATCGCTCACATCCTTCCTGTAGTCCAACAGGGCCTTGGCAACGTAAGACGCCAGATTTACCGGTACGGCATTTCCGACCATCTGATTGATATCCGTCTTGCTGCCGAAGAACTTAAAAGACTCGGGGAAAGTCTGAACCCTGCTTCTCTCCTTTGGCGTCAAGCAACGCGCTCTGGTCAAGTCGGCTGCATCATTGGGATGCAGCTGATAGTTAGGGGGAATCGGCCTATCAACACCACGAATCGTGACAGAAGGTTCGTCAATGCTGAAGATTGCCCTGCGTGTGTAGCTGCGAGGAATTCGGAAGTAGTAATCAATTCCGAGTTCGTCACCGAGGTACTCACGTATCGTCATCTTATGATCGGATAGTCCCCGCTCGAGATATTCGTCCAGGAAGCCGTCTTCGGCACCTAGGCAGCCGATAAGGAAATAACGCTTTCGTGCTTGGGGCACTCCGCAAAGGCTCGCGTCAAGAACGCGACCGCTAAGTCCATATCCTTGCGATTTGAGTGTGCGTCGAATCTCTTGCATGGCCATACTGGTTCGGACGCGAGGGACGTTTTCCATGACGATGAATTGCGGCGTGCACTTCGCAATGATTTCTGCATATCGAACGGAGAGGATTGCACGCCCCCCGTCTTCGGACCTCTTTCCGGCTTGGGAGAAATCCTGGCAGGGAGGACCACCGATAATGATGTCGGGAGAAAAGGAGGATACCTCTTCTGCGACGGAGACATCAGAGAGGTCCCTCTTGAAGACTGGGTGCTCGAAGTTGGCGCGGTAGACGTCTATTGCCGCATCCCAGTTGTCATAAGCGGCAACCACGTCGACGCCGGCCTTCTCAAAGCCAAGGGACATTCCGCCACAGCCAGCGAAAAGGTCAACGGCCGTTATATTTGCTTCGTTTGCCATGCGTTCAGCCCCTCTCATTCGTAATAGACAAATCCATAATTATAGCTGACAAAAAGCGTCGTTAGAACGCCCTTAGTAACCCACAAAACAATTTCAGGCACATCTTGCTTCTATATGTTCAGCTCAGGGTTTCTGCCGCCCAGCGCTGGCAACCACTGCCGCGTGCTCGCCCATCGTGGAAGAGCGATTAAGGAGGAACATATGCAAATTAGAGGAGAGGCAGCAATCGCCTGCGGATTCATGGCAGGCCTGGCAACGGGATTGCTGTTCGATGGGTGTTTCGACGGCTATATCAATCGATTCCGCGATTCTGTTTTTTCGAGAGGCAAGCCTCAGAAAACGGGGCCGTCTCGTCAAGAGGTGGCCGCGCCCATCGAGTCCCGCGGCGTAGATACCTCAAAAACGAAGGCAATCATCACCAAGCACGGCAAGGTTTATCATCGTTCTGCGGAATGCAAAAGCCTTCCTCAAAGCGCCATTAGAAAGAGCCTGCCATTGGTGGATGCACTCAAACGAGGCAAGACGCCCTGCCCAACATGATGCCCACCAGCGGTTTAGACGTTCCTTAGGGGTGTCTGCAAGGACATGGGTCCCTGCAGACACGCGGGCCTAAAAACGTGTCCGCACGCCATGTGACACTTAACCTGCCGCCCTGCTCTGTCGCGGCGGCATGCATCTGAACAACGACTCTCTAAGGAGTTCAATATTGATGAGTGACAACACCAAGCATCTCGCAAAGAAGTGCGTCAAGGACGCGGGACCGTGCCTCGCGTTGTGCCTTGCCGGCGCAGCGGTCGCGCTGCTGGCTGTTCTGGGACCGTTCGACGTGCTCCGAAGTGTCAGCTCTCTGCACGTTTGCATGGCCCTTGCCGGCGCCATGATAACTGGCGGCGTGCTCGATCTGATTTTTTGGGTGCTTGACCCGTTTGGATGGAAGAACGAGGGGTAAGCCCTAAGGGATAGATGCCCCGCAGCGTTAGGAGTTCCCCATGATCTGGTTTACCAGTGATACACATTTTGGGCACGAGAACATGCTGCGGCTCTGCGGCAGGCCGTGGTCGACTGTTGCGCAGATGAACGACGCCATGGTCGCTAACATTAACAGCAAGGTCGCTGCGGATGACGAGCTCTACATCTTGGGCGACTTCAGCTTTAAGATGACGGTCCAGGATGCCTACGAGCTGCGCAAAAGCATCGCATGCAAGCGTGTCCATCTGCTGCTCGGCAACCACGACAAAGACTGGACGCAGCCCGCGGTGGCGGGTGCTTTTATCGTCGAGCCGCCCATTTGCGTGCTCAAGATCGACCGCCAAAAAATCGTGCTGAGCCACTATCCTATGGTCGACTGGCAGGGCATGTCGCACGGCAGTTGGCATCTGCACGGGCATATCCACAGCTGCGGCGGCGCGTACAACAAGTTCAACCTCAGACAGGGACTGCTGCGCTATGACGTGGGCGCGGACGCTAACAGCTACGCCCCGGTGAGCCTGGAGGAGCTCAAGTCGTGGTTTGCGCAGGTAGACGAGCCGGTGTGTTGCGTTAAATGGCCGTGGTGGGTCAACGCCACGGGCAACGAGCAGATCGAGCACGATCTCGAAACCTATAAGAGGGAAGTGGTGATCCGATGACGGTCTATGTGACGGGTGATATTCACGGCGGTGCCGACATGCAAAAGCTGCGCGATTGGGACCTTGGGGATGGTCTGACGGGCGACGACTATCTAATCGTCGCGGGCGACTTTGGTTTTCCGTGGGATTTCTCTGCCGAGGAGTGCGCTGATATCGCGTGGCTCGAGTCGCGCCCCTATACCGTGCTGTTCGTCGACGGCAACCACGAACGCTTCGACCATTGGGCGGAGCGCCCCATGGAGTTGTGGCACGGTGGGCTGACGCAGCGCCTGTCGGACACTTCGCCCATCCGACGCCTGACGCGCGGCGAGATTTTTGAGCTCGACGGCTCAACGATCTTTACCATGGGCGGTGCCACGAGCGTGGATAAGGAATACCGCATTCCCTATTCCAGCTGGTGGCCGCAGGAGCTGCCGGACGAGCGCAACTTTGAGGAGGCGCGGACAAAGCTCGACAGCGTGGGCTGGAAGGTCGACTACGTGATCACCCACACCTGCTCCACGCGCATGTTGTCGCCCACGCTCTATCCGGCGCCCGGCTGGAATTATCCCGATGTCGATCGACTCACCACGTTTTTTGACGAGCTGGAGGACCGTCTGGACTACAAGCGCTGGTACTACGGGCATTTTCATCGGGATGCAAACCCGGCCGAACACCATACCGTGCTCTACGACTGCATCGTTCGCCTGGGCGACGAACTCCAGCCTTGGGATGTCGCGTAGGGGCGAGGCGTTTGGCTACTCGGCCGTTATGGTGATGTTCTCCCGGTGTGCGCGGATGACATCCCAGCTAAAGTGCTCGACCAGCTGCTCGGCAGAACGCGGCGTGGTGTCCGGTGCGATGCCCGTTTGCCCGGCGAGCCAGCCCAGCAGTGCCTCGGGTGTGCCAAAGCGGGTACGGAGCTCGCCCAGGTCTAGGTCGCGGTCGCGCTTGGAAAGGCGGCGGCCGTCCGGTGACATGAGCAGCGGAATATGTGCGTAGTGCGGTGTGGGCAGTCCCAGCAGATGCTGCAGGTAGATCTGGCGCGGCGTGGAGCCCAACAGGTCGCATCCGCGCACGACCTCGGTGACGCCCATGGCAGCGTCGTCGACTACCACGGCTAGCTGGTAGGCAAAAACGCTGTCGCTGCGGCGCACCAAAAAGTCGCCGCACTCGGTGGCGAGTGCCTCGCATTGGGCTCCGTACGTGCGGTCAACGAATTCGATCACGTCGCCGGCGAGGTCGTCGACGGCGGGCACGCGCAGGCGCGTGGCGGGAGCGCGCAGGGCACTGCGGCGGGCAACCTCCTCGGCAGAAAGGCCTCGGCAGGCGCCGCGGTAGATGGGCGTGCCGTCGCTGGCGTGCGGCGCGCTTGCGGTGTGGAGCTCGGCGCGCGTGCAAAAGCAGGGATAGGTGAGGCCGGCGTCTTGCAGCTGGTGCAGGGCGTCCTCGTACAAGTCCAGGCGATCGTGCTGGTAGTAGGGGCCTTCGTCCCACTCAAGCCCCAGCCAAGCCAGGTCGTCAATCAATTGGGCGGCAAGTTCCGGGCGCTTGCAGCGATCGTCCAGGTCCTCGATGCGCAACACGATGCTGCCGCCCTGGCTGCGGGCCGAAAGCCACGCACACAGGCAACTGAACACGTTGCCCAGGTGCATGCGGCCCGAGGGCGACGGGGCAAAGCGGCCCACGACGGGGGTGGGCGCTGCCGTTGCTGGTGCGTCCGCGGCGTGTGTTGCTATGTTGCATGCGTTGATATCCATGCGGACGAGTATAGCGCGGGGTGAGGTGGGGGAGACGCTGCCGTGGCCTGCAAGTTGCCGAGGCCGCGCGTTGCGCGTGCCGGACCACCGGCTCGATAGCTCGATCGCCGCCCGCCAGCCCAACCCCTCAAACGACAGAAACCCCGGCAGCTCTTCGCAACTGCCGGGGTTTCCGCGGAAAAGGGGGACATGATCCTCGAGCGAACGGCAAAGGGGCAAACCGTTTTCGCTCAACTGCTTTATGCCCCTCAACTGGCGGCTCAATCAGCGCATGCCGCGCCCACACAAAGCCGCTACACCTGTGATGGAGCTATGAAGTGGTATCTATTGCCGGGGCGGGCTATGCCAAGGAGTGTCCCAGATTGCCGGCAGATAAGGAACGTCCCCAGGTGCCGGCGGCGGGCGTGACTTTTGTCCCGTTTTGACGCTCCGCTGACCTAGATGTTCGTCACATGAACCCGCAAACGTGGGACAATGACGCTACTGGTACCACAGACAAAGGATGTGCCTATGAACGCCCCTGTTGCCAAGACCTGTCGGCAGCGCCGCCTATTCGCGCGATTTGCTTCCGTCTGCGCGCTCGTCGCGCTTGCGTTGTTGCTGCTGCCTGCCGCCGCGCACGCCGACGGCTACTCCATGAGCCAAACCTACATCGGCGCCACGGTCGAGGCCGATGGCTCGTTGACCGTTGTCGAGGGACGCCAGTTCGATTTCGATGACGACATCAACGGCGTGTTTTGGGAGATCAATGCGGGCACCAACCAGCAGGGCGGCGCGGCGGGTGTCGACGTGCTGAGCGTCGAGGAAGAGGACACCGCGTTCAACAAAGTCGATAGCGCAAACAAGGGTGACTCTGGCGTCTACACGGTCGAGCAGTCCGACGGCGGCGTAAAGATCAAGGTTTTCAGCCCCCACGAGAGCGGCGATAGCGTGATCTATTACGTGAGCTACACCATGACCGGTGCGGTCATGAACTGGGCCGATACCGCTGAGCTCTACTGGAAATTTGTAGGTGACGGCTGGTCCGCGGATTCCGACGATGTCGAGATGGAAGTGTACTTCGCAAATGCCGCTGCCGGGACGGCGGCCGTCAAGGGCGATAACTTCCGCGCATGGGGCCACGGTCCGCTGACGGGCGACGTGTCACTCGATGAGGACGAGCCCATGGTCACCTATACCATTCCCTGCGTGCATCAGGGCGAATTCGCCGAGGCACGCATCGCCTTCCCCAGCGACTGGGTGCCATGGCTTTCCGCCTCGAGCGAGGAGCGCATGCCGACAATCCTGAGCGAAGAGAAGGCGTGGGCCGACGAAGCTAACGCCCGCCGCGCTCACGCTCGCATGATTGCCAATGTACTTGCCGTACTAAGTGTTGTCGCAGCGGTGGCCTTTACCGGCACAATCGTTGTGCTCAAGCTGCGCCGCCGCAAGCCCAAGCCGCTTTTCCAGGACGAATATTTCCGCGATGTGCCTTCGGCCGACCATCCCGCCGTGCTTTCGGCCCTCATGAGCTGGAACGAGGTGCCCGATCAGGCATATATCGCCACGCTCATGAAGCTTACTGACGACCGTGTGATCAAGCTGGAGCAGGCGACCGTGACCAAGGCCAAGAAGGGTCTGTTGGGGCGAGAAAAAGAAGAGCAGACATATCGCGTGACGGTGAGTGATGCGGGCTGGAAGTCGGCCAAGGGCATTGACCACATGGTGCTCAAGGTTTTCTTTGCCGGTGCTAAGCCCGACGAGAACGGCGATCGCTCGCGCACGTTTGACGAGCTACAGCACTACGTTAAACAGCACGCTACGCCCGTGGGGGACAAGCTCGAGGACTATCAGAACACCGTTAAGGGCAAGCTGGCCGATAGCGAGTACGTTGCCTCGGACGGCATCGTTGCAATGGTGTTTTGCCTGGTTCTTGGTATTCTGATCGCCTTTGTTCCCGTGGGATCCATTTTCTTTACTGACGGCGCGCAGGTGAACATTATCGCCGCGGTTATCTCGGCGCCGATTGTGCTGGTGGGTATTGGCGTGGGCCTTACGTTCCGCCGCTTTACGCCGGAGGGCGCCGAGGTGGCGGCTCGCTGCAAGGCGCTTAAGCATTGGCTCGAGGACTTCACGCGCCTCAAGGAAGCCGTCCCCGGCGATCTGGTCCTGTGGAACAAACTGCTGGTGATGGGTGTGGCGCTGGGCGTTTCGAAGGAAGTCCTGCGTCAGCTTGCCGAGGCCGTGCCGCCCGAGGTGCGCGAGGCCGACGGTTTCTACGACAATTACCCCTGCTACTGGTGGTGCTACCATCATTACGGAAACCAGTCCCCGCTCGATTCGTTCAACGATGTGTATCATGAGACCATCCGCGAGCTGGCTTCGAGTTCCGATAGCTCGAGCGGCGGCAGCGGCGGCGGTTTTTCCGGTGGCGGCGGTGGCGGCGTCGGCGGAGGCGGCGGCGGAACGTTCTAGCGAGCGCTTGCTTTGGGGTGGATCTTTCTGGGCGGTTGCCAGGGAAGATTCATCCCATTTTTGTGCATCGAAACGGGTCAAACTTTCCGCTGCGGATCTTCGCGCAAGGGGCAGTGGACAAAAAATGCCAAATATGAGTACTGTTGCTGCGCTGGTCACATATGTTTGCACATAATAATGGGCTCCTAATGAGAGTACTTCTCGTTAGGAGCCCATTTTATTGAACATTTGGGGAGCTACGTCAGCTCATGCAGCTGGTCGTCATGCCTACAAGCATCAAAAATGTCCCAAATCGCTGCTACTAAAAAGGTAACAGTACTCATATTTGATGTTTTTTGACCAGGGCTATCTACAAACCCCCTAGGCCACTCATTGGGGACAGACTTAAATGACTAGTTGTTGGGGATCAGTCATTGGGGACGTTCTTAAATGGCTGGGTGTGGCTGCCTGGGCTAGGCTGTTAGGTCGAGTTCGTAGAGAAAGCTTTCGCGCGGCATGTCGTGACGACGCTCTTCGCGGTTGGCGCGGTGCGTGGCCGTGCGCTTAAAGCCGTGCAGCTCGTAGAACTTCCACGAGCAGTTAGAGTCGGTGTACAAGTGTGCCCTTGTCGCCCCGCGCGAGGACAGGTACGAGACCGCGGCATCGAGCAAAACCGAGCCAACGCCCAGGCCGTGGACATCGGGATCGACGGCGAGCAGCGTGACTTCGTTGTCGTGCGGCAACGGGCTGCTCTCGAGCAGGCGGTTGTTGGTTCGGATGGTTGCACGCACAAACGAGAGATACTCGGCGCAGGCATCAGGCTCCAGTTCACGCATCTGCGATAGCAGCGCGCGTTCGGTATCCATCCAATGTTCCTTAACGGTGGCGCCGGAGCTCTGTCCCGCACGCGCGAGCGAAATGCCACGCGCCTGACCGTCGATTACGGCAACCTGCGAAAACGTCGATGACGAAAGGCAGTAGGCAAGGTCGCACGCGGCCTCAAGGCGGTTGTACTCATCGTTATCCGAATTGTTATGCCAAAGCTGCTGCAGAATCAGCGCGATGGCGTCGAAGTCTTCGGTATCAAACGGTCGGTAGAGAACCCGCGAGACCATGGTGCCTCTTTCTTTTGCGGATGCATATCGAGCACAGTTCTACCACGCCATTGGCATCTAATTATGGTGCCCCTGTGTTCCATGAACTCACCGTGCCCGGTGCCGTGCCCATCCCCTCCGCTCGCAAACTTTTTCTGCACATGCGCTCGTTGCGGGGTGCATCGATGCGCTCGATGCGCTACATTGAATCAGTATTTTCAATGCCGCTGCGCGAGCGCTGCAGATCGACGTATCACCGACTCACAGAGCACGGCGGCGTACCAGACAGGAGGACTGCATGGGATCTGATGTGAAGATCGCACGCGCGTTGATCTCGGTTACCGATAAGACGGGCGTCGTCGATTTCGCACGGACGCTGGTTGACGACTTTGGCGTCGAGATCATCTCTACGGGCGGCACGGCTCGTGCCATCGAGGACGCGGGCGTTCCCGTAACCCCCATCGAGGAGTTCACGGGCTATCCCGAGATGATGGACGGCCGCGTCAAGACGCTGCACCCCAAGGTTCACGGCGCGCTGCTGGCCCGCCGCGATTCCGAGCAGCACATGCAGGAGGCCGCTCAGCACGGCATTAAGCTGATCGACCTGGTCGTCGTCAACCTGTACGAGTTCGAGAAGACCGTCGCCAACCCCGAGGTCACCTTCGCGGACGCCATCGAGCACATCGACATCGGTGGCCCCTCCATGCTGCGCTCTGCCGCCAAGAACGCCACGAGCGTTACCGTCATTTCCGACCCTGCCGACTATGATGCCGTCCTGGCCGAGATGCACGAGACCGGTGGCTGCACCACGCTTTCCACTCGTCGTCGCCTGCAGGTGAAGGTCTACCAGACCACCGCCGCCTACGACACGGCTATCTCCCGTTGGCTTGCCGCCCAGGCAAGCGACGTGGCGGACACTTCTGCCAAGCTTGAGATCTCGCTGGAGAAGGTCGACGACCTGCGCTATGGCGAGAATCCTCAGCAGAAGGCTACGGTCTATCGCTTTGCCGAGGGCTGCGAGAACACCGCGAGCTCGCAGTTCCCGCTCGTTGGCTCCGAGCAGATCCAGGGCAAGCCGCTCAGCTACAACAACTATCTGGATGCCGACGCCGCTTGGAACCTGGTCCGCGAGTTCGACGAGCCTGCCTGCGTGATCCTCAAGCATCAGAACCCCTGCGGCTCCGCCGCGGCCGAGGACATCACGGCCGCCTACGACCGCGCGTTTGCCTGCGATCCCAAGAGCGCCTTTGGCGGCATCATCGCCTGCAACCGCGAGGTTCCCTATGAGCTGGTCGAGCACTTCGCCGATCAGAACAAGCAGTTCGTCGAGGTTATCATCGCCCCGAGCTACACTGCCGAGGCGCTCGAGCGCATGGCCAAGCGCCCCAACCTGCGCGTGCTGGCTACCGGCGGCGTGGACCACGGCGCCCAGGTGGAGCTGCGCTCCGTCGACGGCGGCATGCTGGTGCAGGAAGTCGACCACGTGACCGAGGATCCCGCGACCTTCACGTTTCCCACCGACCGCAAGCCCACTGACGCCGAGATGGCCGAGCTCGAGTTTGCCTGGAAGGTCTGCAAGGGCGTCAAGTCCAACGCCATCCTGGTCTCCAAGGGCAAGGCCGGCATTGGCATGGGCCCGGGTCAGCCTAACCGCGTTGACTCTGCGCTGCTTGCCTGCGAGCGCGCCGAGGACTTCTGCGAGCGCGAGGGCGTGGAGAAGGGCGGCTTTGCCTGCGCAAGCGACGCGTTCTTCCCGTTCCGCGACAACGTCGACGTGCTTGCCGAGCATGGTGTGACCTGCATCATCCAGCCCGGCGGCTCCAAGCGCGACGACGAGAGCATCCAGGCCTGCAACGAGCACAATATTGCTATGGTCTTTACAGGCGCTCGCCACTTTAGGCACTAAGTTTCGCCTCGGGACAAAATAATCTTTGCAAAAGACGGTCGCTCCGTTTGGAGGGCCGTCTTTTTGGTATAAGAGGACGGAATGACTAACACGAAAGGTATGACCATGCCCCAGATTGATGATGCCGAGCTGTTTGGCAATGCCGAGGATCAGCGTGCGTACGAGGACTTTTGCGCCAATCAGGAGGCGGTCGAGAAGTTCACGCTCGACAAGCCCGCGCTTGTCTGCCGTTGGCGCATGTCCAACAAAAAGGTGCCCATGCTCAACCGCCACATTCGCGCACTGTCCGAGCGCCTGGTGCAGGGCGAGCCGCTTACCCATAACATGCTCAGCTGGGCCAAACAGCACGTTGAGTGGTCGCTTGCCGAGGGTGATTACACCGCACGCGACGGCGTGCTCATGCTGGTGATCGACATCAACGGCAACGCCGCCATGACGGTGGGGGAGTACGAGCCGCTCGCCGATACGTCGGCCAAGGCGCTGCGCGCCCGCTCCGCCGAGGCCCGCTCCGAGGCCGACGAGACCGGCGTGGCGCCCGAGCTGCTCGCCGCCGTCAACAACGGCGAGCTCGCCTTTGTGGCGCCGGCGGACGAGTTCCTGTGTGGCACGGCGACGCTCATCGAGCAGTTGGCCCAGACCAAGGGCATCCCGGTCACGCGCGTAGACATTCCCGCGCAGCTTAAGGGCGCGCTGTTCCTAGTGAGCGACGAGCACGGCGTGGTCCCTGCCACCGACGGTGACGCTGCCGACTCCGATGCCGCCACGGTCGCCTTCTTTGCCGACGGCTACGAAAAGCTTCGTGCCCGCCGCTAAATGATTTTTCTGGGACGGGGATTTAATAAGGCTCTGTTAGACCAGGATTGACATACATGTGTCCCCACGGTGCCATATCTT
>CAUFMB010000045.1 GCA_959026535.1 uncultured Collinsella sp. | reverse complement strand
TTATCTTTTACCTGGGCACGGGCTTTTTCGTGGTGTTCTTCACCGCGAAGTTCTCCGCGATTTCGATGTATGCCCGCTGGTCGTATCTGTGGCCGTGCATGGGCCGCGTCATCAACAACATTTGCTCAATGCTTGTGACGGCTCCGGCGGTGGCGATCATCTCGAGCCAAAACGTGCTGATGGCGGTGGGTGTCGTACTCGTGCTGTTTGTCGGCATTGCGATCTCGCTGTTGGGGCAGTTTGGACAAGGCGTTGAGGACGAAGCGGGTCACAGGGGGCTGGCGTTTGCCACCGACGATCTTGGCGTGAGCCGTGCGCCCGATCAGGTCGACACGGTGTCCCTGGAGACACCGGAGCTTTCGTTTGACGATCGACTCGACGGTTTTGTAGCCGCCTTTGGACTTACCAAGCGCGAGCGCGATGTACTGGAGGTGCTGGTCGTATCGGACGACAGCGTGCAGGACGTTGTGGCAGCGCTCTTCCTTTCGCGTTCTACGCTCTACCGCCATATCGCCTCGATCAACAAAAAGACCGGTGCCGCCTCGCGCGTGGCCCTCATCAATTTCTTCTGGTCCTGGACACCCCAAGACTAGCCAAAACCACCACGAAGGGGACAGGCACCTTTGTGGTGGTTTTACCTGCAAAAATATGAATATGAGACATTTGTCACCTGCCGTTTTGGCGCTCAAAGGCATATGAATGTGATGTTGAGCGGAGCAGAACGGAAGGGGTGGGCCTATGGCGTCTCGTGGTTGCTCGTCTAATAAAATTGCGGGCGCGCTTATCGCCGTGGTGGTCCTTGCTGCGGCGGTGACGCTTGTGCGGGCATACGGCTTTGGTGCCCGTGCCGACCAGGGAAAGAACGCCGCGCAAGCGTTGCTGAACGATTGTGCTGCCGATCCGGTGGCAGTCAAGCTTATCGAGGACGGTGAGGCGCGGACGATCTATGAGACCGACGATGCCGAGCTGGTCGCATCGACTTTTGCCGCGCTCGACGATTGCACCGTGGGAGGTGCGGTGGATGAGCGGATGAGCGATGCCGGTCGCACGCTCGTCTTTGTCTATGAAGACGGCTCGGAGCAATCGGTGGAGTTCGAGGGCGGGAATATCGTGCTCGACAAGACGGCATATCGCCTTGACGGTGCCGATGAACTGTGGCGACAGCTAGCCGCCATCAAGAACAGCCAATGAAATGAGGGGTGTACGGGATGAGTGATTTGAGATTCTGCCCGGCGTGCGGGATGCAGCTGCCGCGGGTCGCCGGCGTGCCGGTGCGATTTTGCCCGGGCTGCGGTGTTCGGCTTGAGAGCGTTGAGGATGACCCGGGTGTCGCGGAACACGCAAATGGGGCGGCTGCCGATGATGGCGCGGGCGAAGGTTGTGAGCCGAGCGCGAACGCGCCGGTCGATGTGCCGATGCAGGATGCCGACGCCGCGTCGCCGGTCCGCGACGTGGCCGCAGCGGATGCTCCCCGCGTCGGCGACCTTGAGCTCCACACCGCATGCGATGCCTCTGGCGGCCAAGCGCTCGCGCAAGTGGCGCTGCCGCGGGGTTGGCGTATCGAAGAGGCGCATCTTGAGCGCAGCAGTAGTTTCGACTGCCCGATTTCAGTTGGCGTGACGGCGGCAGGCCCGGCGGGCGAACGCATCATGTATCGCTCCGAGCTCTGCTACGTGGACGCGGGCGCCGTTGCCAAGCGTATCCCCACGCAAACCGAGCGCAAGGCGTTTGTGCACGTGGAGGCGGCGTGCGACGAGTTAGCTCAAGCCTACGCGGCGCAATTGGGCGCACGGGCGGAGGTTGTGGCCGAGCAACCCTATCCGTCGAGCGCGGCAGGCGATATTGAACATGAGCGTGCTCGCGTAAAGCGCGAGGCTGCAAACGACTTTGCGATTCAGGGCTTTTCGATGGAACCGAGCGATGTGGTCTATGAGTGCCGCATGCGTCGATATCGGCTCGCGGGCGTCCCGGCGCCTACCGAGCTTGCAGTGGCGGCAAAGGTCGAGGGCTATGTAGTCTCGATCGGTGGAGTCGCGGGTTCTGTGGGTAAAGGCGTTGCCGCCGGGGCCGAGGCGCTGCTGGGCGCGGGCCTTTCGAGCGGACTGATCGGTGGCGTTCTGGGTAAGCGCCTGCGCGAGCGCCAGGCGGCTGCGGCGGCGGGTCAGCGCGCCGCGAAAGATCAGGCTCCGGATCAGGGCGATTGCCCAGACGGGGCGCCGTTCAAGCTGGGCGCGGCAGACCTGTTGCAGTGGCGTATCAGGGACAGCTTCTGCCTGGTTGCGCCGGAAGGCCGTCTGGACGAGGCGGCCTCCACGGCGCTTGCCTCAATGGCGTCGACTCTGCGGCTCAACCCGTCGATTGCGCGCGAAGCGTGCGCTCAAAAGCAGCAGATGGTGCTCGAGCAGCGTCAGCGCACGCAGATGAACATCGCCCAGCAGCAACAGCAGTTCGCGGCCTGGCAGCAGATGCATGCCTCGCAGCAGGCGGCGTTCGACAGCTACCAGCAGGCTTGGTTTGAGCGCAGCGATCGTCAACACGCCGCGAATATGGCCGCCAGCGCGGCCAATTTCTCCAGCGCAGGTGTGGGAACGGGCGCGGCGTCGTATTCCGATGCCATCCGCGGGGTCAACCATTACACCAGGCCCGACGGTACCGATGTCGAGGTTTCGGTGATGGCGGATCAAGCTTGGGTGAACGGCTCGGGCGACGTGATCGGCACGCGCGATGGCTTTGAGCCCGGTTTTGGCTGGACGGAGCTGCCCCGTCAATAGCGTGAGTGGGCTACGGGAGGATCGGTGTCGAGGCGTTGCTCGGCGCTGTGATAAGAAACGGGAAAGGAACAACGATGAGGGAGACGGTTATTTCGCGCACGGCGTTTGTCGCGGCGGCGGGAACGGCGTTGCTGACGCTTGCGGGGTGCGGTGGACAGCAGGCGCAGGACACGACGGGTTTTAACGACGATCGTCCGGTAAAGGACAAGATGGATGCGGGCTCGTCATCGGGTGATTCCGGTGATGCGGGCGGCGGTGCGGACACAGACAGCGGCTCGGCGGACGCGTTCGATACGTGGTCGGATGACTGCTGGGATGCGCACCGCAACATCAGCATCACAGCGTTGCTCGAGCTTAGGGGCTGGCAGTTGCAGGAGTTTGCGTCGCAACAGGGTTATACCTGGCAAGATGCGCTCGAGATGTACGAGAACGAGGCAGGTCGCGTGCTCAGCGTCTGCAATATCAGCAAGGATGGCGCAACCGAATGGCTCGGCGAGGATGAAATCGGAAAGCTCGACAAGGGCGGCACCGGGAGTACCGTGATGTTTACGCTGCAGCTTGCGGGCTATTCGAGCTGCGAGGATGTTATCGCGGGCTTTTCCGTTCCGGTTGAGGACCGGGCGCAGATCACCTCGGGCTCGTGGATCGCGTGCGTCTACGGTTCCAACATGGCGCGGCACGTTGCCATGGTGAGCCCAATGGAAAACGGCGACTACCGCCTGGACCTCATTACCGAGGAGGCCATCAAGACCGGTACGTTTACCCAGGGCGGCGGTGCTCCCACGATTAACGAATTTTGGCAGGAAAAGACCGGACGCGCGCTCGGCTAAGTGCGATGCGGCCAATAGCATAGCGAGGGACGAACATGATGAACGAGATGACGATGAGCCGTGCGGCCTTTGTGGCGGGCGCGGGCGCGGCGGCTTGCGCGCTGGCTGGATGCTCGGGCACAACGGGCGGCGCCAAAGCAGCGAGCACGGCGGACGCCGCCTGCGTGGACGACAATGCCAACGTGACGGTCTATGCCGCGATCAACTTGGGTGGTGCCGATCTGGTGCGCCTGCTCAAAGATCAAAATTATGAGTGGCAAGGCGAGAACGTGGGCTACGGCGCCGTCGATGACGCGGGATTTTTCGCTTTTACCTTTTCCAAGGTTTCGGACGATGTGGACGAGCTTGCGAACAGCGCGATACCGCTTTCGGAGTCCGAGTACGAGGAGCTTGAACCGGGCGGCGGAGACGAAAACATCGCGATTCTGCTCTCGGTGGGCGGCTATACAAAGGGCGAGCGGGCGCTCATCGGCGCGATTGGCGATGCGGCGATGGTGCAGGAGAAATGCACGATCGATGATGCCCTGTATTGGCTGGTCAAGGCGCTTGACGGCCACCGCTACGTGATTATGGCCGACGACACCGAAGACGATGGCGATAGCGCTCATGACATCTATATCTACAATGAGGCTTTTATTCGAACTGGGTATCTGAGCGGCGGCGACCAGATCGATATCGACGAGCTCTGGAGCCGCCTGACCAACGCCTCGTAACGCCCCAAAACCACCACGAAGGGGACAGGCACCTTTGTGGTGGTTCAATAAGTTGCGGTGGAATAGTTCCTGAATAAGGCTTGGGGGTCTTAAAACAGGAACTATTTCACCGCAACTGCTGAGGGGACGGGTTGTGGAAACGGCTGCCGTGGTGGACTCGGGCTGTCTGTTACAGCAGCTCACCGTGGCGGGCGATGTAGCGGCGCTTGGCCAGCTGGGTGAGCGCGATGTAGGCGGCGACAATGCCGATGAGCAGCGCGAAGAAGATTGGCGGCAGCGGCATGAGACCCAGCGCATCGGCGATGGGGCTTGCCGGCAGCCAGGTGACGAGCACCAGGCCCAGCACGGTGAGGAGGCACAGCGCGGGCGCGGCGTGGTCGCGCGGGCGTGGCAGGCGCGGGGAGCGCAGCATGTGGACCACGAGCGTCTGCGACCACATGGACTCGACAAACCAACCGCTCTGGAAGAGCGCCGTAAAGGCCGCCATGCCTGCGACGTCGCCTATAGCGGCAAGCTCTGCCCAGCTTGCGCCCACGGCGGCGGGGCACACCACAAAGAAGAGCGCGGCGAAAGTCGCGATATCAAACAGTGAGCTCACGGGGCCCAGCTCGAGCATAAAGCCCTTGATGGACGCGGCGTCCCAAGCACGCGGACGGGCAGTCCAGGCGTCGTCGACGGTGTCCCACGGCAGCGCGATGCACACGATCTCGTAGACCAGCGACAGCAGCACCAGCTGCAGAGCGCTCATGGGCAAGAACGGCAAGAACAGGCTCGCGACGGTCACGGACAGCACGTTGCCAAAGTTGGAGCTCACCGTGGTCTTGAGGTACTTGAGCAGGTTGCCGTAGGTGCGGCGGCCTTCGATGATGCCGCGCTCGAGCACGCCCAGGTCTTTCTGGAGCAAGATGATGTCGGCGGATTCCTTGGCGATGTCGACGGCCGAATCGACCGAGATGCCGCAGTCGCTCGCACGCATGGCGGCGGCGTCGTTGATGCCATCACCCATAAAGCCCACGGTATGGCCGAGCAGTTCACGCATGACGCGCACCAAGCGCGCCTTCTGCAGCGGCGAGAGCTTGGCAAAGAGATGGGTCTGCTCGGCGCGCTCCGCCAGCTCGGCGTCGTCGAGCGCATCGATCTCGGAGCCCAGCAAAACGTTGCTTGCGTCGATGCCAATCTGCTCGCAGACGGTGGCGGCGACGCGGTCGTTGTCGCCGGTCAGGACCTTTACCGCCACGCCCTTGGCCTCGAGGGTGGCGACGGCGCCCGCGGCGCTCGCTTTGGGCGGATCGAGGAAGGCCAAAAAGCCCATCAGCACCATGTCGCACTCGTCGGCGATGCCAAACTCGCCCACGGTGCGCGGGTTGGTCTTCTGCGCCACGGCGATCACGCGCAGGCCCTCGGCATTGAGTCCTGCCACCTGCTTGCGAATCTGGGCAAGCTTCTCGTCGGTAAGCGGCTGAGCGGTGCCGTCCACCTCGACGTAGGAGCAAATCTCGAGCATTTCCTCGGCAGCGCCCTTGGTGACCATCTGGGTCTTTCCTTGGGCGTCGGCGACGACCACGCTCAGGCGACGACGCGAGAAGTCGAAGGGCACCTCGTCGACCTTGGCGTAGCGGTCGCGCAGGCTCTGGCCCAGCATGGAATCGGGCACGACGGTCGAGAGCGTAACATCGGCGCGGTCGATAACGGCCAGGTCGATGAGGTTCTTGAGGCCGGTCTGGAAGAAGCTGTTCAAAAACGCATGGCGCAGCACGCGTGCGTCCTCGTTGCCGTCGGTGTTGAGGTAGCGCTCGAGCACGATGCGGTCTTCGGTGAGGGTGCCGGTCTTGTCGCAGCACAGGACGTCCATCGCGCCGAGGTTTTGGATTGCCGGCAGCTCCTTGACGATAACCTGACGACGGGCGAGGTCCTTGGCGCCCTGCGACAGGCTCGTGGTCACGATGACGGGAAGCATCTGCGGCGTGATGCCCACGGCCACGCTCGTGGCGAACAGCAGTGCGTCGATGACGTTGCCCTTGGTGGCGGCGTTGATGGCAAAGACGGCCGGAGCCATAACGAGCATGAGGCGTACGAGCAACATGGAGACGCTCGAGACGCCGCGATCAAACGCGCTCTTCTCGCCGCGCCCGTTGAGCATCTTGGCGATGCCGCCCAGGTAGGTGTCCGAGCCGGTGGCAACGACAAGCGCCATGGCGGTGCCGTTTTGCACGGAGGTGCCGGTAAAGACGATGTTCTTGCAGGCAGAGAGTGGCGGCGCGGAGCCGTCGGCACCCTCGACGACGGTGACGGCAGCGGTCTTCTCGACTGCCTCGCTCTCGCCGGTGAGTGCGGACTCGATGACAAACAGGTCGCGCGCGGTGATGACGCGGGCATCTGCTGGCACCATATCGCCGGCAGAGAGGCGGATCACATCGCCGGGGACGAGCTCGTCGAAGAGGATCTCGATGCGCTCGTCGTCGCGCAGGGCGGTGCAAGTGTTGGAGACCAGGTCCTTGAGGGCCTCTGCCGCATTGCCGCTGCGGGCTTCCTGGATAAACTTCATGCCGCCCGATACCAGCAGCATGATGCTGATGACGATGACCGTGGAGGGGTCGCGCTGCGGCTCGGGCACGGCGAGCACGTCGATGTAGAGTGAGACCAGCGCGAGCGCGGCGAGGATGCCGGCGAAGGGATCGATGAACGCGTCGGCGATGCGGCGGGCGAGCGTCTTGGTCGGCGCTTCGATGGTGTTGGGGCCGGCGGCATCCAGGCGCTCGGTTGCCTGCTCGGCGGTGAGGCCGTTTGCCGTGGCGTCAAGCAGTACGAGAGCGTCCTCGGCGCTATGGGTGGCGGCGAATATGGTGTTCTTGGACAGGCCGGTGCGAGCGGCAGGGCGCGCCGTGCGGCGGCGCTTGGAGATGGCTTCGAGAACCGTGGCGGTTTTGAGCATCAGCATAGGGTCCTCCTTGTTGAAGGGAGTTAGCGTACGTGTCGTATTGAGTTGCAAAAAACCTAGATGTCGCTCACGTCAAGCTCACGAACTACCACAAAGGGGACAGGCACCTTTGTGGGGGGGTTGACGATCTGCCGGTGGCGTTTATGCGTGTGCGGAGTCCTCGCGGCGTGCCGAGGGCGACATGCAGGTTTTTCGACTAGGACTGCCTTCCATGGCACACCTCCTAAAGGCTGAGCGCAGCGCGCTTTGGGTATCTCGTACCCCTTTTTAATCCGCCCGTATTCTTGATGAGGGGGTTTGACATGTCAACCCCATTGTTCGGAAAACCATTCCCTCTGACAAAGCCTTTACAGAATGCCGTGGCCCCAAAGCGCGCCCGCATCGACGCTTCGCCTGCGCTAAACTGGAGGGCACGTACGCGATTACGAGAGGAGCCCGCATGGAGGCTTACAAGCAAGAGTTCATCAAGTTTATGGTCGAGTCCGACGTTCTTAAGTTCGGCAGTTTTACGCTTAAGAGCGGCCGTCAGTCCCCGTTCTTTATGAACGCCGGCGCCTACGTGACGGGCTATCAGCTCAAGAAGCTGGGCGAGTACTACGCCCAGGCCATCCACGATAACTTTGGCGATGACTTTGACGTGCTGTTCGGGCCGGCCTATAAGGGTATTCCCCTGGCCGTCGTGACCGCGATTGCCTACCACGAGCTGTACGGCAAGGAGGTCAAGTACTGCTGCGACCGCAAGGAGGCCAAGGACCACGGTGCCGACAAGGGTAACCTGCTGGGCTACGAGCCCCAGGACGGCGACCGCGTGATCATGGTCGAGGACGTCACCACCAGCGGTAAGTCCATCGACGAGACCTATCCCAAGGTCAAGGCTGCTGCCGACGTCGAAATCAAGGGCCTCATCGTGTCCCTCAACCGCATGGAGGTCGGCAAGGGCGGCGTGACCACCGCGCAGAAGGAGATCGAGGCAAAGTACGGTTTCCCCGTCGCGAGCATCGTTTCCATGGCCGAGGTCGTCGAGACCCTCTACAACCACGAGATCGACGGCAAGGTCGTCATCGATGACGAACTCAAGACGGCCATCGACGCCTACTACGAGCAGTACGGAGTCCGGGAGTAGTTACGCGGTTTTCCAAACCGCGTAACGGCTCGACGCTGCAAACGCCCCTAAGCGGCAATCTGCCTTTCAATCGTCGGGCATGGCCAGAAGGCCTATGCCCTCCTCTTTCAAGGCACCTTGCTCGCTTAGGGGCGTTTTCGCTGTCGGTGCCAAAACATCGGTGCGGTCGTTGGGTAGCTAATTTGGGACGGGGCTATTTTGACTACTTTACATGTGAAAGCAGTCAAAATAGCCCCGTCCCAAATTAGCTACCCTTGCACCAAAAATGAGCGTGGATAATCTCCCGGTTTTGGCCTGTGTGGGGGCTCAAAGTGGGAGATTATCCACGCTCATTTGATAAGTGTCCGAAAATCCACGCTCGTTTGGTCGGTGCATGTCTACGCAGCGTAGGTTGTCGAGGGCAGTCTTCAAATGGATACTGACTCTTGAACCGGTTCGCTCCATTCCTCCAATCTGATCGGACATCTCATGAACCAGACACCGCAAAGCAATGTCCCCCATACTTTTTTGGCGGCACATGCCATCAAGCGGCTGCGCGAAGATCGCGGCCTCACCCAGCGCGCCCTGGCGGAAAGCCTTGGCGTGACCGATAAAGCCGTCAGCAAGTGGGAGTCCGGCCGCGGCCTTCCCGACATTTCCCTCGTTGAGCCTTTGGCCCAGAGACTCGGCATAAGCGTGGCTGAGCTTTTGGCTGGTGACATTCGGGCCAACGCCAACCGTGCAGGCAATATGCTCAAAGGCGTCTTTTACGTTTGCCCTATCTGCGGAAACGTTGTGCACGCGCTCGGAGAAGGCAGCTTTAGCTGCTGCGGCTCCACGATGTTTCCCCAGGAGGCCGAAGAGCCGGACGCGGACCACGCCTTTTCCATCGAGCGCATCGAGGACGATTGGTACGTCACGCTCGACCATCCCATGACCAAGGATCATTACATTAGCTTTGTGGCATATGCGACTATGGATGGCATCTGCCTCAAGAAGCTCTATCCAGAGCAATCGGTGCAACCGCGTTTTCATATCACCGGACGCGGCAGAATGTACCTCTACTGCAACCAGCACGGACTCTTTGTTTTGCCGACGCCTCGCAAGTAAAAGCCCGCTGTCCGCCCGATGCCCCTGCGCCAACGAGTTGCGGTGGAATAGTTCCTGAAAGTGCTGGTTTAGAGCCTAAACAGGAGCTATTTCACCGCAACTTAGGAGGGCGATTGGAGGCGCGGTGGGGCCGGATTGTTATTTGAGGCCGGGCAGGCGGGTGTAGGGGAATGAGCGCTCTAGAAACTCGGCGCAGCGGGCGTAGTCTTTGGCGAAGTAGCTGCTGTAGAGCGAATCGAGCACGTATTGCACGGCGATGTGGCTGGCGAACTGCGTGATGCGGTGCGTCATGCTCTCGTGGTCGCTCACCGTGAGGTAGGCGGCAAAGCCGGGGTGCAGGCGCGCACAATAAGGTGTGCCGATGACAATGACGGGAACATGTCGGCTGCTGAGGATCGGCAAGATTTCCTTGAGATTGGGCGCAAGACCGCTGTAGGAGATGACGGTCGCCACATTGCCGGAATCCGAGGCGAGCGCCGTGCGCACCTGGGCCTCGGTGCTACTGTAGCATGTGGCGCTCTTGCCGGACGAAAGTAGGCGGTCGCGGAACATCCCCGCTGGATAGAGGTTGTGCGAGCCGGTGTAGATATCGACCTGCCGTGCCTTCGCGATCAGTTTGGCGGCGTGGTCGAGCTGCGCGGGGTCGAGCAGCTCCTGCGTCTCGGCCAGCGTGGTCTGGTAGAGCCCTTCCATGCGCTCCATAACCTGCGCGGGCGTGGACGTGGCATCGAAGGGAAAGTTGATGTCCACGTCGCGGCGGTTGCCTGCTTCGGTCGCCAGGCGGATAAGCTCGACCTTGAGGTCCTTAAAGCCCTCGAGGCCGAGCTTTTTGCAAAAACGGTGCACGCTTGCGACCGAAACATTGGCGCGGGCGGCAAACTCCTTAATGGAGAGTCCGCGGATGTCTTCGCCCATGGCGAGGGCCGAGATGCCGAGCTGCTGCTCGGTAGGGGTTAGGCCCTGTGCTTCGGTAATCTTGCGTTTGATATCCATTCGAACTCCCGCACTCGCCAAACCTGCCAAAAAGGGACGGGTTTATTTTGGCAGGTTTTGCCCGAGAAGGGTAACGGGGCCGAGGACACCGCTGGGCGCGACGGGCTCGGTGAGGGCGAAGATGTCGGGAATCGCATGGTCGAGTGTGTTGATGACATCGATGGTGAGCTCGTGCGTGCCGGCGGCAAGCGCGCCTGTCGCAAAGCGATAGGGCGGGCAGATGCGCGTGCCGAGCGTTTGTCCGTCGAGCGTGAGTGTTGCGACTTCGTAGACATCCCCCAGGTCAATGGCGGTGTGGGCGAGGTCGTCGGTCAGCTCGAACGACGTGCGATAGTGGAACGTGCCGCAGATGCCGGCGAACTGCTCGGCCGTGAGGTCGCACAGCTGCTCGAGCTTTTGCGGCTCGCCAAAGGTTCCATCGCTGCCGGCAGGGGAGAGGGCAACGGTCCACGGTCCGTCGATGCTAAGGCAAACCGCATCATCCGCATTCGTGTTCGCCCCGTCATCGAGTCCGACCTCGTCGCCCGTTCCCAGAACAACAACGCAGCTCTCGAAGGGCGCCAGCTCCAACGCGCCATCAAACGCAACGGGTTCGGTGCCGTTCAGCAGGTCGAGGCGCGTGCCGCAAAGGCGCTCGCCTCGAGCAAGTGCAACCGTACAGCAAATACTTTCACGCGGATGCTCGTTGACTAGCATCACATAGGTCTCGCCCGCACGCTTGTAGCGAAGTGCGCGCAGCCAGGGCTGTGGCCTATCGGTCACAACGGTCTGCAGCCCCGCGTCTGCCAGCGCGTCCGCCACATCGGCAAGTGGCGTTGCCGTAAGCCCGTCCAGATCGGCTGCGCCATCCGCGTCATAAAGAGCGCCGGGCACTTCGTCAGCAGCGAGCACCGTGACACCCGCGGCCATCATGCGCCTCACCTCTTCCGCTGTAGCCGCGCCAATAAACGAGGCGCCTGGCATGACAAACGCCTGGTAGCGACAGCCGTTAACAGCCAGCATTCCATCGGCAATCGAAACCTCGTAACGCCCCTCATCCTCAAAAGCCTCGGCAGGCACAAAGTCAAAATCGATCTGCGCGCGCGTGAGCTCGGCCGCCACGCGCTCGACGGGCATGGCGTTGCCGGCCCATTCGGCGTCGGCATGGTACAGAATGGCGACGGGGCGAGCGGCAGCGCCTTCCGAAAGGAGCGTCGCCGTGCGATTCATATAGCGCATGAGCTGGCCAAAGTGCGGCCATTGCGGGTTGTTGCCGTGCGCGTAAAAGTGCGGCGGGCAGTCCCAATCGGGGAAGGGCGCCATGCTAAACGCGTGCGGCGTAAACCAGTTAATACCGCGGACGAGCATATGGTCGGCAATCCATTTCATCTCGCTCAGGCCCTCGTGCCAGCCAAAGGCGCCAAAGACCTCGGCCATGCAGCGCCCCTGCTTTTTGGGGTCGAGGCGCGCGGCCGAAGAGCCCAGCTTGGCAAGCGCGTACGTAAAGAACTCCATGTTCCATGCGCCGTGGAAGTAGCTGTAGCGCCCGCGGTCAATTCCGGGGGCAAGCTGGTTGATGACCACGTCGACACCGGCCATGTCCTGTCCTGCGACCGCGCGGAAGTAGTGCCCAGCGCCCTGACCCAGGCGCGTGTGACAACTCTTGTCCTCGATCACGTGGCCAATGTGCATGACGCCGTGCGCGCGGCACCAACCGCCAATCTGCTCGTCAAAGCAGCTGCGGTAGAGCTGCGTAGCAAGGTCCATATAGGCGTGGCGAACCTGGGCGCCGTTTGCCTCGCGCGTCCAAAGGCCGTGCAACTTAGCAAGCCAATTCTCGCCAAGCGCATCGCGCAGGCGGTGGGCAAGCTCGTTCGACCACGGCAGCGCTAGGTCGCCTCGCCCGATAAAACTGCTGGTAGAAGCATCGTCGAGCGTGGTGCCCTTCTCGTTCATAAAGCCGGGCTCATCGGTGAAAAAGCCCAAGATCGTTTTGCCAAACTCGTCGCTCAGATGCTCAAACGTGGGCTCGTAGACGGCGTCGATGAGCGCGTGGCACGAGGCGGCGTCGACCATGTTGATGTACTCATCGCGAAAGCCGGTCTTTTGGCTGGTGGCGTACAGCACGATCGTAATGACGCCGGTGGGGGCGTCAAAACGCAAGCGGGCGGGCGTTCCATCGTCTCCTTGCTCAACAGCGAGCGCAAGGTCGAGCGGCGCACCAGCGGCATCAAAAGCTGCCACGCCCACAAAGCGCTCGGTGGGGTCCATGAGATTACCGAGCTTGATAGTCGTGGACGGTTGGGGACCAACAACCGTAATCGTGCGATGCTTGAGCACGGTTTTCTTGAGCGCGGGGTCGACGCCATCGCCCGCAAGCGCGCCGTTGGCATAGCCTGTGGGGAAGTGGGCGTCGTCGAGCAGCCAGATCTTTAACCCCAGGCGCTTGCACTCGCCGATGATAAAGCGCAGGTCAGACCACCAGCCGTCGCGACAGAAATCGGGATGCGTGCGCGATTCCAGGCAAACCTCGTGGATGTCCGCCCCGGCGATCTGCTCCAGATACTCGGTAATCGTCTCGCGCGCCTCGCCCTTGAGCCACAAGAACGGAAGCACGTGGTTGTCGTAGGTGCCGCCAAGCACCTGCTCAAAATACGCCGCCATATACGCTCCTCCAAAACCGGCCTTTCAAATCCATTGAAGTCAGAGTACGCCGAGCGCGCCGCCCTGCTAATATCAAAACCACGGCAGAATATGACCGAATCAACGATGGGAGCACTATGGAGCTCGCGCGCTTGGATAACCTGCTACTCGAGCTGACCGACAGTGAACGCGCCTATCGCGCGGGCGCCCATTACGACTGGAGCGATGCACTCGGTCAAGGTAATCAGGCAGATATTGATGGCCGATTCATTCGTAAAATTGGCAACCCAACGCTCGCTCTGCACCAAGAAGGCATGCCCGAGGGGCTATCGATTGTTCGCAACTCGCGCTTCAATCCTGTGCCGGAACACGTGCACGATTATGTCGAAATCAGCTATGTCTATCGAGGACGAGCGCCGCAGATCGTCAACGGCGCGCCGCTCATGCTCGCTCAAAACGAGGTCCTCCTGCTCGATGCCGCCTGCCCGCATGCTGTTGGCGAGCTCGGTGAGCACGACATAATGCTGAGCGTCATCATCTCGCGGCCAATGCTGCGCCGTAGCCTGGAGCAAAGCCTTTCGCCCACAAGCGCGGTCTCGCGGTTCCTGCTCAACGCCCTCACGGACGAAACCGACCACCGCGGACACGTGCATTTCCATACGGGCGGCAGCCGTCGCGTGCGCCGCTACATGCAGGAGATGCTGTGCGAGCGTCTGGACCCCACGCCAGCGAGCCCCCAGATTGTCTCGAGGCTGTTTGAGCTGCTGTTGGTCGAGCTCATGCAAAGCTACGAGGCCGGTCTTCTGCGATCGGACGCGCCCGCGCTGCCATCGGCGCAGGTCGCGGCTGCTATGGGCTATATCGAGCGTCACGCCTGCGATTGCGCGCTCGACGACCTCGCCCGCCATCTGCACCTGAGCCCCAACTACGCAAGCGCCCTACTCAAGCGTCAGACAGGCCGCACATTCATGCAGCTCGTGCAGGAGGGCCGCCTGGCGCGCGCAGCGGCACTGCTCGACGCCGGTGCCACGGCAGAGGCGGCTGCGCGCGAGGCGGGCTATGCCAACATGAGCTTCTTCTACAAAAAGTTTGCCGAGCGCTATGACTGCACGCCGGCTGCCTATCGTCAGCGTTTTCCCAGATAAAACCGACCAAAATAAACCTGTCCCTTTTTGGCAGGTGTCAGGAAGTGTCAGGGGCGGGCAGGCGGCGGGGTGCCGCTGCGAAAAGAAGTATCGGGTTTGGCGCCCCCGCCTCCGCATGTCTCCCGCGTGGGCGATACTCGGCTTATCGACCCACGATGCAAAGGAGATGCTCATGGCAAACATCAAGTTCCCCGAGGGTTTCTATTGGGGCGGCGCCACTGCCGCCAACCAGTTTGAGGGCGCTTGGAACGTGGACGGCCGCGGCGCTTCCGTCGACGACCACTTCCTGGGCGGCAGCTACAAGGAGCCGCGTCAGATCACGATCGACATCGACCCCAACCGCTTCTACCCCAACCATGACGGCATCGATTTCTACCATCACTACGAGGAGGATATCGCGCTGTTCGCCGAGATGGGCTTCAACATGTTCCGCATGTCCATCTCCTGGAGCCGCATCTTCCCCAACGGCGACGACGCGCACCCCAACGAGGCCGGCCTCGCCTTCTACGATCGCGTTTTCGACTGCCTGCGCGCCCACAACATCGAGCCGCTCGTGACCCTCTCGCACTACGAGATGCCCTATCACCTGGTCGAGAAGTACAACGGCTGGGCAAGCCGCGAGCTCATCGGTTTCTTTGAGAAGTACTGCCAGACCGTCTTCGACCGCTACCAGGACAAGGTCAAGTTCTGGCTCACCTTCAACGAGATCAACTGCGGCACCATGGACATGGGCGCCATGATGGAGACCGGTCTGATCCAGGGCTTCGAGGGCCCGGCGAGCGCCATCAAGACCACCGCTCAGCAGCGCTATCAGGCCCTGCATCACCAGTTCGTGGCCAGCGGCCGCGTCGTGCGCTACGCCCACGAGCACTACCCGCAGTTCAAGATGGGCAACATGGACTGCTTTATCCTCTCCTACGCCGCCACGTGCGATCCGGTCGACGTGTTCGCCACGCAGCAGCAGATGAACTCCATGAACTGGTACTGCTCCGACGTGCAGGTGCGCGGCAAGTATCCGTTCTATGCCAAGCGCTTCTGGGCCGAGAACGACGTCGAGCTCGCAATGGAGGACGGCGACCTGCAGGATATCGCCGACGGCAAGGTCGACTTCTACACCTTTAGCTACTACATGTCCGGCACCGTGGGCACCCACAAGGACCACGAGATGACCGAGGGCAACATGACCTTTGGCGGCAAGAACCCCTATCTGGAGTCCACCGACTGGGGTTGGCAGATCGACCCGCTGGGCCTGCGTATCGCCCTCAACGAGATCTACGCCCGCTACGAGATTCCGCTGATGGTGGTCGAGAACGGCATGGGCGCCTACGACGAGGTCGAGGGGGACGGCTCCATTCACGATCCGTACCGCATCGCCTATCTGCAGAGCCATATCAAGGCAATGGGCGAGGCCGTTGCCGACGGCGTCGACCTGATCGCCTACACCTGGTGGGGCCCCATCGACCTGGTTTCCGCCGGTACCGGCGAGATGCGCAAGCGCTACGGCTTCATTCACGTCGATAAGTACGACGACGGCACCGGTACCTACGAGCGCCGCCGCAAGGACAGCTTCTACACCTACCAGAAGATTATCAAGTCCAACGGCGCTGAGGGCTTGGAGTAATTGAGTTCCGGCGATTGAGTTCCGGCGTTCTGACGAACGCCGGACCGGCGGCCGATTTCGTGACCACGAATGTCGACGACGACGGCATCTGGAACGCCTTCGTGCACCTAGGGCTCATCGAGGGTTAATCAACAAAACGGGCGCCGATGGACAAAGACGTCGGCAGAGTTTTCGATTCGACTCCCCACCTTAGTTTTTGGTCCAATTGGCACTATAATCACCATAGGCATGCGCACTACGTTGCGCTTAATCAAGAGGAGAAAACGTATGGGTCTGTTTGACATGTTCAAGAAGAAGGCTGAGCCCGCGGCTGCCGCTGCTCCTGCCTCCATCTCTGCTTCTGCCGGCGCCGACGTGCTGTGCTCGCCCGTCAAGGGCAAGGTCATCAAGATGGCCGACGTGCCCGATCCCGTCTTTGGTGGCGAGGTCCTGGGCAAGGGCTGCGCCGTGTGGCCCGAGGACGATCTGGTCTACGCTCCCTGCGACGGCAAGGTTACCGTCACCATGGGTCACGCCGTGGGCCTGCAGTCCGATAGCGGCATCGAGGTCCTGGTGCACGTTGGCGTCGATACCGTCAACATGAACGGCGACGGCTTCGAGGGCTTCGTCAAGGCCGACGACGTCGTGAAGGCCGGTCAGCCCATGCTCAGGATCGACCGCGCCAAGATCGCTGCTGCCGGTTACAAGGACTGCGTCGTCGTGGCCGTGTCCAACACCGCCGAGTTTGCCGATGTCGAGCTCGCCGTCGAGGCCGATTCCGCTGTCGCCGCCGGTGACGCCATCGTCAAGGTTGTCCGCAAGTAAATCGCGGCATCGCATAATGTCTAAGGGTGGTCGGATTATCCGGCCACCCTTTTTTATTCAAGACTTTAGTCTGCTGGGCGCGCAGCGGCCAGCTT
>CAUFMB010000044.1 GCA_959026535.1 uncultured Collinsella sp. | reverse complement strand
GAGACGGCGAGTTAGCCGGCAGGTCGGCATGTCAATCCTGGTCTAACAGAGCCTTGAAAAATCATTGCTTTCCGATTTTTCATACCAGCGCTCTGCCTCGTCCTTGCTCATGACGCCCGTGCGACTGAGTGCCTCGATAACGTCGTCGGAGTTAAAGTCGTAGTCCTCGCGGCCATCGATCCAGGGGCTATGATTAATCTCTTCGAATGCGGCACGGAATTCCTGAGTTTTACCGGCGTCGTCAATACGACGCTCCAGGCGAGCGAGCTTAAAATCCGCACCGTAGAACCCACGGCTCTCGTAATACATCTTGGCAAAAATGCGCGCAACCGCGCTGCCATCCTTATTGAGCGGGCTTTTGATGCCCATATTAAAGAGGATAGCGTCGGTCGTCACGCCCGCCGCGCGCTTTGCTTTGTCGGCAAGTTCGTCATCTTCAAAACGCGGGGCAATATACTCAATCGCAGTTTTACCCGCCGCCTTACGGTTTGTGAACAGGTAGCTGAGCATCTTGAGAAAGTGAGATTTACCCGAGCCAAACGAACCGCTAATCCACACGCCGATTTTATCCGTCGTATCATCGAGAGCCCGGTCATACGCATCGAAAAGCGTCTTGAAATGGCGGCGAAGCTCGTCGGTCACAACGTATTCGTTCAGCTCTTGCCTGACACTGCCGTCATCCTCCTGATCGACCTTAATAACACCGTTAATGTTTCGGTCGATGTCGTGCTCAAACATATCTTTGATCTTCATGGGAATGCCTTTCGATGACCGGAAACGTTTTTAGAGTTGGTTAAACGCGCGATAGTAGTTGCCGTCGGCAATCGTGCCAAACAGCTTTAACTGCTGCCCGTCATAGGTGCCGGGATAAAACAAAACGACGGGGATATCGGAAAATACCGGCTGAATAGACTCGAGAATGATGTGGGCACGCATGAACGGGTAAATCTTGCCGACGCCCGTGATAATCAGGACGTCGCGCCCGCGCTTCGGCTCGCCGTACCTCTCGATAAAGCTGCCGTGAATGAACTCGAGGTACTTCTCGGGCCCCATTCGGCTCTGCATGCGTTGCAAGAAGTGATCGCTGCCTCGTTTTTCCTCAAGGGCGCTCATCTTTTCTAAGATGCCGCGTTTTTCGCAAATGCCGATAAATACGCTCCACAGATCAAACGAAACAATGTTAGGGGCGTCGATTTTTGCCTGGCGCTCGCGTTCGTTATCATCCACTAGCTGCTGAGTCAGAGCGCGCACCTGGTCTTCTTGCCTAGCTGCATATGGATAGATGTAAAGTGGAACCTCGCCACCCAAGCCACGACAATTCAAAAACTCGGGGTCGTAGAATTTGGAACGAATGAGCTCAAAGCTCATATCGATTGAAGGCAACTCGGTTGCTGTCATCTCGCACCCCTATTCCGTTATGCCAAAGGCAGGCAGAACCGCAGCATCGTCGTTGGCCCGAACGCAACGCTCGAGCTCAAAATCGAGCAATGGCGGACGAAGGGCTTCAGTTTTGCGGCTATACAATCCAGCACCCTCTATACAGTTGACGAGGACTTGGCGCACTTTATTGCACGTAGCATCCGACCACGTTGCAACGCGATCGTCCTGCGCGCGAAGCCCTTCGATAAACGTAACGATCTCCGATTTTCGAAGCGAGAGATCAAAAAGACTGAACTTAGGGGCAATCACGCACGTCATAAAGTCCCAGACAACTCGGTTGTCGCACATCATTGCATACAGGTTGACCTGCGCAAGCTGTTCGAGCGAGCCATGCGCAGCAAGATTAATCAGGCTCGCGCGCACGCCTTCGTCTTCGCTAAGAGCCAACAACCGGCGGCAGCAAGCACGGGCGATAGACTTTTGCTCACGCTCAGTAGGATATTGAAAGAGATTTTGGACGGTGACCTTTTCAATTATCTCTTTCGTATCAGAAAAGTTCTCGTCCACCATGAGGCGCGCAACGACACGCGTCTCATTAACAAGCCACTGTTCACGTGTCATAGAACCACGATAGGTGGTGGGCATGCTCATGTCGTTCAGCCTCTCGACGAATCAAATAGGTACATTTGATTCATACGACAAAACGCTTCACATCCATTGAGCAACATTTTGTTGCACAACATTTTAGCTGCGAAAACTCCCTGAACGGTAAAAATATTCTGTGAACGGCAAAAAGAGGATCTGGTTTATTACGATTGCTGGAGCCGTAAAAACGATAGGCTTAATGGATGGATTGGGCGCCACAAAGCGATACGCCTCACTGGATAGTCACACATAATCCTTCGAGCAGAAACACACTTGTGAGTGCAGGCATGTATCGGTATTGTGTCCCCTTCGCGTTGGGGCCCTCATCCTCCGCCACGCTCAACAAAGAGTTATACATATGATTCTATGTAAGGAGTTTCATATGCCCGCCGTAAAGCCTATTTCCGATTTGCAACGGAACTTTGACTCCATTGCGGATAGCTGTCACAAGACCAAAGAGCCCGTTTGCCTAACCAAAAACGGATCGGCGTCGCTTGTCGTCATGGATGCTGAGGTCTATAACGAGCAGACGCGCGCACTAACCGCCATTCAGGAACGCGAGGATCGCATTCAGCAATCCATCGCCCGCGGCTACGATGACCTCGTAAAAGACCGCGTGCGCCCCTGGAAACAAGCAAAAGCCGAGGCAGATCGGATGCGAGCCATCAGGTAAGCCCCCTCCCCCATGTAACCATCCTGTAAATCATAGCGGCGCACTCGAGTTTTACCGTGATGTGGTCGCGCCTGGCGCTCCACTGTGCTAAAGTATCCCGAACGTTCAAACGACTACGAGGGGAACTAGAAGATGGCACGTGTGCACAACTTCTCAGCTGGCCCGGCCGCACTGCCCACAAGCGTGCTCGCCGAGATCGCCGACGAGATGATGGACTACCGCGGTTGCGGCATGTCCGTGCTCGAGATGAGCCATCGATCTAGCATGTACCAGCAGATCATCGACGACGCCGAGGCAACCCTGCGTCGCCTGCTGAGCATCCCCGACAACTACCGCGTCCTGTTTTTGCAGGGCGGCGCCACACTGCAGTTTGCGGGCATCCCCATGAACCTCATGCGCCGCGGCCGCGCCGGCTACATCGTGACCGGCAACTTTGCCAACAAGGCATACAAAGAAGCCGCCAAGTACGGTGAGGCTGTGCTGCTCGCGAGCTCCGAGGACACCAACTTCGATCGCATCCCCGACATGGCCGACATAAACGCGCGCATTGCCGCCGAGACCGCGGGCGACGGGCTCGACTACGTCTACATCTGCCAGAACAACACTATCTTTGGCACCATGTACCACGAGCTGCCCGCTTGCGGCGATGTGCCGCTGGTCGCCGATGTCTCGAGCTGCTTTCTGTCGCAGCCGCTCGACGTTGAGCGCTACGGGCTCATTTACGCCGGCGCGCAGAAAAACGCCGGTGCCGCGGGCGTGACCGTGGTCATCGTGCGCGACGACCTCATCGCCGACGGCCCCGCCTTTGCGCAGACGCCGCAGTACATGGACCTTAAGACCCAGGCCGCAAAGGACTCCATGCTCAACACGCCCAACACCTTTGGCATCTACGTGTGCGGCAAGGTGTTCCACTGGGTCGAGCAAACCGGCGGACTTGCAGCCATGGCCGAGCGAAACTGGGCCAAGGCCAATCTGCTCTATGACCTGCTCGAGCACAGCGAGCTGTTCCATGGCACCACGCAGGAGGGCAGCCGCTCCATCGCCAACGTCACCTTCCGCACCGGCGACGCCGAACTCGACGCGGCCTTTGTCGCAGGCGCGGCCGAGCACCAGATTCAAAACGTCAAGGGCCATCGTCTGGTGGGCGGCATGCGCGCCAGCGTCTACAACGCCGTAACCATGGAGGACGTGCAGGCCCTGGCCTCGTACATGAAGGACTTCGAAGCACAGCATAGTTTGAGTCCGCGATCTAACTAGCCCGCAATCCGCGGGCCGACCAGCCACTTCAAACCACTTCTTTTAGACAAACCTGCTAAGGAGTTTTCCATGCGCAAGATCAAAACCATCGATGACATTACCAAAGACGGCAAAGTCGAGTTTGGCGAGGGCTACGAGTTTGTGGGCACAGCCGAGGAGGCCGACGCCATCCTGATGCGCTCCACCGACCTGCACGGCTACGAGCTGCCCGAGGGCATCCGCGCCATCGCCCGCTGCGGCGCCGGCGTCAACAACATCCCCGTCGAGGAGTACGCCAAGAAGGGCGTCGTCGTCTTTAACTCCCCCGGCGCCAATAGCAATGCCGTCAAGGAGCTCGTCCTGGGCATGCTGGTGCTCTCGAGCCGCGGCGTAGTACAGTCGATGAACTGGGTGCGCGACAACGCCGACGACCCCGAGATTCAGGTCGATGCCGAAAAGGCCAAGAAGGCCTTTGTGGGCCGCGAGCTTAAAGGCAAGCGCATCGGCGTCATCGGTCTGGGCAACGTAGGCTCCAAGGTCGCCAACGCCTGCGTCGACCTGGGCATGGATGTCTACGG
This sequence comes from uncultured Collinsella sp., assembly GCA_959026535.1. Classification (GTDB taxonomy): domain Bacteria; phylum Actinomycetota; class Coriobacteriia; order Coriobacteriales; family Coriobacteriaceae; genus Collinsella. The sequence continues at coordinate 12,619 of CAUFMB010000044.1, read as the reverse complement.
CTACGACCCGTTCATTTCCGTCGAGCACGCGTGGGTGCTGAGCCGCGAGGTGCAGCGCGTGGGCACGCTCGAGGATCTATGCCGCGGCTGCGACTACCTCACCGTGCACGTGCCCAGCAAGGCAGACACCATCGGCATGATCAGCACCGAGCAGATTAACCTGCTGGCACCCGACGCCGTGCTCATCAACTACGCGCGCGAAACCATCATTGACGAGGATGCCGTCGACGCTGCCCTGCGCGAGGGCAAGCTCAGCTGGTTTAGCTGCGACTTCGCCACGCCCAAGACGGTCAAGATGCCCAATACGTTTATCACCACGCACTCGGGCGCCGGCACCGGCGAAGCCGAGGCCAACTGCGCCGACATGGCCATCAGCGAGCTCAAGGATTACCTGGAGAACGGCAATATCGCGCACAGCGTCAACTATCCTGCCTGCAGCATGGGCAAGGCGCGCGCCGCAAGCCGCATCGCCTGCCTGCACGCCAACGTGCCCAACATGATCGGCCAGATCACGGCAATCCTGGCCAAAGACAACGCCAACGTGCAGCGTATGACCAACGAGTCCGCCGGCGAGAACGCCTACACCATGTTCGACACCGATGAGCACCTGGACAGCAGCACCATCGAGGCGCTCAAGCAGATTCCGTCGATGTATCGCGTGCGCGTGATCAAGTAGCGCCGACTGACCTGACGGGCAGCTCCCCATGTGGCCTGCCCGTCACTGACATTGAATGCCCGCGGGGGTGCCTTTCGCACGAGAGGCGCCCCCGTTTTTGTGAGCGCTCCATTAAATGCGCCGAGCCGCTTCTTGGCATACAATCTGTATGTTGACCTAACTATCTGTGAGGTGCCTATGGTTGATACAGATTTTGCCTGGCGGCTTACGCAAGGGCTCGTGCGGATCGACAGTTCCGACCCAGGTGCGTATGAGGGCGAGATTGAACGCTATATCAAAGCGTTGGTTGAGGAACGGTTGGCGCAGCTGAGCCATCCGGTACTCGATGCCGTGCAGGTTGAGGAACTCGAGGTGCTGCCCGGGCGCCGCAACCTTATGGTCACCGTGCCGGGACTGAGCGACGAGCCACGGCTCGTCTATATCTGCCATATGGATACCGTTACACTGGGCGATGGCTGGGACGCGGACATTCCGCCGCTCGGAGCGATCGTGCGCAACGATAAACTCTATGGCCGCGGTGCCTGCGATATGAAGGGTGGCCTGGCCTGCGCCATTGCCGCACTGGTCCATACGCTCGAGCGCGTGGCGGCGGATGGCGCGCTGCCACGCCGCGGCTTTTCGCTCATCTGCTCGGTCGACGAGGAAGACTTTATGCGCGGCTCAGAGGCCGCGATCGATGCTGGCTGGGTCGGCTCGCGCGAATGGGTGCTGGACACCGAGCCCACCGACGGGCAGATCCAGGTGGCGCACAAGGGTCGCACGTGGTTCGAGATTGAAATGGCTGGCGTGACGGCGCATGCGAGCCAGCCTTGGAAGGGCGCGGATGCCGTCGCCGCCATGGCCGAGGTCGTGTGTTCGCTTCGTCGCGCGTTTATGGCGCTGCCCGCGCACGATGAGCTGGGGCCTTCGACCATCACGTTTGGCCAAATCGAGGGCGGATATCGCCCCTACGTCGTACCCGACCGCGCCAAAGTTTGGGTCGACATGCGCCTGACCCCGCCGACCGATACGGCCGCCGCAATCAATATGGTCGAGCATGCCATCGCCGTCGCCGAAGCCACCGTTCCCGGTTGCCATGGCAGCTACACCGTGACGGGCGACCGCCCCGCCATCGAGCGCAACCCGAACTCTCCCCTTCTAGCAGCGCTCAAGCGTGCCGCCGATGACGTAACGGACGCGGACACGACCGTCGGCTTCTTTACCGGCTACACCGATACCGCCGTCATTGCCGGCAAGACAGGCAACCGCAATTGTATGAGCTACGGCCCCGGCTCGTTGGCGCTCGCGCACAAGCCCAACGAGTATGTGCCCCATGCCGATATCGTTCGCTGCCAAAACGTGCTCATCGCGCTTGCCGATAACACGCTCTGGGACGCAAGCGGCCAAGTTGGGGCATAATAAGCCGCGAACAAACCGACTCGCGCGTTAGGACCGCCCATGAAAGCACTTCCGTTTCCCTGCATCCGCCCAGCTCAGGACCGCGTGCTCGAGGCGCTGCCTGCGATGGACAGCATCCTGAGTGACAGCGGAGCCCTGCGCGGCGCGATTACCGATGGGCTTATGCTCAAAGATCCGGGCGCGGCGTATTACGTGTACGAATGCTCCGGAGAGCCGGGACGCGTGACGGGTGTCGTGGCGATTTGCCCGGTTAACGTGCTGACGGGCGGCGACGAGGCTGCCGCCGAGAGCATCGACGCACTCGCCACCGCGCGCGCGATCGCCGAGCTCAAGGTGCAGCCGCGCCCCGTGTCGCTCGCCTACGAGGCGTCGCCCGTCATGGATATCATTTTGAGCGCTGCCAAAGAGGGCGCATCGCTCTACGCCGTCACCGATCCCGCGGGCGTCACACATCGCGTGTGGGAGGTCAAGCGCGAGGACGCCGTTGCCGCCATCCGTGCCATGCTCGATCAGGCGCCCGACCCGGTGTTCGCCGGTGACTCCGCCTATGTCGCCGCACTGGCTGGGGCATCGCAGATTCTGGCCGACGAGGCCCGCGCTGCCGGCGCCTACTCTGGCAAAGAGCCGTTCAACTTTGCTGTAGCCGTGCTGTTCCCCGCCGCGCAGGTCAGCGGCAGCGCGCCGCAGGTTCCGACGGGTCTGCTCACTCACCAGGTCTCACGGTTCTAGCGAACTCAAACGCTAAGCTGGAAAACCCAGCATCCAAACAAACAAGGGGCGGAGATGCAGCAAACGCATGCACCTCCGCCCTTTTCGCATCAAACAATTACGCCGGTAAACCGGGCCGCAACGTCAGCGTTATCCACGCTGCGGACCTGCCGCCGCCACGAGCGGTTCAAGCCCCAGCTCGCGCGCGTAGTCTTCCTGCGTAAAGACTTCGACCAGTTCAAACGTATCGGCCGCATCGTCAAACGCAAAATGCAGCACTGAGCAGTTGCCCGGCACGCGTTCGCGCTCGTCGGCCGCCGCGCCCCGCACGTGGTCCAAAAACTCCTTGATAGCCGAACCGTGGCTCACCGCGAGCACGCACTCGTGGTCCGGACGTCGCATAAGATCGGTTATCGTCGCCGCCATGCGCTCGCGCACCTGCATCTGGCCCTCGCCGCCAAACTGACGATAGAAATCTCGCCACGGGCGCTCGGGCATAAGCATCACGCGCTCGGCCTCAAAGTCGCCAAAGAACCACTCACGCAGACCGTCCAGGCGCTCGTACGCCAAGCCCGGCCACAGGTTGACGATAGTCTGCTCGGTGCGATGAAGTGTGGAGGTGTAGGCATGATCGGGTTCAATGCCGCGCGCACGCAAGAACATGCCGGCACGCGCCGCCTGGTCGCAACCCAACTGCGTAAGCGGCGAGTCACTCCAACCCTGAATAATGCGCTTAAGGTTGAATATTGTCTGCCCATGACGAACCAGATACAGGTCTTTATTCATAGGGGTCCTTTCGTTCGTTACCAATCAAGGAGCGAAAACGCACCGTCGCAATAGCCAAAATGAAGCACGGCACCGTTGTCGGGTAGCTCTCCCCTGCCAGTCACATACTCAAGAAACTCCTGGCAGGAAGAGCCGTGGGAAACTGCCAGCACACAGTCGTGCTGCGGCCTGGCCATGATGTGGGACAGCGCCGCGACCATGCGCGACTGGAGCTCGCCTTCAGACTCGCCACCAAAGGCCACCGGATAATCACCCCAGGGCTGCGGCGGCATCTCGCGATTTGATGTACCCTCCAGCGAGCCCAAATGCCACTCGCGCAGGTCATCGACCAGCTCTATCGAGCGGCCCTCACCAGCAATTAGCTCAGCCGTACGCCGCGCCCGGCCCAACGGGGAGGAATACACACGGTCAAAGGTCACGCCACGCGCCTCAAACGCCGCGCGCGTCGCCAGCGCCTGCTCGCGCCCGCGCGCCGTAAGCGGCGAATCGTGCCCACCCTGCAAAATGTTCTGCACATTGAGCTCAGTCTGCCCATGCCGCACCAAATACAAATCTGCCACACGTCCTCCCCTCGCACCACCGCAAAGGGGACAGGTACCTTTGTGGTGGTTTACCGCCGGATCACACCGCGGTGACGCTCAACTACACCAGTACGTCGACAAGCGAGCGCTTGGGTACGTGGTGCACCTGCGCCTCGTCGCGCCAATAATTGATGGAGCCGTCGGGGTTGGAATCGATCGCATCGATCACCTGTGTCTCGGCCGGAACGCCAAACGCCATGATCAGCTTGAGCTCATACTTGTCGTTATCGAGCCCCATGGCATCGATCGCGTGGGGCGTAAAGGCCTTGAACATGCAGGCTGCCACCTCGGGCGTGGCGCTGCGGGCGGCGAGCATCATCGTCTGCGCGGCAATGCCCGTGTCGACCTCGGTAATAGGAGCGGCGGGCTTGCCCGGAACGGCGCGCTCGGCAAGAATCGCGATGTAGCCGGTCGGGCGCTCGCCCTCGGCAGGACCCGACCAGTCCTTAAGCGCGCCGGCCCATGCAAGCTCGTCAAACACGCGAGCGCAGTCCTCGGAACCGCTTACCACATGAAAACGCAGACGCTGAGCATTGGCGCCGCAGGGAGCCAGGTGCGCCAGTTCCGCCAGCTCGAGCAAAAACTCGCGCGGCACGCGCATGGACTCGTCAAAGCGACGGCACGTACGGGCGCGGCGGACCAGCGCGTCAAACGTGTCCAGGCCGAGCTTTTCGCAACCTTGCTTTGCCATCGACTCCGCGCTAGACGGCGCCGCGGGAACTGTTTCGTTCATAGGGACCCCCAATTTCGGGCAATTGTTCTTAGGAAAATCTAACCTAAAACGTAGGCAATAACGAACAGGGCCGCAATGTTCTACAATTGTTGATTAATCCTCACTGGAGCGGGAACAAAAGTAACAATTCGGGAATGTGGGGCGGCAATTCGTCCTTCCCGCCCCATGCATCGGCGCCCTTGGGCGATACTTGTTGCAGCACTTTTGGCGTACGCCGCACGGAGAGCAATGAACGCGACGTGCACCGCACGGAAAGGAGACATTATGGGCATCTTTAAGAACGATGACCAAAAATCGAGCCAGTTTGGATTTGACGAGAAAAGCATGGCAGGCAAGGCCGTCAAGGCCGTGCGCTGGATTTACGCCATCACGGGCGTCTTGGCGCTCGTCACCGGCATCGCACTGCTGTTTGCGCCAGCCAAGTCCCTCGTCTTCCTAACGACCGTCTTGGGCTTCTACTTTGTGATCACGGCCGCGATCAGGCTGTTTACCGCTGTTTTCGAGCCACTGCTGCCCACCGGCTGGCGCGTGACGAGCATCATCTCCAACCTACTCATTATCTTGGGCGGCGTCATAATCCTGCGCAACCAGGCCTTCTCGACCGCGACGCTCACCACGATGGTGGTTATCGTGGCCGGCTTTGGCTGGATCGTCGAAGGTGTCATGTCCATTCTGGAGTCCGAGCTTTCGTCCAACCGTGCCCTCGCCATCCTGAGCGGCGCGCTCTCCATCATCGCCGGCATGTTCGTGTTTATCTATCCGCTGTGGTCGGCCAAGATGCTCGTCATCTTTAGCGGCACCGCACTGCTGGTGTTTGGCGTAACGCTGATTGTTCGCGCTATTCAATTTGGCAAACTGGTGCACTAGATGCCGCGAACGCTCTTTATTGATGCAGACGCCTGCCCGGTCACGCGCGAGTCGATTGACTGCGCGCGGCGGGCGGGCGTCGCCGTCGTTATCGCCGGCAACAGCACACAGAACCTGGAACGCCACATTCGCCGCGACGATCCGCGCGACGTCGAGCATGCGCGACGCGGATTTTGGGTCACGACGCTCGATGTGAGCGTGGGCGCCGACAGCGCCGACTTTGCCATTGTCGAACGCCTGCAGGCGGGCGACGTAGTCGTGACGCAGGACATTGGCTTGGCGAGCATGGTGCTCGGGCGCGATGCCGCCGCCATCGGCGTGCGCGGGCGCGTCTACGATAAGGCGACCATCGACATGCAACTGTTTATTCGCCACGAGGAAAAGAAGGTGCGCCGCGCCGGCGGTCGCACTCGCGGTCCGGCGGCATTTACCAGCGAAGACCGGGCCCGCTTTAAGCGCAGCCTCACCGAGCTGCTGCGCTAACCAAGGTAGATTTTCGGGACATGCCCGGAAATCTACCTTTTTGTTTTGCGCGGTGTGAGCGCTCGGAATCCATGGCTCAACAAAAAACGGGCTTCAAAATGCCATGCGTCGCCGCATTGCGCAGACGCCGAGCATGGCTATTTGAAGCCCATTTTTTAGGCCTACTTAGAGGCCGAAAGCGGATAGGATAAGGCCCCAGCCGGCGCCGATGACGTACATCATGACCAGGAACACGGCGTTTTCACGAGCGCTGCGGTTGGTGCGGAACAGGACAAGATAGCCCACGCCGGCGGAAATGAGCGTGCCGGCGAGCATCGGCGCCAGCTGTAGCGCGCCCTCCAGGTACAGCTGCGTAATGACCACGCTGGCCGAGCAGTTGGGGATCAGGCCGACGAGTGCCGAGCCCAAGACGGCGAGCGTCTCGTTGCCACGCAGGAACTGCTCGATCGCGGACTCTCCGAAGGTCTCGAGCACGGCAACTAGAATCAGCGTCACCAGGAAAATAAAAACCGAAACCTGCACGGTGTGCGAGATCGCGCTGCGGATAATCGACAGGACGGGCGCACCTTCGTGGGAGTGACCGTGGTCGTGCCCATGGCCGTGGTGGTGCTCATGCTCGCCTGCGTGACCGTGGTCATGGCTGTGTCCGTGGTCGCGCTCGTGTTCATCTTCATCATCATCGCAACCGCAATGGTCGCGCTCGCACAACTCGTGGATGTGGTCGGCGCTCACGCCCGCCTCGGCCACTTCATCAATGATGTCGCCCCCGGTATGGTCGTCGTGCGCGCAGTTCACATGAGCCGGATTGGCAGCGGTCCCCAGCACGGTACGGCGAATCGCCGCATGCGCGCGGGAATTACGACGAAGGCCGCGGATAGCCGCGTCCACGATAAAGCCCGTGACCAGCGCGATCAGTGCCTTCGAAGCCAAAAGCATCGCCATGGTCTGCACGGGCACCTGCTCGGCGAGCAACAGCGGCAGCATCTCATCGGAGGTCGAGAGGAACACGGCGACCAGCGTGCCCAGCGTCACGACACGGCCGGCGTACAGCGTTGCTGCCATGGCCGAAAATCCGCACTGCGGCACAATGCCCAGCAGCGAGCCAGCCACGGGACCCGCAGCGCCGGCGCGCTTGATAGCGCCGTTGACGCGGTCGCCCGCAACGTGCTCAAGTGTCTCGAGAGCAAGATACGTCACCAACAAAAACGGCGCCAGCGAGAGCGTGTCCTTGCCGGCGTCGAGCAGAATATCAATCAGCAAATCCATGACGGATGGAACCTTTCATGTCTTTCGGCAGCATTGTAAAAGTCCTAGCGGTCAACTAGGGTATTGTAGTTGTCCTAGGCGCGATGCCAATAGTTGCCCATGGTAAACTATCATCTCGCCATAACTCAATGCCACCGAGCCGCGCGACACGGCCCGTCCAAGGAGCAGTTATATGAACGTTTCACAAGCACTCGAATACGAGCGCCAGCCGTTTATTCCCATGTTTATCTATGGCGATCACGGCGCCATGGAGTCCGAGCGCCAGAAGGGCGAGGAGGCCCTTAAGGTGCTCGAAACCGAGTACTTTACCGCCGAGGGCGACCCCAGCTTCGACTTTGCCACCGTGCGCGACCTGGCTGACCGCAACCGCGACCTGTGCGACCAGATTGGCGAGGCGCGCCTGCGCAACGTGACGCCCGCGACGCTTTCGCGCGGCCTGTCCGATGCCGACACCTGCGCCGCCATCGGCAAGATGCAAAAGCGCACCGCCGCGTCGGTCATGCGCGAGATCCGCGGCGACCGCGACGCGCTCGGCGTGGCCTACGCCCGCAAGCCCATCCAGGGCACCGTGCTCGGTATCGACATCGAGACCACCGGCCGTGCACCCGAGCGCGGTTATATCATCAATGTGGGTTGGGAAATCATGGAGCTCACCAGCGACGCCGTCCCGCACGACGCCGAGGCGCACTACTGCGGTCTGCCCGACATCTACCGCGGCGAGGATGTGCCGTTGTCGAATATCCACCACATCACCTGGGACGACATCGACGGCAAAAAGCCATTCCGCGAGAACAAGGAACTGCAGAAGCAGCTGCTCAAGCTTATGAAGAAGTACCCGTACATGGCGCACAACGCCGCCTTTGAGGACAGTTGGTTCAAGATCCACCTGGACGGTTACGCCGAGGCACGCCGCGCCGGCAAGATCATCGTCATCGACTCGCGCCAGATCTGCCGCAGCCTGGATGCCGACGTCCGCTCGCTCCCCCGCGAATCCGCGCCCGCCGCGCTCGAGAACTGGGCGCGCCGCCGTGGAACCCTCGCCGCCGACGCCAACGAGCAGCACCTGGGCCTCGACGACACCGACCTCATGCTCCGCACGGTTCAGGCCGAGTTCAACCTCAAGAACCTATTCGCGAAATAACCGATCCATCTGCGGGAGCGCCTGCCAGGCACAGCGCAATCCGTCTGGGCACACCGACACGCAGTAAACTAGGGCGCAGCCTTATGGCTGCACCCTAGTTTTCATCAAAACGAGCAAATACGCGTGCTTCACATAGTCGGCAGGGGTAGCGCGCAGAGGAAGAACTGATTCTCGCGGTATTTGACACGATAAAGTACAAATATGAACAGTTCTAATGCTTCTCAAGGTGGCTTTCTTAGCATGCTAGCCGAACATCTCGAAATATGTTGGCGAGCATTGCGTCGATGTCTCCCAACCCACAGAAAATCGCAGAAGCGGCAAGCAGTCATCGAAATTAACGCAAATTGTATTGACATATGAACATACACTCATATAATCGAAAGCAAGTTATATGAGCGCATGTTCATATGAAAGGATATTGCAATGAGCACCCGCGTTGATGAAACGAAACCCGACATCGAGGCCACCGAACCCGCGATCCCCACCACCTGCTCGCCCGAGGACCTTCCCGACGAGGAACTTCTCTACGACCTCGCCGACCTGTTCAAGGTCTTCAGCGACACCACGCGTATCAAGATCCTTTACGCCCTCATGGGCCGCGAGCTCTGCGTGGCAGACATCGCCGAAGCGACCGAAACCTCGCAGTCGGCAGTATCGCACCAGCTGCGCACACTCAAGCAGTCGCACCTGGTTAAATTCCGGCGCGACGGGCGCAATATCCTCTACTCGCTCGCCGACGACCACGTCTACACCATGCTCAACCAGGGCATGAGCCACATCTGCGAATAGCAGCCAACCACGGTACCAGCGCGGCCTGCACCCAAGCCGCAAATACAGGGAAAGGAACCCACCATGAAAAAGCAGTTTAAGCTCGATGAGATCGACTGCGCCAACTGTGCGCGCGAGCTTCAGGACGAGCTGGCCAAGCTCGAGGGCGTCAAATCCGTGTCCGTCAACTTTATGACCCAGAAGTTGACGCTCGAGGCCGATGACGCCGAGTTCGACGAGGTCCTCGACCGCGTTGTGGAGTTCACCGCCGACGCCGAGCCGGACTGCGAGATTATTCTCTAGCCCAGGTTTACGCCAACCTGCAAGGCCGCGCTTGCTGCGGCCTTTGCTCGCGAAATTATATGAGCGAATGTTCATACATTCAAATGGGAGGATACGAGTCATGGCCACCGCCGACCCCAAAAAGAAAAAGAAGAAGCGCAAGAAAAAAGAATCACTCGAGCATAAGCGCAACCGCATCCTGGTAGCGCTGGGCATTTTTGCCGTGGTGTACGCCCTCGATGAGTTCGGCACCCTTACCGCCGCATTCGGCACCCCGGGCGACATCTACGCCAGCTTTGTGCTGTTCCTCGTGCCGTTTTTGATTGCCGGCTACGACGTACTGCAAAAGGCATTCAATAACATCCGCCGCGGCAAGGCCTTCGACGAGAGCTTCCTCATGGCCGTCGCGACCATCGGCGCGTTTGCCATGGTGCTCTTCCCCGATACCGACCCGCACATGGCCGAAGGCGCCGCCGTCATGCTGTTCTACCAGGTCGGCGAGCTGTTTCAGGCGTACGCCGTGGGCAAGAGCCGCAAGTCGATCAGTGCCATGATGGACATCGCGCCCGACTACGCTAACGTCGAGCAGCCCGACGGCACACTCGAGCAGGTCTTCCCCGATGACATCGCCGTCGGCACCGTGATCGTGGTCAAGCCCGGTGAGCGCGTGCCTATCGACGGCGTCATCGTCGAGGGCGAGACACAGCTCGATACCGCCGCCCTTACCGGAGAGTCGGTCCCCCGCCCGGCCAAAACTGGAGACGATATCATCAGCGGCTGCATCAACATGACGGGTCTCCTCCACGTGCGCACCACCAAGCCCTTTGGCGAGTCCACCGTCGCGCGCGTCCTGGAGCTCGTAGAAAACGCTAGTGAGAAGAAGGCACGCACCGAGAACTTCATCACGCGCTTCGCCCGCGTCTACACGCCCGCTGTCACCGGCGCGGCCGCGGTACTCGCGCTCGGCGGTGGCTTGGTCACCGGCGCCTGGTCCGACTGGATCCTGCGCGGCCTGACCTTCCTCGTCGTCAGTTGCCCATGCGCGCTCGTGATCAGCGTGCCGCTCAGCTTTTTTGGCGGCATCGGTGGCGCATCCAAGCTGGGCGTCCTCATCAAGGGCTCTAACTACCTCGAGACGCTCGCGGATGTGGACACCGTCGTCTTTGACAAGACCGGCACGCTCACCAACGGCACGTTTTCGGTCGTGGCGGTACACCCCGAGGCAGGCTATACCGAGCAGTCGCTGCTCGAAGTCGCGGCCCTTGCCGAGTCATTCTCCGACCATCCCATCGCGCAGTCGGTACGCACCGCCTTCCAGGGCGAGCTCGATCCCAAACGCGTAAGCGACTCCACCAATGACGCGGGCCATGGCGTGACGGCGATTATCGACGGCAAGCGCGTCATCGTCGGCAATGCCAAGATGCTTGCTGTGGCCGGTATCGAAGCGCCCAATTGCGAGATCGTCGGCACCATCCTCCACGTGCTGGTCGATGATACGTACGCCGGCCACATCGTAATTGCCGACACCATAAAGACCGATGCCGAGCAAACGATTCGCGACCTGCACGCCGCCGGTGTCAAGCGCACCGTCATGCTCACGGGCGACCGTGAGGAGGTTGCAGCGTCTGTAGCCAAGCAACTCGGTCTCGACGAGTTCCACGCGCAGCTGTTACCGGGTGATAAGGTCGAGCGTGTCGAGGCGCTGCTTGCAGCAGAATCGGGCAAGGGCAAGCTCGCCTTTGTAGGCGACGGTATCAACGACGCACCCGTGCTTACCCGCGCAGACGTTGGCATCGCCATGGGCGCTATGGGCTCGGACGCCGCAATTGAGGCGGCGGACGTCGTGCTCATGGATGACAAGCCGTCCAACATCTCCCGCGCGATCCGCGTGGCGCGCAAGACCATGTCGATTGTTTGGCAGAACATCATCTTTGCGCTGGGCATTAAGTTGCTGATTCTGGTGCTTGCGGCACTGGGCATCGCCAACATGTGGCTTGCTGTGTTCGGCGACGTGGGCGTGGCGATTATCGCCATCCTGAATGCCATGCGCGCGATGGGTGTCAAGAACCTGTAGCGTTCGTGGGCTGTCCGGCCGGGACCGGGCTTGGTTTTGAAAACGTCCTCGCGCATGAGGCCCGTCTTTCCTGCTCCTGCGGAGCAACGGAAAGGCGGGCCTCGCGCTGTGGAGTGTTTTCAAAACCAAACCCGGCCCCGGCCTGCGGTGACGTAGGTGGCAGTTCTTGGGCATCGCTTGCTGGCGGGGTTCCTTTGCTGAAATGGACTTGGCCGAAAGGACCGCTGGTCCCGGTCGCTGGTTCGCGCTTTGCGCGAACTCCGCGCTACTGGGGGTTCGTTAGGATTCCGCCGCTTGGCCCGTCGCCTCGCCCCGGTTCAGCATCGCCCTCAGTTTCTCGAAGCTTTCCTCGCTCAGGCAGTGCTCCATGTGGCAGCCCTCTTGCGACGCGACCTCAGCCGAAACACCCGCATCCTCCAGCAGCCCCACGAAAAAGCAGTGACGCTCCCACATTTGGCGAGCGACCTCCAGACCACGCTCCGTCAGATGAACGTCGCGCTTGCCCATTTCGACATAGCCGTTGCTTTCCAGCGTCGCCATGGCCTTGGAAACGCTCGCCTTGGTTACGCCGAGGTACTCCGCAACGTCGATCGAGCGCACGATGCCCTGGCGTTCCGACAGAACGTAGATCGATTCGAGATAGTCTTCTCCGGATTCACGTAGGGCCATGGGCCGCCTTTCGCGATGATTGCTAGTTAGCCTTTGGATACTTTCCACGGCTTACTTTACCGCAAAAGTTGCCCATGTCTTACTACTTTGCCTAAAAGTTAGCCGTGTTTCACAAAACGAGCGGGACGAAAACAAAAGGCTCTGTTAGACCAGGATTGACATGCCGACCTGCCGGCTAACTCGCCGT
>CAUFMB010000043.1 GCA_959026535.1 uncultured Collinsella sp. | reverse complement strand
CGCCGAATGCTCGCCATCGAAATTTATCGATGGCCTATTTCAGACTGTAATGGGCGAAAGGGACAACGGAAAAGCGGGCGGCGACTATGCGGGTGGCCCCGGGGCTGCCAGATGGCCCCGACGAGGCAGGCGGCGGCGTGGCCGCCGCCCGCGGGGCGAGCCCCGCGGGCCGGATCGGGCGTCGCGGGCCCCTCGTTCTTGAGCCCGTCCCGCATCCGCGATCGCGCCGGCGAAAGTTTTTCCAAAATTGTCCTTGCATCGCCATGCGAGTTCCCGTATAGTACTTCTTCGCACGGGGGCGTAGCTCAGCTGGGAGAGCGCTTGACTGGCAGTCAAGAGGTCAGGGGTTCGATCCCCCTCGTCTCCACCCGAGCATTGAATGAGGCTCCAACGCAAGTTGGGGCCTTTTTTCATATAGGCACACAAGGTCAAAGGCGGCACCATGATCCTCCTGGTCGACAAGATCGAAAAAAGCTTCGGCGCGCGCGTCCTCTTTAGTGGCGCGTCCTTCCAGATCAACCCCGGCGAGCGCTTTGCGCTTGTAGGACCCAACGGCGCCGGCAAAACCACCATGCTCAAGATCATTATGGGTATCGACAGCCCGGACGCCGGCCAGGTCCAGTACGCCAAGGACTGCCAGGTGGGCTACCTAGAGCAGGAAACCAACCTGGAGAACAAGGACACCACCATCCTCGCCGAGGTCATGGCAGCCGCCAAGGAAATCCGCCGCATGGGCGAGCGCGCCAACGAGCTGCAGGCCCAGATCACCGAGCTCTCCGAGCAGGGCAAGGACGTCGACGCACTCCTTAACGAGTACGGCCAGGTCCAGGACCGCTTTGAGCACCTGGGCGGCTACGAGCTCGAAAGCAACGCCCGCAAGATCCTGTCCGGCCTGGGCTTTAAGGTCACCGACTTTGAGCGCCCGTGCTCCGAGTTCTCGGGCGGCTGGCAGATGCGTATCGCGCTGGCCAAGCTTTTCCTGCGCCACCCCGACCTGCTGCTGCTTGACGAGCCCACCAACCACCTGGACCTCGAAAGCGTCCAGTGGCTGCGCGGCTTTATCGCGAACTACGACGGCGCCGTGCTCATCGTCAGCCACGACCGCGCCTTCATGGACGCCTGTGTCGACCACGTCGCCGCGCTCGAGAACCGCCGCGTGACCACCTACACCGGCAACTACAGCAGCTACCTCAAGCAGCGCGAGGACAACCTGGAGCAGATGCGTGCCAAGCGCGCCGCCCAGGAACGAGACATCGCCCACATGCAGGTCTTCGTCGACAAGTTCCGCTACAAGCCCACCAAGGCTGCTCAGGCGCAGGAGCGCATCCGCAAGATCGAGCAGATCAAAAAGGAGCTCGTCATCCTGCCCGAGGGCCACAAACACATCGACTTTAAGTTCCCCGACCCGCCGCGCTCCGGCGATATGGTCGTGGGCCTGGAGGGCGTCTCCAAGTCCTACGGCGACAAGCACATCTACAGCGACATCGACCTCAAACTCTACCGCGGCGAGCACGTGGCGCTCGTCGGCCCCAACGGCGCCGGCAAGTCCACCCTCATGAAGATCCTCGCCGGCCTGGAGCCGCCCACCACCGGCACGCGCGATCTGGGCACTAACGTGGGCGTTGCCTATTATGCCCAGCACGCGCTCGAGGGCATGACCGAGTCCAACACTGTCCTGCAAGAGATCGACACCGTTACGCCCAAATGGACCGTGCCGCAGCAGCGCAGCCTGCTGGGCGCCTTCTTGTTTAGCGACAACGACGCAATCGAAAAGCAGGTCCGCGTCCTCTCCGGCGGCGAAAAGGCGCGTTTGGCGCTCGCCAAGATGCTCGTGGCTCCCGAGGCGCTCCTGTGCCTGGACGAGCCCACCAACCACCTTGACATCGACTCGGTGGACATGCTCGAGAACGCCCTGCAAAACTTCCCCGGCACCATCGTACTGATTAGCCATGACGAGCACCTGGTACGCGCTGTGGCCAACCGCATCATCGACATCCGCGACGGCAAAGTCACGGTCTACGACGGTGACTACGACTACTACCTCTACAAGCGCGAAGACCTCGCAGCCCGCGCCGCCGCCGAGGCGGCAGGGGAGAGCACGCCGGCCGTGACCAAGGCAACCAAGCCCGCCAGCGCCGCCGAGGCCAGCAGTCCCGCCGCCGCCCCCAAGCCGACCGAGGGCAAAAAGACCAAGGAGCAAAAGCGCGCTGAGGCCCAAGCCCGCGCCGCGCTCAACAAAAAGCTCAAGGGCGTTCGCAACCAGCTCAAGAAGATCGAGGCGGAGCTCGACAAAAAGCGCGCCCGCTATGACGAGCTTATGGAATTGATGGCAAGCGAAGAGCTTTATGCCGATCAGGACAAGTTCAACGCCGCGCTGGGGGAATATAACGGCCTTAAGCAAGAGCTGCCCAAGCTCGAGGACGAATGGCTGGAACTTTCCACCCAGATCGAAGAGGAGACCGCGCGTGAACTCTCGTAAGGCCGCTGCCGTGGCGATGAGCATCATCGCCATCGCTTGTCGCATCTGCGGCATCTTTATGAGCGCGATGACCGTGCTGCTGTGCTTTAGTGGCCTCACCGCCAAGCTGCAGATCGTCGGCTTTGTCGTTGAGCTTTCGCGCGCGCTGCCGAGCGCCATCGCCGGCTACGGCGTCATCACGTCGCCCTTTGGCGGCGTGTTCCGTCTGGATTACGCTATTGTCGCGGTAATCCTGTTTGTGGCCGACTACCTAATCACGCGCGCCTCGCGTCGCGTCCGTTAGGGGATCGACATGTCCAGCAGTTACCTCATGAACCTGCTCGCGAGCGCCGTCGCCGTCATCGTTGGCATCGTCATCCACGAAAGCGCGCACGCCGCCGCGGCCTGGGCTCTCGGCGACAAGACGGCCCGTTCGCGCGGCCGCGTCTCGCTCAACCCGCTCAACCATATCGACCCGTTCGGTACCATTCTCCTGCCGCTGCTTATGCTCGCGGCCGGCGGCCCGGTGTTTGCGTTTGCTAAGCCCGTGCCCGTCTACCTCAATAACCTCAAGCACCCCAAACGCGACGAGGTCCTGGTGAGCGCGGCCGGCCCCGCATCGAACATCGCGCTCGCGTGTCTCGCAGCCGCCCTCATGCACGCAGCGTACGGCAACCTCTACACCAGCATGTCCTTTGCCGTGGCATCCCAAATCATGAACTTCGGCGCCACCTTTATCGTTGTCAACCTGTCGCTCGCGTTTTTTAACCTCATCCCGATCCCGCCGCTCGACGGCTCATCGATCATCGTGCCGTTCCTCAAGGGCAATGCGCTCGCTAACTACTACCGCCTGCAGCAATACGCCATGCCCATCCTCATCCTAGTGCTGTACCTGCTGCCCATGTGGACCGGCATCGACGTGATCGGACGGTATTTCGACGTTACCGTGTATCCGCTGGCCGAGTGGCTGCTCAACTTCGCAATCGCCGGTATCTAAGGTAAACTTACAGGTCGACCGTGCAAAACGGTCGCAACATGCACCCAAACCGCGCCGCGAAGGCGCCGTCAAAGGAGGTCGAAGATGTCGTATCGCGTGTCGACGCAGGTCTACAGCGGACCGTTCGACCTGCTGCTGCAGCTGGTAACCCGCCAAAAAGTTGATATCGGAGCCATCTCGATCAGCGAGGTGGCCGAGCAATACCTTGCCGAGGCCGAGCGCATCGAAGCGCTGGACCTGGACGTGGCGAGCGACTTTTTGCTGGTCGCGGCAACTCTTTTGGACATCAAGGCCGCCTCACTGGTACCCCAGGAAGCCCCGCGCAAAGCCGATGACGACGATGACGAGTTCGACGAAGACCTCGAGGAGCTCAGCGCGCTCGACGGCGACGCCCTGCGCGAGGTCCTGATCCAGCGCCTGATCGCCTACAAGCAGTTTAAGGGCGCGGCGGCGGCCCTCGGCGCCCGCATGCAGGCCGAAAGCCGGATGCATCCGCGCGTGGCTGGCCCCGACCCCGAGTTCCTGGGCCTTATGCCCGACTACCTGGCCGGCATTACCCTGCGCGGCCTGGCCGTCATCTGCGCCGACCTGGACGGCAAGCGCCAGACCTTTTTGCTCGAAGCCGAGCACGTGGCGCCGCATCGCGTGCCGCTCGACCTAACCGTTGCCTCGGTCGACCGCTTTACCATGGCACACGCTAGCTGCACCTTCCGCGAGCTGTTGGACGGCGACGCCACCACCGAGCAGCTCGTCGTCACGTTTTTGGCCATGCTGGAGCTCGCCAAGCGCGGCTCACTCACGTTGAGCCAGGACGAGATCTTTGGAACCATCCGCATCAACCGCGTCGAGGGCGCCGAGGCCTATGTGCCCGGCGAAGGCCCCGAGCTCACCGAATAGGAGCAGGCACCTATGTCTAACCTTCCCACGCTGGAGGCAAACAGCCTCAAAGGCGCCCTCGAGGCGCTGCTGCTCGTTTCGAGTGACCCGGTGAGCGCGCCCGCGCTGGCAGGTGCGCTGGATATCGCCCCCGGTGAGTGCGCATCGCTGCTCGCCGAGCTCAAGGTTGAGTACGAGGAGGCCAACCGCGGCTTTCAGCTGCGCGAGGTCGCCGGCGGCTGGCGCCTGTTTACGCATCCCGCCTATCACGATGTCGTTGAAGCCTATGTGCTGAGCTGGGACACGCAAAAGCTGTCGCAGGCCGCGCTCGAGACGCTCGCCGTGATCGCCTACCACCAGCCCGTCACGCGCGAGGTGGTCAAGGGCATCCGCGGCGTCAACTCCGACGGCGTCATCGCATCGCTCGTGGACAAGGGTCTGGTGCGCGAGCTCGGCCGCGACCCCCAGCGCGGTCAGGCCATCATCTACGGCACGACCAACGCCTTCCTGGAGAAGTTCGGCCTGCGCTCCACCCGCGACCTGCCCGATCTGGAGCAGTTTGCCCCCGACGAGCAGTCGCGCCAGTTTATCCGCGAGCGCCTGAGCGGCCGCAGCATTCAGTCCACGCTCGAGGAGCAGGCCGAGGACTTGGACGAAGAGCGCGAGCTGCTCGATACCGAAGTTGAGGATATTGAGGTAGTCGTGGACGAGGACACCTTGGTCGTCGACGAGACCTCGGAGGATATGCATGACGAGAACTAACGAAGCAGGGGAGACACGCATCGCCGGCGCCACGGACTTGTCCGCAACCGACGCCCAGCCCGTCTACCCGCATACCATGCGCCTGCAGCGCTTTTTGGCGCGCGCGGGCGTGGCGAGCCGACGCGGCTCGGAAGACCTAATGACCGCCGGCCGCGTGACCGTCAACGGCGAGGTCGCGACCGAGCTGGGCACCAAGGTCGATGTCGACCACGATCACATCGAGGTCGACGGCATGCCAGTCAAGCTCAACCAGGGTGCCGTGTACCTGATGCTCTACAAGCCGACCGGCTACCTCACCACCATGAGCGACCCGCAGGAGCGCCCCTGTGTGGCGGACCTGGTTCCCCGCGACCGCTTTCCAGGACTATTCCCGGTGGGCCGCCTGGACCGCGACACCACGGGCCTTTTGCTCTTTACCACCGACGGCGACCTGTCGCAGAACCTGCTGCACCCCAGCAAGCACGTCTACAAGACCTACCAGGCGCTCGTGGACGGAGACTTGTCCGACCGCGATCTTACACCGCTGTGTCGCGGCATCGAGCTCGACGACGGCCTCTGCCAGCCGGCGATCTGCCGCGTCATCAACGCGCGCGAGGCAGAGGCCGTGGCACCGCAAGGCGTCAAGCCCGGCACCACCGCCGTGGAGGTCATCATCCGCGAGGGGCGCAAGAACCAGGTCAAGCGCATGCTGAGCAAGATCCACCATCCGGTAATCCGCCTGCATCGCTGTAACTTTGCCGGCCTGGAGCTCAAGGACGTGGCCAAGGGCTCGTGGCGCGAGCTCACCGACCGCGAGGTGCAGATCCTCAAGGCCGGCGGCATCCCGCCCAAGCAGGCGAGCGCCAAGCGCAACGGCGACAAACCCCAAGACACGCCCGCCAGCCGCACGCGTCACCACGGCAGCCACGGCTCCGCACCCAAGCGCAACACCTACCGCGAGCGCTACACGGGCTAGGCAACCCGCCGCGCCCCAGCGCCCGCGAACCATACCAGCACGTCAACCACCGAAAGGAAGCATTATATGATCGTCGCCATCGACGGCCCCGCCGGTTCCGGCAAGTCCACCATCGCCAAGGAGATCGCCCGCCAGCTGGGCTTTAACAAGCTCGACACGGGTGCCATGTATCGCGCCGTCACCTTTGCCGCGCTCGACCGCGGCATCGATCTGGACGACGAGGCGGCCATCGACGCCCTCGCCGAGCAGATCGAGATCCGCTTTACCAACGGCACCGGCGAGGACACGCGCCTGACCATCGACGGCACGGACGCCTCAGCCACCATTCGCACCCCGCAGGTCGACGCCAACGTGTCCAAGGTCTCGGCCTACCCGGGCGTGCGCGCCGCCATGCTCATCCACCAGCGCCGCGCCGCCGAGGACCGCGACATTGTGGCCGAGGGTCGCGACATCGGAACCGTCGTGTTCCCTAACGCGCAGGTCAAGGTCTTCCTGACCGCTGACCCGCGTGAGCGCGCCCGCCGCCGCGTGCTGCAGCGCCACCAAAACGACGCCCAGCCTTTGACCGCCGATCAGCTCGAAGCCGAGGTCGACGAGACCCTCGACGCCCTCAAGCAGCGTGACAAGCTCGACAGCAGCCGCGAGGTCGCGCCGCTCGTGCCCGCCGAGGACGCCGTACACGTCGACTCCACCGCCCACACCATCGACGAGGTCGTTCGCATCATAGAGGACCTCATCAACCAAAGGAGGTAGCCCATGCGCCTGTTTAAGCAGACGCCCGAGGACTATTACAACGCCCCCTATGCCGAGTTCCCGGCGCTCATCCGCGGCACCGTCGTCGTAGTCATGGCCATCCTTTGGGCCTTCTCCAAGCTCATGTGGCGTTGGAAGGTCGAGGACGCCGACCTGCTGTTTGAGCGCCAGGAAGGCCACGGCAGCGTAGTCATCTGCAACCACACCTCGATGGCCGAGGTGCTCGCCGTGGAAACCGCCCTGTTCTTTGGCGGCCGCCGCGTGCGCCCCATCTTTAAGTCCGAGTTCGCCAAGGCCAAGATCGTGCGCTGGGCCTTTAGCCGCGTGGGCGGCATTCCCGTCGAGCGCGGCACCGCCGACATGAAGTGCCTGCGCGCCGCCCAGCACGCGCTGCAGCGCGGCGAGGACGTCCTGATCTTCCCCGAGGGCACGCGCATCCGTTCGCGCGAGATCAAGCCCGAGGTCCACGGCGGCTTTGCGCTCATCGCCCAGATGGGCAAGGCGCCCGTCAACCCACTCGCCATCTGCGGCTGGTCCGACATTACGCCTGCGGGCAAAAAGCTCATGCGTCCCAAGAAGTGCTGGATCCGCGCCGGCAAGGCCGTCTCACTTTCCGACGCGCCGGCTGGACTTAAGCGCACGGAGCGCTTGGCCTGGTTTGAGTCCGAGGCCATGGGCCGTGTTTATACCATGCGCGACGAGCTGTGCAACGAGCATCCGGGCAGGTTCTAGCCATGAGCGAGGAAGTCATGAATACCGACGTGGTGCCGGCGCGGGACGACGTCCCCACGATCGAGATCGCCGCCCACGCCGGTACCTGCTACGGCGTGCAGCGCGCGCTCGACATGGCGCTGGCCGCCGCACCGCAGGCAGGGGAGAG
Source organism: uncultured Collinsella sp. (assembly GCA_959026535.1). Taxonomy (GTDB): domain Bacteria; phylum Actinomycetota; class Coriobacteriia; order Coriobacteriales; family Coriobacteriaceae; genus Collinsella. The sequence continues at coordinate 10,015 of CAUFMB010000043.1, read as the reverse complement.
CGCTCAGGTCCACACGCTGGGCCCGCTCATCCATAACCCCATCGTGGTGCGCGAGCTTTCCGAGGCAGGCGTGGGCTTGGCCGAGACCCTGGACGACGCGGCATCGGGCACCGTGATCATTCGCGCCCACGGCGTTGTGCCACAGGTGATCGATGCTGCGCGCGAGCGTGGCCTCAACGTGGTCGACGCCACCTGCCCCTACGTGAAGAAGGTCCACGTGGCTGCTGAGCGCCTGGTGCGCGAGGGCTACCGCGTGATCATCGTGGGCGAGCCGGGTCATCCCGAGGTCGAGGGCATTCTGGGACACGCCGGCGATGACGCCCAGGTCGTGAGCTGCGCCGCCGACGCCGACGCGCTGGCGCTCAAGGGCAAGGTGGGCCTGGTTGTGCAGACCACCCAAACCGCGCAGAACTTGGCCGAAGTCGTTGCTGCCATCACCCCGCGCGTGCAGGAACTGCGCGTAATCAACACCATCTGCGCCGCCACGAGTGAGCGTCAACAGGCAGCAGCCACACTTGCCAACCGCTGTGACTGCATGGTCGTGGTGGGCGGCAAGAACTCGGGCAACACCCGTCGCTTGGCACAAATCTGTGCCGACGCCTGCGAGCGCACGCATCACATCGAGGAAGCTTCCGAGCTCCAGGCCGCGTGGTTTACCGACGCTCACCACATCGGCATAACCGCCGGAGCTTCCACCCCGCAAGAACACATCGAGCGCGCCGTCACGCGCATCAAGGAGCTTTGCCGCTAATCATGGACCAGACCGTACCCGCATACGCCGCCGAGGTGGCCGATTACGGGCGCAGCCGCGACCCCGAGCCGGGTGAGGGCGCGCTCGTTAAGAACGTGCGTCCCGAATCGCCCGCATGGGATGTGGGCATCGAGCCGGGCATGCGCGTACTCACGGTCAATGGCGAGCAGCTCACCGACATGATTGTGTGGCTCTGGGAGGCCGACGACGACACCGTCGAGCTGGAGGTATTCGATCCGCGCGACGGCGCCGTCACCCCCGTCGAGCTCGATCGCTTTCCCGGCGAGGACTGGGGCTTGGAGTTCGATGGCCCCATCTTCGACGGCATGCGTACCTGCGTTAACGCCTGCGTGTTCTGCTTTATGACCATGCTGCCCAAGGGCGGCCGCTCCACGCTCTATATTCGCGACGATGACTATCGCCTAAGCTTTTTGCAGGGCAACTTTGTCACGCTCACGAACCTCTCCGACGAAGATGTTCAAAACGTCATCCAACGCAACATGAGCCCCATGAACGTGTCGGTCCACGCCGTAAGCCCCGACGTCCGCCGTCGTATGATGGGCCGCAACGCCCAGCGAGGCATGGACGTACTCGAGGCCATCATGGCCGCCGGCATCGAGATTCACGCGCAGATTGTGTTATGCCCTGGCATGAACGACGGCGAGGAGCTGGAAAAGACCCTGCGCTTTTGCGAGGAGCACGAGCAAATCACCAGCCTGGGTATTGTGCCACTCGGTTTTACCAAGCATCAGAACCGTTTTAGCTGGTCCTACAGCGACAAACCCGAACTAGCGCGCGATACCATCGCCATGATTCGACCGTTCCAGGACCGCGCCTATGAGCGCTTTGGCCGCCACACCTTCCAGATGAGCGACGAGTTCTACCTGGACGCCGGCATCGATCCTCCCGAGGCAGACTTTTACGACGGCTACCCGCAGTACTACGACGGCATCGGCATGATCCGCTCGTATCTGGACGAGACCGACGACGTGCTTGTCGCCGACGCCGAGCGACTGGCCCGCGTCCGCGAGGCCATCGCCGCCCGCAGCCAGCACCTGCAGTGCCTCTCGGGCGCCAGCGCGCGCGACACCGTGGCGCGCTTTGTGGAGTCGCCGCATGGTCTCGGCGGCACCGTCACAGCCATCAAGAACCGCTACTTTGGCGGCAACGTGGACGTGACCGGCCTCATCGTCGCGTGTGACATTCTGGAGCAGCTGCCGCAGGACCTCTCTGGGGTTATGCTCTTTGTGCCTAAGCTCATGTTCAACGCTGACGGCATGACGCTTGACGAGTATCATCGTGACGATTTACTCGCAAGCCTTACCAGTCGCGGCGCCGAGGTTCATGTGGTGTCGACCATGCCGCATGAGCTGCTCGATACCCTGGAGCATATCCTTGGCATTGTGCCTGCCGACTCTAACACTTCCACTGAACCTACCCATTAAAGGAGAGCAGATGAAACCTATCGTCGCCGTCGTCGGACGCCCCAACGTGGGCAAGTCCACGCTCGTTAACCGCCTGGCCCAGACCTCGGACGCCATCGTCCACGAGTCTCGCGGCGTCACGCGCGACCGCTCGTATCACACGGCCGATTGGAACGGCCGCGAGTTCACCATCGTCGACACGGGCGGCATCGAGCCGCTCAAGAGCGATGACGTCTTCGCCACGTCCATCCGCGACCAGGCGCTCGCCGCCGCCGAGGAAGCCGCCGTCATCCTGTTTGTGGTCGATGGCCGCACCGGCGTCACCGAGGAGGACGAGTCGGTCGCCCGCATGCTCAAGCGCTGCGACAAGCCGGTCTTTCTGCTGGTGAACAAGCTCGACAACCCCGATCGAGAGAACGACAGCATCTGGGAGTTCTATTCGCTCGGTATCGGCGAGCCCACGCCTCTCTCGGCCCTGCACGGCCACGGCACGGGCGACCTGCTCGACGACATCGTGGCTCTGTTGCCCGAGGAGGAGGACGAGATCGCCGACGAGTTCCCCGACGCGCTGAATGTGGCCATCATCGGCCGCCCCAATGCCGGAAAGTCGTCGCTGTTCAACCGCATCCTGGGCGCCGACCGCTCCATCGTGTCCAACATTGCCGGCACGACGCGCGACGCCATCGACACGGTCGTCGAGCGTAACGGCAAGCACTACCGCATGGTCGACACCGCGGGCATTCGCAAGAAGAGCACCGTGTACGAGAACATCGAGTACTACTCCATGGTCCGCGGCCTGCGCGCCATCGACCGCGCCGACGTGGCGCTGCTCGTCGTCGACGCCTCCGTGGGCGTTACCGAGCAGGACCAGAAGGTCATGGGTCTTGCCATCGAGCGCGGCTGCGCCATCGTTGTGCTGCTCAACAAGTGGGATCTGCTCGGCGACGACCGTAAACGCGAGGCCTGCATGGAGACCATCGACCGCCGTCTGGGCGTCATGGCTCCCTGGGCCCAATACCTGCGCATCTCTGCCCTCACTGGCCGCAGCGTCGAGAAGATCTGGGCGATGGTCGACGCTGCCGAAAAGACGCGCTCGCAAAAGATCAGCACCTCGCGCCTCAACACGTTCCTCACCGACCTGCGCGAGTTCGGTCATACCGTGGTGGACGGCAAGCGCCGCCTGCGCATGCACTACGTGACCCAGACGGGCGTCAACCCGCCGACGTTCACGTTCTTCGTCAATCACAGCGACCTGGTCAACGACACCTACCAGCGCTACGTGGAGAACCGTATGCGCTCGACCTTCGATTTTTCCGGCACGCCCATTCGACTCTTCTTTAGGAAGAAGGAGCAAAAGGATGCATAATCCGATTCTGCTGACCGCCGTCTGCGCCGTGGTCTCGTTCTTTATCGGGGCGATTCCGTTTGGCCTGATCTTGGGCCGCGTGTTCAACCACACCGACATTCGCAAGGCGGGCTCCGGCAACATCGGCACCACCAACGCGCTGCGTGTAGCCGGTCCCAAGGTGGCCGCGCTCACGCTGCTGCTGGACTGCTTTAAGGGCGCCATCTGCGTCCTTATCGCGCGTCCGCTCATCGCGAGCGTGGGCTATGGATTTCCGCCGAGCATTATGGCCCCCGGCGCCGCCGGCGACTGGATGCTCGGCGTCATCTGCCTGGCAGCGGTGTGGGGCCACATCTTCTCGCCCTACCTCAATTTCCATGGCGGCAAGGGAATCGCAGTTGGCCTGGGCGTCATCCTCGCCTGGTATTGGCCAATTGGCCTGTCGCTGCTGGGCATGTTTATCGTGGCCGTCGCCATCACCAAGTTTGTGTCGGTGGGCTCGCTTGCCGCGGCCATCGGTCTTCCCATCGCTGCTTGCGCGGTCTTTCCGTACAGCAGCCTGGGCCTCAAGTTCTGCATGGCGATAATCGGCATCACCGTGGTGTGGGCCCATCGCGCGAACATCAAAAAGCTCATGACCGGTAAGGAGTCCAAGCTCTCATTTACCAAGCGCGTCACCGAGCCCGACGATAAGTAGGAGAGAGTCATGAATGTTGCGCTGATTGGCTCTGGCTCGTGGGGAACCGCCGTCGCCGGCCTCGCCGCCGCGCGAGCCGAGCGCGTGACCATGTGGGCCCACAGCGAGCAGACGGCCGCCGGCATCAATGGCGAGCACCGCAACCCCCGCTACCTTGTGGGCTACGAGCTGCCCTGCAACGTCTTCGCCACGACGGAGCTGATGCAGGCACTCGACGGCGCCGAGGCCATCATCTTTGCCGTTCCTTCGACGCACCTTCGCAGCGTGTGCCACCAGGCCGCGCCCTTTATCGCCGCCGATACCCCGGTGCTCTGCCTCACCAAGGGCATTGAGCCCGAGTCCGGCCTACTCATGAGCGAGGTCATCGCCAGTGAGATCGGCAACGAGACGCGTGTGGCGGCACTCTCGGGCCCCAACCATGCCGAGGAAATTTGCCGCGGCGGGCTCTCTGCCGCCGTCATCGCCAGCGATGATCCGCAGGTAGGGGAGGCCTTTAAGGACCTGCTTCTATCAACGGCCTTCCGCATTTATCTGTCGCAAGACATGACCGGTGTCGAGGTCTGCGGCGCCATGAAAAATGTCATCGCCATCGTGTGTGGCATCTCCGCCGGCACCGGCGCCGGCGACAACACGCTCGCCCTCATCATGACGCGCGGCCTGGCCGAGATTAGCCGTCTGGTGCATGCCCGCGGCGGTCAAGCTATGACCTGCATGGGACTTGCCGGCATGGGTGACCTCATTGCCACCTGCACCTCGGAGCATTCGCGCAACCGCACCTTTGGCTACGAGTTTGCCCACGGCGTGTCGCTCGACGAGTATCAGACGCGCACGCATATGGTTGTCGAGGGCGCCGTCGCGGCCCGCAGCGTGAGCGAGCTTGCCCGTTCACTGGGCGTAGACATTCCGCTCACCTTTGCCGTGGAGCAAACGCTCTACAACGGTGTTACTTTGGATAGGGCGCTCGAGATTCTTACCGACCGCGTACCCTCCCAAGAGTTCTACGGACTCACCGACTAGCGCAGAAAGGCTTCTACCATGGGTTCCATTAAAATCGCTCCGTCCATCCTTTCGGCCGATATGGCCAACCTCAAGGGCGACCTCGACAAGATCTCCGGCGCCGACTACGTGCACTTCGACGTCATGGACGGCCACTTTACCGGCAACCTCACCTTTGGCGTCGACATCCTCAAGGCCGTCAAGCGCTCCACCGACGTGCCGGTCGACGCGCACCTGATGGTATCGAACCCCGACGAGACGGTCGATTGGTACGCCGACGCCGGCGCCGACATGATCACCGTGCACTACGAGGCTTCCACGCACCTGCACCGCACGCTCACGCATCTGCAGCAGCGCGGCGTCAAGGCCGGCGTTGTGCTCAACCCCGCCACCCCCGTGTGCGTGCTCGAGAGCATCATCGACGTCGTCGATATGGTGCTGCTCATGAGCGTGAACCCAGGCTTTGGCGGCCAGAGCTTTATCCCGGGCACCATCGCTAAGCTCCACGAGCTCAAGGCCATGTGCGAGCGTCACGGCGTTTCGCCCCTCATCGAAGTCGACGGTGGCATTTCTTCCAAGAACATTGCCGAGGTCGTCAAGGCCGGCGCAAATGTCCTGGTGGCCGGTTCTGCCGTATTTAAGTCCGAAGATCCCGCTGCCGAGGTTGCGCTGCTGCAGAAGCTGGGCAACGAGGCTGCACAGGAGGCATAAACCCTTATGACCGCAGGTCAAAACCGCATACCCGTGAATCTTGACTACGCCGCCTCGACGCCCATGCGCGCCGAGGCGCGCCTTGCGCAGCGTGAGTACGACGATAGCGAGCTAGCGGGCGTCAACCCCAACTCGCTGCACTCGCTCGGCCGCAAGGCTGCCGCGCGTCTGGAGGTTGCACGTCGCGAGATCGCCCGCAGCTTTGGCGCGCGCGTTCGCCCGTCTGAGATTGTTCTGACCAACGGCGGCACCGAAGCCAACCAGCTGGCGCTACTCGGTCTTGCCGAGGGTGCACGTCAGCGCGACCGTAAGCGTAACCGCGTGATCGTATCTGCCATCGAGCACGATTCGATTCTGGACAACCTGCCGCTGCTGCGTGCCGCAGGCTTTAGCGTCGACCTGGTGCAGCCCTGCCGCATGGGCTACATTGAGCCCGCCACGCTTGTCGAGCTACTAGGCGACGACGTGGCGCTCGTGAGCATCATGGTTGCCAACAACGAGACCGGCGTGGTGCAGCCCATCCGCGAGCTGGCCGCCGCCGCACATGCTGCCGGCGCCCTGTTTCATACCGATGCCATCCAAGGCTACTTGCATATTCCGCTCGATGTCACCGAGCTGGGCGTCGATGCTATGACCGTTGCCGCGCACAAGATCGGCGGTCCTGTGGCATCTGGCGCGCTCTACGTTAAGACCCGCACCCCACTGCGACCCCGCATCTTTGGCGGCGGACAGGAGGCCGGTCGTCGTGCCGGCACGCAGGACCTGCGTACACAGCTGGCTTTTGCCGCTGCCGCCCGCACGTTGGCGCCCCGCGTGGCCCAGGAGCGTACAACGCTGCAGGCCTTATCCGACAAGCTCTACGCCACGCTTACGGCCCATCCGCGCATTCACGCCACCATGGGCGACTACGCGCAAGCCGACCGTCTGCCCGGCATGGTATCGATCTACATTGACGGCATGGACTCCGAGGAGCTCATCATCAAGCTCGACGCCGCCGGCTTTGAGGTGTCGGCAGGCTCGGCATGCTCGAGCGGCAGCATGGACCCGAGCCATGTTCTCAGCGCCATGGGCATTGGTCGCGAGCAGGCATTGGGCGCTCTGCGTATCTCATTTGATGACCGTGTGAACCCTGTCGACCTGGACGAGTTTGCCCAGACGCTGCTCTCGATCGTGGGTGCCGCATGATCGTCGCCGAGCTTGAACGTGGGCTGCTGGCGCGCTACCCCAAGGCGGACGCCGAGGGCTGGGATCACGTAGGACTCTCCGTTGGCGATCCGGCCGCGGAGATCACCGGCGTTGCCTGCGCACTCGATGCGACCGTGGCTAACGTTCGCCGCGCCCAAGAAGCCGGCGCCAACGTGCTGCTGACGCATCATCCCATATACATCAAGGCACCCGAGGCCTTTTGTCCGGCGGATGCCACACGACCCCAGTGCAGCGCGGCCCTCTACGAGGCTGCCCGCTGCGGCGTGAGCATTATTTCGCTCCACACCAATCTGGACCGCTCGCACGAGGCGCGTGCCTGCCTAAGTGAGCTGCTGGACGCCGTGCCCGTGAGCTCGCTGGAGCACGTAGACGACCCCGAGTCGACCGGCCTTGGCGCGCTTGCGACGCTCAACGACCCGTGCACGCTGCGCGATCTTGCCGCCCGTGCTGCCACGGCCTTCGGAAGCGACCCGCGTGTATGGGGCGATGCCGAGCGCTCGTGCCGCACCGTCGCCATTCTGGGCGGCTCCCTCGGTGACTTTGGCGAACTTGCCATCGCCGCCGGTGCGGATGTTGTCGTGACGGGCGAGGCAGGCTATCACGTGGCGCAGGACCTTGCCTTGCGTGGGCTACCGGTGATCTTGCTCGGCCACGACCGCTCCGAGGAGCCGATCGTTGATATATTGATGAACTCTGCAGTTGACGCCGGGGTCGACCCCCGTCATGCGATTAAAATACTGAACCCTTGCCAATGGTGGACTGTGACAAAAGGAGAGAACTTATGAGCGCCGGCGCTACGCTACTCAAGCTGCAACAGATCGATTTGGAGCTCGCCCGCAACAAGAGTGAACTTGCCAATATGCCGGAGCTCAAGGAGCTCGCTTCCAAGCGCAAGACCTATGTGAAGCTCAAGTCCGAGATGACCAAGCTCTACGCCCAGCGCAAGGATCTGGACATTGAGCTCGACGATCTCAATACCACCGAGATTCAGACCAACAACGCCATCGAGGCTGCCAAGAAGCGCCACGTCGACGGCTCCGACTACCGCGAGGTTCAGGACCTGGAAAACGAGCTCGCCACCCTGGCCAAGCGTCTGGACAAGATTGAACACACCCGCAAGGACGTCGTTGTCGCCCATAAGGAGGCGCTCGACCGCGAGGCCCGCGCGCAGGCAATCATCGCCAAGTTCGAGGAGGGCGTGAAGGCCGATACCAAGGCCGCCCGCGCCAAGGCTGCCGACCTGCAGGCTCAGATTGACGCCGCCGCTAAGGAGCGCACCGCGCTTGCTGCCACGCTGCCGGCCGACGTTCTCACCGACTACGAGCGTCTGCTCAAGCAGTTCCGTGGCCTGGCCGTCGAAACCATTCAGGGCAACATCCCCACGGTCTGCCACACCGCGCTGCAGGCGTCGTCCATGAGCGACCTCAACCATGACGGCAGTGAGATTACGCACTGCCCGTACTGCCACCGCCTGCTCGTGCTCCCTAGCAAGGAAGCCTAACGATGACGGCGGCACCCAACAATTCAATGCTACTTGAGGGAAAAACGATCCTGCTGGGCATTACCGGCGGGATCGCCGCCTATAAGTCGTGCAATATCGTGCGTCTGCTGCAAAAGCGCGGCGCACGCGTCAAGGTCGTTATGAGCGAGCATGCCACCGAGTTTGTGGGCCCGCTCACCTTCCGCGCGCTCACCAATGAGCCGGTCGCAGTGGGTCTGTTCGACGACCCCTCCGACCCCATCCACCACATTTCGCTCGCGCAGGAGCCCGACCTGGTGGTCGTAGCACCCGCGACGGCCAATATCATCGCCAAGATGGCAAACGGTATCGCCGATGACCTCATCTCCACCACGCTGCTTGCGACGCCGCGACCCATCGTGATCGCACCCGCTATGAACAACGGCATGTGGAAGGCGCCGGCGACGCAGGCCAACATGGCCACGCTGCGCGAGCGTGGTGTCCATGTGGTGGGACCCGGCAGCGGCTACCTTGCCTGCGGCGACGTGGACACGGGACGCATGAACGAGCCCGAGGACATCGTCGAGGCCATCTGCGAGGTGCTGAACCCCGTCCCGCAATACCTTGCGGGCAAGCGAATCGTGATCACCGCCGGCCCCACGCACGAGCCGATCGACCCCGTACGCTTCATCGGAAACCGGTCGTCGGGCAAGATGGGCATCGCCCTGGCGGGGGAGGCCGCTCGCCGCGGTGCTGCGGTCACGCTTGTGCTGGGGCCGACATCGCTCGATGTTCCCCACGGCGTGGAGTGCGTGCGCGTGCAGACCGCCGAAGAGATGCTGCAGGCAGCGCTGAGCGCCTTTCAGACGGCTGATGCGGCCATTTGTGCGGCCGCTGTCGCCGACTACACCCCCGCGACCCCTGCCGACCATAAGCTCAAAAAGGCCAACGAGCGCCTGGATCGCATCGAACTGGTCGAGACGGTCGATATTTTGGCCGAGCTCTCGCGCCAAAAGGGAGAGCGGTGCGTGATCGGCTTTGCGGCCGAGACCGATAACGTCGTGGAGTACGCGCAGCGCAAGCTTGCGCGCAAGGGTTGCGATGCCATTATCGCCAACGATGTCTCGCGCGCCGATTCGGGCTTTGGAACCGATACCAACAAGGCCTGGATCGTGAGCAAAGCGGGCACGCAAGAACTTCCCGTGCTAACAAAACCCCAGCTCGCAGATACAATTTTGGACTTGCTTCAAAATATTTAAAAAAGTTCTTGCACAAGGGCAAAGTTTCGGGTTAATATACTCCCTGTTGCGAGCGAGAGCACAGCAACAAACAAAGGCTTCGGGACGTGGCGCAGCTTGGTAGCGCACTTGACTGGGGGTCAAGGGGTCGCTGGTTCGAATCCAGTCGTCCCGACCAGAAGTTTGCA
>CAUFMB010000042.1 GCA_959026535.1 uncultured Collinsella sp. | reverse complement strand
AGACGGCGAGTTAGCCGGCAGGTCGGCATGTCAATCCTGGTCTAACAGAGCCTTCTCTTTTCTTACTTGGGGGCATACCGCCGCGATGCCATACTCGGCGTGTTTTTTGTCTCGGCCGAGACGGCGCTCGAGCTGTTTATCCCGGTCATCATGGCCAACATCATCGACGTTGGCGTTCCCGCCGGCGATCTGAGCTATATGCTGCTGCAGGGCGCGTACATGTTGGTGTGCGCCGCGTTGTCGCTGGTGCTGGGACTGGGGTACGCCCGCACGTCCGCCCGTGTGGCTTCGGGCCTGGGCGCTAACCTGCGCGAGGCCGAGTATCGCAAGATCCAGACGCTCGCCTTTGGCAACTTGGACAACTACGACGCCAGCTCGCTCGTCACGCGCATGACCACCGATATCACCGTTATCCAAAACGCCGTCGGCAACGGCTTTCGCCCCATGGTGCGCGGCCCCATGACCCTCATCGTCGGCCTTATCTATGCTCTGATACTGTCGCGCCCGCTCGCCACGGTCTTTGCAATCATCCTGCCCGTGCTGGCGATCGTGCTCGGCGTTATCACCTGGCGCGTGAGTCCGCTCTACCACCAGCTCCAGACTTCGATGGACCACCTCAACGGCGTGGTGCAAGAAGACCTCACCGCCGTGCGTGCCGTCAAGGCCTACGTGCGCGCCGAGCACGAGGAGGCCAAGTTCGACGCCGTCAATACCGAGCTTGCGCACACCGCCACAAAGACCTTTGGCAACGCTGTGCTCAACCTGCCGGTGTTTCAACTGTCGATGTACGTTGCCGCGCTTTCCATCCTGTGGATCGGCGGCCGCATGATCCTTGCCGGCGAGCTGGGCGTAGGCTCGCTCACGGGCTTTATGAGCTACGTGCTGCTGATCATGAACTCGCTCATGATGATCTCCAGCGTGTTTTTGCTGCTCACGCGCGCGCTTACCAGTGTAGAGCGCATCTCGCGGGTGATTGACGAGCGGTCGCTTATCCAGGCGCCCGCTGCCGATGCGGCTGTATCCGAGGTGGCCGACGGGAGTGTCGAGTTTCGCGACGTGTCGTTTAAGTACCGCGCGGATGCTGCCGAGGACGTGCTCGAGCATATCGACCTTCGCATCGAGCCCGGCTCCACGGTGGGTGTGCTCGGCGGCACGGGCTCGGGCAAGAGCTCGCTCGTGCAGCTCATCGCGCGCCTGTACGACGCCACCGAGGGCGCCGTGCTGGTGGGCGGACGAGACGTACGCGACTACGACCTTGTTGCCTTGCGCGATGCCGTGGGCATCGTGTTGCAAAAGAACGTGCTGTTTACGGGCACCGTGCGCGAGAACCTGCAGTGGGGCGCACCCGATGCCACCGACGAGGAGCTGCTGCGTGCCTGTCGTGCGGCGTGTGTGGACGAGTTCCTGGACCGCATCGGCGGGCTCGATGGCGAGCTGGGCCAGGGTGGCGCCGGCGTCTCGGGCGGGCAGAAGCAGCGCCTGTGCATCGCGCGCACGCTGCTCAAGCATCCGCGTGTGCTCATTTTTGATGACTCGACGAGCGCGGTCGATATGGCGACCGACGCCAAGATCCGCGAGCATATCGCTCAGATTCCCGATACGACCGTGATCATCATTGCCCAGCGTATCGCGAGTGTCATGGATGCCGATCGCATTGTAGTGCTGGACGACGGACGCGTCCACGGCATGGGCACGCACGAGGAACTGCTGGCGGACGACAACATCTACCAGGAGATTTACGCCTCGCAGATGGAGTTTGCGGGCGAGGGGGAGAGCCAGGGCGCGCCCTCGTCTCCGGCCTCGCAGCTAGCGGAGCCGGAGCTCGCCGCCGCCTACGTCTCGCAAGCCGACGCCCAGAAGGGAGGCGAGTGCCATGCCTAAGACATCTGCTCAGGCCCGCCCGGCCAATCTGGGGCAGACGCTCCGCCGTTTGCTCAGCTATATGGGCCATGCCAAGTTTTCGCTGCTGGCAGTGGGCGTGCTTGCCTCTGTCGCAGCCATTGCGAGCCTCGCCGGCACCTACATGGTGCGCCCTATCGTCAACGGTCTTGCCACGGGTGGCGAGGAGCTGCTCGCCAAGCAGGTCATCCTCACGGCAATCATCTACGCCGCGGGTGTGCTCTCGGCCCTGGGTTACTCGCAGATTATGGTGCGCGCGGCCCAGCGCGTGGTGTCCGACATCCGCCGCGACCTGTTTGCGCACATTCAGACGTTGCCGCTCAGCTATTTCGACAGCACGCGCTCGGGCGACATCATGAGCTTCTTCACCAACGACGTCGACACGGTCTCCGAGGCACTCAACAACAGCTTTGCCAACGTGATTCAGGCGACAATCCAGGTAATCGGCACCACGGCCATGCTCATCATCCTTAACTGGCGGCTTACGATTATCACGCTTGTGTGCGACGCGGCCATCGTGCTGTACGCGCGCTACTCGGGCATGCGCTCCAAGCGCTTCTTTGCTGCCCAGCAGGGCTCCCTCGCCGATCTGGACGGATACGTCGAGGAGATGGTCTCGGGCCAAAAGGTCATCAAGGTTTTTAACCATGAGCAGGCCAACGTTGCCGGTTTCGATGCACGCAACCAGGAGCTGCGCCGTACCGGTGGCGCTGCGCAGGCCTACGCCAACTCCATGGTGCCCATGACCGTTGCAATCGGCTACGCCAACTACGCCATCGTTGCCGTCGCGGGCGGCATGCTCTGCATTAACGGCCTGGCCGATGTGGGCGCGCTCGCGAGCTACTTGGTCTTTGTGCGCCAGGCGGCCATGCCCATCAACCAGTTCACCCAGCTCGGCAACTTTTTGCTTAACGCGCTGGCCGGTGCCGAGCGCCTGTTTGCCGCCATGGACCTGCAGCCCGAGGTGGATGAGGGCTGCGTGGAGCTGGTGCAGACGGGCGACGCCGCGTGGGCGTGGAAGATTCCCGAAGGCCAGGGCGTGGGCGCGTACGGGCACCTGCATGATGTTGCCGCCGTCGACGAGTCTGGCCGCGCGGTGAGCGCCGACGGTACCGAGCTTGTCACGGGCCTGGTGCCACTTGCCGGCGACGTGCGCTTCCATGCCGTGGACTTTTCCTACGTGCCCGGCACCCGTGTGCTCACGGACCTCAACCTGTTTGCCAAGCCGGGGCAAAAGATCGCGTTTGTTGGCTCCACGGGTGCCGGAAAGACGACCATCACCAACCTCATCAACCGCTTCTACGAGGTCGATGACGGTGAGATCACGTACGACGGCATCGACGTCAAGCATATCGCCAAGGCTAGCCTGCGCGGCTCGCTGGGCATTGTGCTGCAGGATACGCACCTGTTTAGTGGCACCATTGCGCAGAACATCCGCTTTGGCAAGCTCGACGCGACCGACGAGGAGGTGCGTGCCGCTGCCGAGGCCGCCTGCGCCGACTCGTTTATCCGCCGCCTGCCTAGAGGCTACGACACGCCGGTTACGGCCGATGGCGCCAACCTGTCGCAGGGCCAGCGGCAGCTCCTCGCCATTGCGCGCGTGGCCGTGGCCGACCCGCCGGTGCTCATCTTGGACGAGGCAACCTCGAGCATCGACACGCGCACCGAAAAGCTCATTGAACGCGGCATGGACCGCATCATGCGCGGCCGCACCACGTTTATGATCGCGCACCGCCTGTCCACCGTCCGCGACGCCGATGCCATCATGGTCCTGGAGCACGGCCGCATCATCGAGCGCGGTACCCACGAGGAACTCCTGGCCCAGCACGGCGAGTACTGGCAGCTGGCGCACGGCTTAAAGGAGCTGGATTAACCCATCCGAGCACGGTGTTTTGGCCCTCCGTGCTCCTCACCCCGCCTCAAACCGTCCCAACATTCGACGTTTTTTGCCGATATCAGGAAAAGCATCGAATGTTGAGACGGTTTTTCTGTCATCCGATCGGGTGGAATCGCTAACTTGCATGCGAAGGTGTGCGAATCCGCGAGCAGGGGAATAAGGTTGGTTATCCGACTCCATTGGAGGGCCCATGGATCTGCCGATCGTCCTGTCCCATAAGACCGCCTGGCTGTACCACAACGTGGCGCGCCCGTCCGAGCCACTTTCGCGAGCAAGCAGCCTATACGATGAGGACTCGTTTGTCGACGAGGCGGAGTCGACCGCGGGCCTGTCCAAACTGGGGCTAGATGCAAAGGGGCTGAGAATATCTGCAGCGGTCGAGATTGTCACCGACTACCTGGTCTCACTTGGTATTCCACATGAGGAGCTCGATCGTATTGACACACTGGTTAGCTTCGATTTCGAGCGCTCTCGGCCGGCGGGTCTCCGACGCCATGTGTTTGGGGCGCCCATACCCTCGGAGCATCTTATCGAGGTAGCAGAAGGTCTTCTGGTGGTTGATGAGGCCATGTGCTTCGTACAGGCGGGTTCGTGGATGAGTGAGCCCGAGCAGCTGGAATATGGGTTTGAAATCTGCGCCCGATACCATTTGAATCATCTGGCGACAGACGATTATATCGAAATGGGGCAGAGGTATACCGTTGCCGACTTGATCGCTTATTGCGATGAGAATCGATCTCGTCAGGGGGCTACACGTGCGGCTGCCGTGCTCAAACGCGTGCACGATGGCGCGCGGTCGCCCATGGAGACGGCCACCGCAATCATGGTCGTCGCGAAGCGTTCGCAGGGCGGGCTCGGGTACACCAGGGTCGAGCTCAACCATCGGATCGATGTTCCCAACGAATTCAAATATCTCGCTAAGGCCGGGTATTTCGAGATCGATGTATATGCACCTGCGAGCGGTACGGGGATTGAATACAACGGCTCGGACCATCTCGATAAACAGCGCAGTGCGTCGGACGCGGAGCGTATGACCGTGCTGAGCGCGCTGGGCTTTAGGATGATCGTCCTCACCGGGACCCAGTTTGCCAACCGGCTGCAATTGCATCGGGCGATAAACGCCATCGCGCTCGCTATGGGCCTTAAGTGCGACCGAAGCGAAGCGTTCCAGAAACGGCAGAATGACCTGCGGGAATTCGTGATTCGCCACTGGAACGGCGGCCTCTAGGGGCGTCTAGCTCGTCTTTCGAGCTCTGCGAACACCTAAACCGTCCCAACATTCGACGTTTTTTGCCAATATCGGGAAAAGCATCGAATGTTGGGACGGTTTGAATGCTGAGGATGGGCCCGGGAAGCCTTCTTGCTCGAATGGCCTGTCCTGTCGTACGCGTGTCGGCCCGGTTCCCGTGTGCGGTATTATGTTCCCTGAAGAATAATGGCCTGCGCGAGGGGAGGATTGCGTGGACGAGCGCACGCAACATGACGGTTTTGGCCGCGACATCAACTACCTGCGCATTGCCGTAACCGACAAGTGCAATTTCCGCTGCATCTACTGCATGCCTGCCGACGGCGTGGCGCCGCGCGCGCACGATGAGCTACTCAGCGCCGAGGAAATTGCCCGCTTTGTGCGTCTGGTGGCGGGGGAGGGCATTCGCCGCGTGCGCCTGACGGGTGGCGAGCCGCTGGTCAGCCGCCGCATTATCCCGCTCATTCGTGACATCCGCGCGATTTCGCAGATCGAGGACATCTCGCTCACCACCAACGGCGCTCTGCTGCCCAGGCTGGCACCGCAGCTCAAAGATGCCGGGCTCGACCGTGTCAACATTTCGCTCGATACGCTCGACCCTACACTCTTTGGAAAGATCACGCGCCTGGGTCGGCTCGAGCAAACCATGGCCGGCATCGACGCGGCGCTTGCTTGGGGGTTCGAGCCGGTTAAGGTTAACTGTGTAGTGGTCCGCCGCCTCAACCAGGACGCGGGGGCTCTCGCGCGGCTGACCGTCGACCGCCCCATTCACCTGCGCTTTATCGAATACATGCCCATTGGCGACGAGCACACGAGCTCGCATTGTGCCGTAGACCCTCACGCGCCCACACTCAATCCCGAGCTGTGGGACGCGAGCGACACCGTGCCGAGCGACGAGCTGCGGGCGCGCATCAATGTCGGGGCCACCGCGGCGGGACTGGGCGAGCTCGAGCCGCTCGACATCAACGACGCTCCTGCCGGCGCGGGCCCTGCGCGCTATTGGCACTTTCCGGGCGCGGCGGGAACGGTTGGCTTTATTAGCGCCATGTCCAACCATTTTTGTGCGAATTGCAACCGCCTGCGCCTGACGGCCGATGGCAACGTGCGTCCGTGCCTGTTCAGCGATGCCGAGTATTCGGTGCGTGAGGCGTTGCGCCGTGGTGATGATATGCAGGTACTTTCGATTTGGCGCGATGCCGTGGCCCACAAACCGCAGGAACACGCGATAATTGAGGGCACGCAACGATTTATGTCCCAAATCGGAGGATGATCATATGGCCAAGAGCAGGTACGCCGATGCCACCAAGGCCGCTCGCAGGGCCGCGATGTCTGCCCACAAAGCCACGTCTGCCAACAAAGACGCCGCGTCCGCGGCCGTGCAGCCGTCCGTGAGCGACAACGACACCGACTCCACCCGCGACGCACGCCGCGACGAGCTGACGCACGTGGACGCCAAGGGCGAGGTGCGCATGGTCGACGTGTCTGACAAGGCCGAGACGCACCGCATCGCCATCGCCGAGGGCACCATCCTCATGCATCCCGAGACGCAAGCCATGGTGCTGCAGGACCGCGCCAAAAAGGGCGACGTGCTTGCCTGCGCACGCGTGGCGGGCATTATGGCCATCAAACGCACGAGCGACATCATCCCCATGTGCCATCCATTGCTCATTACCAAGAGCAAGTGCGACATTGCGCCCATCGCTGCGGCAGGAATGCCGGCCGAGGACGCGCCCGAGGGCTGGGCGCCGGCGCGTCCGGACGGACAGGTCGGCTTCCATGTGCTGGTCACGGCCGGTGTGACGGGCAAGACCGGCATTGAGATGGAGGCACTGACCGGTGCGAGTGCCGCATGCCTGACCATCTACGACATGTGCAAGGCCGTTGATCGTGATATGGAGATCGTCGATGTGCGCCTGCTGCACAAGGAGGGCGGACGCTCGGGCGTGTGGGATCGCGCGGAACGTCAAGCTGCTGCTGCCGAGGCCGCCGCTACTGATGGCACCGTGCCCGCGAGCGCATCCGCCCCGGCCGTGCCCGCAGCTCCCACTCCGGCCGCCCCAGCAATCGCGTTTATCGGTTACCAGAACTCGGGCAAGACCACACTTGTCGAGAAGGTCATTGCTGAGCTTACCCGCCGTGGCCTGCGCGTGGGCTCGCTCAAGCATCATGGACATCACGGCTTTGATATCGACGTGCCCGCCAAGGATACCTGGCGCCATCACCAGGCGGGATCCAAGCACGTGGGTCTCATTTGCGCCACGCGCTGGGCGGAGTACGCCGACACGCGCGAGGAGGACGAGATGCCCGCGCGCGAGCTGCTGTCGCGCTACAGCGATGTCGACGTGGTAATCATCGAGGGCTACAAGACCGAGGGCTTCGACAATATCGTGGTTGCGCGCTCCGGTGTCGACCGTCTTCGCGGTAAGAGCTCGCTCGATCTGGTCGACGGCCGCACGCTGGCCTTAGCCTGCAACGAGGCCCTGGCGCGCCAGGCCTTCGACGCCGGCTTCGCGACCCGAGCCATCAACATCAACGACGCCCGAGCCATCTGCGACCTGATCCAAGACCACCTTCAGGCTTGACGCTGCGCCGGCCCCAAGCACCCCATCTCGCCCCTCAAGCCGTCGCTCGCGTACCAAAGTACGCGTCGCTCCTCTTTCGGGGCGACCTGGGGCACTTGGAACCGGCTCGCTACGCTGCCATATCATTGGGCCACCACAGGCAGGCACCTTTGTGGTGGCCTTTGCTTTGGTAGATTTTTGGGACATGCCTTAAAATCTACCAAGTAGTTCATCCGGGCGAAGACGGAGAGAAGGGGCCCGATGCGTCCTTAACGTTACATACAGAAAGATTGAGTCGATGGTCGGCGGTCAATGCCTGCGGCCCGTATTCGTATGCAACAAGGAGCCCACATGTCTACATCTCCATTTCCTAAATCCCAACCGTCGCTGTCCGCGCAGGCTAAGCGTCTGGTGGCAATGCGCTTTCTCATCTACACCGGCTTCCAGACCAGTTACTTTATCGGCGTCATCGGAACGCTTACCTATGCGGACGGCGCCTCGGTCGTCGCGACGTCGCTGGCCGTTCTGTTTATGAACGTCTTCGTAATCCTGGGGTCCTTTGCGGGCGGCGCCGCGCTCGACGCCTGGGGCCCGCGCCGTCATTTTCTGTTGAGCGTCGTCGGCACGCTGGCAACCGGTGCGGCGATCATCGCCTTTGGCAGCGCGACCGAGACAGTCCTTGCCGGCGCGGCGCTCCTGGGTTTTGTGATGGGGTTCGCCCAGCCTATCGCCACGTCCTATCCGGCCTATCTCACCGACGACCCCGTCGAGCTTAAAGACATCAACTCCACCATCACCATGTTCTCCAACGTGAGCATCATCGTCGGCCCCACGCTGGGCGGCTTTGTCGCGCGCGGTGTTCGTGCTCATGATGCTGTTCACTCTGCTTGCACTCATTGCCGGCTGGGGGTTTAAGCCGAGGGAAGGCCGCATCGCCGGGCACGCAGGCCAAGCCAACCGCCCCAACCCCAGCACATCCGTCCGCGCCACCTTCGCGACCAGCATCAAGACGGTCTTCACTAACAGCGTTCTCGCCCTGCTCTTCTGTATCATCTTCCTCTCGAACTTTGGCTACGGCGCTTTCGACCCGCTGGAGTCGTTCTTCTATCGCGATGTCCTGCACGTCGGCGTCGAGTGGATGGGCTGGCTCTCGTCGGCCTGCGGCGTGGGCGCGGTGCTGGGCGCCGTGGTCGCGCTCCGCTTGCCGCCGCGCTTCGTCAGCCTCAAAACGCTGCTCGTGGCACTCATGTCCGTGGGTCTGGGAAGCCTGCTCTACGTGGGAACGCCGTACGTGGGCGTAGCCCTTGTCGGCCAGATTGCCCTGGGCGTGGCCTGGGGCGTCGTCAACCCGCTCCACAACACGATCGTGCAAACGACGGCCCCGCTCGGACAGCTCGGCCGCGTCAACTCGGTCATGGGCTTTGGCAACATGTTCGCCGGCGTGGCGCCGCTGGCGATTGCCCCGTGGCTGGCGGCGACGTTTGGCGTGCAGCAGACGCTCGTAGGGGCGGGCATGGTCGTGACGGCAGTTCCCGCGGCGTTGCTGCTGTTTGGACGCCGGCATTTGGATCGTGCCGCAAGGCAGTAAAAACCATCACAACATTCGATGAAAATCGCGATTTTGCCGAAAAACGTCGAATGTTGTGATGCTTTGCGCCCCGGGCCAGGCCACCCTTCGGGTCCGGCCACCACAAGGGGGCAGGCACCTTTGTGGCGATCGGGCCCCAACGGCCTGCGCCTTGGTATACCATGTACGCCGTTCACGAATACGCCCCACACCGCCGCACAACCCAGAAAGGCCCCCATGGACACCACCTTCAGCCACATCAAAGCCGTGTTCTGCGATATCGATGGCACGCTGCTCACGAGCCAGCACACGGTGTCCCCGCGCACCGTGGCGGCGATCCGCGCCCTGCGCGAGCGCGGCGTGCTCTTTGGCCTGTGCACCGGGCGCGACGCCCACGCGACCGAGGCCATGTACGAGCTCTGGGGCATCGAAGGCCTGGTAGACGTGATGGTGGGCTGCGGTGGCGCTGAGGTCATCGACCGCGCGCACGACATCAACGAGCTGAGCTATCCGCTGCCGGGCGAGACCATCGCGCGCATCTGCAAGCACATGGCGGACCTTCCGGCAACACCCGTCTGCCCCCGAGACGGCGTGTTCTACGTGCCCGAGAGCAACGTGTGCGTCGAGCACCTGTCGCGCGTCGATGGTGTGCCCTACCAGGTGGTCGACTTTGCCGAGTTTTTGCGCGAACCGCAGCCCAAGGTGATGTTTACCATGGCGCCCGAGGTGATGCCGCAGGTCATCGAGCACGCATCGACGTTTGCCGACGACACCGTTAAGGCGGCTGCCCTGCAAACCACGCAGCGTCTCTACGAGTTCATGGACCCGCGCGTGTCCAAGACGCGCGGCCTTGTGCGCGTGGCGGAGCTCAACGACATGGGGCTCCAGAACATCTGCGTGTTTGGCGATGCCGATAACGACACCTGCATGGTGGCTGACGCCGGCGTGGGCGTGGCTATGGCAAACGGCAGCGATGCCACCCGCGCCGCCGCCGACTTTGTAACCGCCAGCAACGACGAAGACGGCATCGCGATCTTTATCGAGGAGCATCTGCTGTAGCGCTGGGGCAAACCACCACGAAGGGGACACCTTTGTGGCGGTTTGTTCTAAGACTGGCGAGCGGGGCGCTATTTATGCCGAGGCAGTTTCCCGCGAACTTAAATGTTGATGTATAAACATCATGATATATGTCGGTCGTTACTAATAGGCAATCTAGCTGGCAGGTTGTCAGAGCAGGCAAACGCTCTACCGTTTACAGCTACAAATCGACCGCTCGCAGAATATGCTACTAAAAATAAAATGTTGTACAAATAACAACAAAGTATGAATTACCTAAAGTAGACAACAAATCTACCTGCTGTTTTTAAATAATAGAATTCAATAAAACAATGCATACTTTGAGCAATTGTCAAGAATAAAGATTTTTCGACGCAAAAATGGAAGAAAAAGACGCCCCACATGTTTAAACAATGGCTAAACTTACCAATGTAAGGCACGTATAAATATTGACTGCGTGCCGGTTAGATAGCGAAAGAGCAGGATCGCGGTCTCTTGGGGAGGAGGCATCGATGACAGCAAATTCAAATAAATCTAAGCAAGGTAATAAAGCGGCGCATCGTGTGATAGCGGGTGTTTTGTGCGGAGCTTCTGTCTTGAGCTTGGTACTGTCGCTCGTCATGCCCCCGATCTCCCAGGCCATTGCTAATGATGCCCAGGCAGCCTCTACCGAGAAAACTGTAATGGGGGGGGTGTTCCTCAAGTGAGTCTACTGATGTAGACAACACTGGCGGGGATGTCGAAAACCAGAATAGTGACGAGGTCGAGGGCGGCGAGACTGGCGACGATGCTTCCGAGGCAGATCCGTTGTCTGATGACGCGGAAGCCGAGGGTGCTGCGCAACCTGCGGATGATGGAGAGCCCGTCTATAAGGTCGCTACTATTGCAAATGAAGGTGAGGCTCACGGACTTCAACAAGATACGGACGGTTACACGCTGCTGGAGAGTGGCGATGATTGGACTACCTATCTTGCCATGGAGAAGAAGCCCGAAAAGCTGCGTCTTGCGGCTGATATTAGTTCGAGTACATCAATCACCATCAGCCAAAACACCACGATCGACCTTGCGGGGCACAAGCTTAATTACCGCACCGGCAGCAACGACACGTTCATTACGGTTAAGAGTGGCGCACTTACCATTGAGGACTCTGCAACACCAATCGATACGACTTCTCTTGTTGATGGTGATCATCCCGGCCAGCCCGCAATCATGGCATGGGATGCCAGCAACAAAGCTACTCTTACCTACTATGTGACATCAAGCGTGCCTAATGAGGACCGCCTTGGCACCACTGAAACCACAACTAAGCATGTCGTCAGCGGCTTCGGTGCAATTATCGGTGCGTCCGAAAGCGGATCGGTTCAACAGGTCATTTCCGTTCAGGATGGCGGTACGCTTAACCTCACCGGCGGTATGATCACAACGCCGAATAACTTGGCTAACAATGGCCATATTATTTTTGCCGAAGGCAAGAATAACGATACCCAAGTGAATATCAGCGGCGGCTATATCACTGGCGCGAATCTTAATCAGCAGCGCGGAGGCTGGGGCGGCGGCCTGTGCGTAGTAGGCGCGAAAGTCACAGTCAACATGACCAACGGCGTGATTGCCGCGAACAAGGCCGCTTCTGGTGGCGGCATTTATGCTGAGAATGCCACGCTGAATCTCTCCGGTGGTGTCATCTCGGGCAACGCTACGTATGCAAACACTATCAACAATGGAGATAACACCAATGATGGCGGTTACGGCGGCGGTGTTTACACCAAGGGCGCAAACGTTACCATCAGTGGATCTGCCACTATAACTAACAACCGAGCTAACGCTCGCGTTGCTGACAGTAACGTTTATAACAACGGCCTGCTCGGCGGCGGCGGCATTGCGTCTACCACCAATGGAACGCTAACTATGACGGGCGGCTCCGTTACGGCCAATTACTCCCATGAGGCTGGCGGCGGAATCTACGCTGGCTTTTGGAACCAGAAGATTACGTTCAAAATGACGGGCGGTACAATCGCGGGCAACGTGGCGGAGAACGCCGAAGGCGGCGGTCTGCGTATCAGCACTGATACGCACGCGACAATTGACGCTGACGCTGACGGCAAGATATATATCACCAACAACAAGACCATGACGGGCTCTAACTCTGGCGAAGGTCGCAAAGGCGACTGGGGCGGCGGCGGTATCTTCATTCAGAAGAACGGTAGACTCACCATTCTCAAATCGCTCATCACTGACAATAAGGCCGGTGGCTGGAGCGGCGGAATTGGCGCATGTCCTACGGGCGAGACGATCGTTTCACACTCCAATGGTGCTGCTATCTATGGCAATACTGATAACGTTGACCAAGATGGCGCTACATTGGATACACCCCATTATTCCGCTGGTGGCGATGGCAAAAAGCAAGACCAGGATCCTGATTACATCACGCCTGACTTCAAAAGCGCCGGCCATAAGGATTTCTTCCTGGTACGTAATAAAGATGGCGCGGATAAGACGATCGCTGTCGTTCTTGGCAAGATGCTCGGCGGCGGATCGGCTGGTTGGCAGGGCACTTGCGATGGAAATCCGATTACCATCGACCCAAATGGCGGTGCCGAGGCCAAGTACATGTTCGGTCTTGAGGCCCATCCGACTGATGAGGCCATGGGAAAGGCGAAGACAGCGGCTACGACCATCATCAGTGGTAACTACTCCTACACCCACGGTGGCGGCATTATGACCAACGGCGATCTTGTCGTTGGCGACGCCGCTGCCTTGGACGTGTACCCTGCAATTAAAGTCAAGGCCAACAAGTTCCTTATAAAGGATGGCGCTAAACAAGATCTCAAGAATCATTCCTATCAGTTTGAGCTCCTGGGCGCACCTGCCAATTCATCCAATGAACCATACTGGAATGAGG
The DNA here is from genome assembly GCA_959026535.1 of uncultured Collinsella sp. Lineage (GTDB taxonomy): Bacteria > Actinomycetota > Coriobacteriia > Coriobacteriales > Coriobacteriaceae > Collinsella. Next base: position 4,983 of record CAUFMB010000042.1, on the reverse strand, counting down.
ACGGCACACTCAACGCAAACGGATGCGAGGCGACGTCTGCGGTTACCGTTAATGAAGACGGTGAGATTGTCATTGATACTGCCGCGAACTATCAGTCGGGTAATTACGACCTTTACCTGGTTGAGGTCCCCATCAATGAGGAGGGCACCACATTCGATAAGACCATCTATAAAATTCATGTGAGCGTCAGCGCTAATCCGGTTACAACTAGCCTTTTGGGGATCAACATTAATCGCTATGTGGTTGATGCGAACACATCCAAAGTATCCGTCAAAAAGAAAAACGGTACCGAATTCACTGATTATGATGGCTTCTATAGCTGGAGCACGGATACGGCTGACAGTGCCGTCTCGACCGTAAAAATCGGTAACGACTCCAAACCTGCGTTTACGAACGAACTTGCGCCCTACCAGACCTCAGGCACTTGGACACCTCAGGTGACCAAGAAGGTCGATGGCGGCGAGATGAAGAAGTTCAAGTTCGAGCTGTACACCAAGGATGCCAGTGGCAACAAGCAGGTGCTCGATACCAAATGCACTAGTAAGGGGGCGGGCAATGAGGCAATGGTGACGTTTGCGAATCAGACGATTGGCCCGCTTGGTATCAAAGATCTCACTGGTGGCAAAGCAACAGTCACCTACTACATCTGTGAATGCGACGCCAGCAAGCCCGATGGCACCAAACACGAAGGCTACAAGAACGACACCAAGACCTTTAAGGTTGTTGTGACGGCAGAGGATGACGGCAAAGGACATCTGACCTGCACGCCGGCCTACTACGAGGTCGACGCCAACAATCATGTGAGGGAGACACCGACCGATAACCCCACCTTCACCAACACCTACTCCACCTCTTTGCCCCTTTCTGGTATGTCGGGCGTCACTCTGACGTACCTTGCCGGCGCGGCGGTGCTTTGCGCTGCTGCGGCCTGGATGCACATTCGTCGCAAGGCGAATGCGAAGGGAGGTAAGCGTCGTGAATAAGAAAGTTTGCTCCTTCCCGATCTTGTTTGCGCTGCTTGCCCTCCTGATCGGCGCCTGCGCGGTTGTGTTCCCCGCTTCCGCGCAGGCCGCGCCGACCTCGACCGTTTCCATCACGGTGAGCGGCACCGTGGCGAGCAGCTACGACGCCTACCAGATCTTTAGCGCCAACGTCGTCGACGGCGACAGCGACGCCAAGATCGCCACCGACCTCGCCTGGGCAAGCGACGCCGTGCGCGACGCCGCGCTGCCCGTGCTGCACAGCGCCGGCATGCCCAATTCCCAGACCACCGCGCAGGAAGCTGCCGAGTGGCTCAACACCGATTCTCACCTTACGAGAGCGCTGAGCGCACAGCTCGCTCGTTCCCTCCGGAGCTCTGGCGCCGAGTTCGTGGCCCTTAACGCGGGCACGACGGCCGAGCTGCCCTGCGGCTACTGGCTCATCGTCGCTAAGGACGACGCCATCGCCCAAGGCGAGGCCGGCACCGCGCCGATCATGGCCCTGGTCGGCGGCAGCGCCGTCACCGTCAAGCCCAAGGCCGCGACCCCCAAGGTCGCCAAGCACGTGCTTGAGGACAGCACCGCCGCCTGGCAGAAGGCCGCCGACGCCACGGTCGCCGACGACCTGTACTGGCGCCTCTCTGCCACGGTCCCGGCCGGGCTCACGGCCTACGACACCTATACGCTGCGGTTCGTCGACACCATGGGCGCGGGGCTCGACCCCTCCAAGGTGGCCGCGAGCATGCGCGTGTACGTGGCGGCGGGCGCGGACGGCGGCTTTGACGCCGTCTCGGCCGGCAAGGACGGTCGCGCCGGCACCGAACCCGCGAAGGGCTGGACCGACATCACGGCCCAGTGCGCCACCAAGGTAGCGGCCGACGGCAAGACCTTCACCGTGCGCACCGGCGACCTCATCGCCGCGCTCGGCGGGGCCGACGCCTTCGCCGCGGGCGCCCGCGTGGTCGCCGTGTACAACGCGCCGCTCAACAGCGCTTGCAACCACGGCATCGCGAAGGGCAACCCCAACGAGGTCTACCTGCGCTACCCGCGTTCTCCCTTTGCCGACCAGTCCGGTGACGCCGGCTTCACCCGCACGCCGAGCGACGACGCGTGCGCCTACACCTGGGATCTCGCGCTCACCAAACGCGGCAGCGACGGCGACAAGCCGCTTGCCGGGGCGATCCTGAGTATTACCGACGACCGCGGTCGCACGCTAGCGGCTGACGGCACGTGGGATGCGGAGGGCAAGGCCACCGTCACCACGGGCGAGGACGGCCGCGTGACCGTCTCGGGCGTGGACTCGGGTAAGCTGGAGGTCCGCGAGCTCAAGGCGCCCAAAGGCTACACCTCCTTTGAGGGCAAACGCTCCGTGACGGTCAAGGCCGAGGGCCTGGACGTCGACCAGGTGGCCGCCGCCAAGCCCAAACTCACCATCACGGCTGAGTCGCCCCTGCGCGCCGACAGCGCGGACGGGTCGACGGGCAGCCTGGAGGCGTCGCTCATCAACACGCCCACCGGCACACCCCCTAGCATTACCACCGGAGGCTTTATGCCCTCGACTGGCGATATGGCAATGTACGCCGCGGCCGCCGCAGCGGTCGCCGGAGCCGCGCTCATCGTGGTCGCGCTCCTGGTCAAGCGGGGAGGTGGCAGCCATAAAGAGTAGCTGGCAGCCCCACAGAGAGCGGGGCGAGACGTAGCGAAGTAGATGCTAAGACACAGACAGATGATGACCGATCGAATGAGAATCAAACGGAAAACGGAGGAAAAGAAGATGCACATGAACAAGAACATCGCACGCCTGGCAGTAACGGCAGGCCTCACCGCAGCGTTGAGCTTCGGCGGCGTGATGGCCCCGGTGACCATGGCGTTTGCTGCGGTCACGCCGACGGTGGCCACGGACGGCAATGTAAAGATTGACGAGAAGACCTATAAGGACACAACCTTTAAGGGCATCCAGATTTTCAAGGCAAAGGTTACGCAGAATTATGATGGAAGTGCCTGGTCTGGCGATAAGATCCTTTCCGATATTGATTGGGCGTCGCCTGATGTTATGAATGTTGTGACTGGTGCATTTGCTGGCGTCGCGAAGGCTCCTGATGCGAATGCAGGCGCTCAGGCTTGGGCCAAGTACATTAAAGATAATGCCGGTGATAATGTTGGCCAGACTGCCAAGGTTGACGCTGGCTCCACGTTGGATAAGATTGCTGCCGCACTTGAGGGTTCGACTCTAACCTGGACAAACCCAGGCGATTCCAGCAAGGGAGACTTTAAGGCTTTAAACACCGGCTATTGGCTCTTTGTGACTGCAAATGTTGGTTCGACCACATCTAGCGATTCGGCCAACGGCAATACCGACGCCTATACCTCGCCAATCTTCACTGTCGTCGGTGGTGAAGATGTAAAGGCGGAGCCCAAGAAGGACGTCCCCAACGTGACCAAGGCCGTCAAGGATGACAAGAACGGCAAGTTTGTTACGGACAATAGCAAGGACGTTTTCAGTGCTCCCAACAAGTCCGCCGACTCTGCCTCTGAGCAGCCGATTGATTATCAGCTTGCCGGCACTGTTGCTAGCAACATCAATACGTACACTAAGTACAGCTATGCTTTTACCGACGAGCTTCCTTCTACGATGGTGCCGGTATGCGACGAGAACGGTAAGCCGGTCGTTAAGGTCAAAATTGGCGATACGGTCGTAGCGGACAGTTGTTATACAGTGAACTATCCTTCTGAGGAAAGCAACAATAAACTCACTGTCTCTTTCGATAATCTCAAAGAAGTAAAGAATGAGGCCGGTGGGCCCATTGTCGTTGGCGGTAATTCAAAGGTCTATGTGAACTACCAGGCAAAACTTGTTGCTAGCAAGATTAACGAGAACATTCTCGGTAAGGCCCAGACAAACACGGTAAAACTGACCTATTCCAACAACCCGCACACCGGCGGTACCGGCACTACGGTTACGCATCCTGCCTACGACTACACCTACGGCATCGACGTCACCAAGGTTGGTAACGACAAGGATGAGACTGGCAAGCACAAGACCCTCGAAGGCGTTCAGTTCACGCTACAGGAGAAAGACTCCAGCGAATTTATCAAGGCCGACGGTACCACGACGTCAACTAAGGATAATGCAATTCTGACAACTGACAGCAACGGCAAGATTAACGTTGTCGGCCTCGACGAGGGCACCTATATCCTCAAGGAGGTTAAGCCTGCGCCTGGCTACAATAACTCCGCAGCAAGCGGTGTGACCTTTACTATCAGCCGCACGCTCAATCAGGACGGTACGGATGTGACGCCCGACACTACGAGCGCCATTGTGGCAGGTGAAAATGTCATCCAGCAGAACTCCGCGAAAGCTGAAGTCGGCAAACTCAGCTTTACCATTGTCGACCAGAAGGGCTCCGGCCTCCCGCTTACCGGCCTTAACGGCGTGACCTTCACTTGGATTGCTGGCGGCGCGGTGCTGTGCATTGGCGTGGCACACCTCGTCCGCAGCCGTAAGCAGGCTGAGGAGTCCGAGCAGGAGTAACGCTCGCTCACCCATCCCTTTGGCAGGTGGGATGCGATGGCCATGAGACTTGCGGACACTTTTCTCGTCCATCCACGTTCTTGCTTTGCCATTCTCTTTTCGGGGCAGACTCCACGCTGGAGTCTGCCCCGTTCTTTTTGGACAACACAGGCAGCCTCCACCGTCCGGTGCGGACTCATCCGTCATCGCGTTTCTTGACTCGTATGAGATTCGGTTTAAGGTCCGTAGGCGCACGCGCGGTGCGGACGGTGGAAGGCATTTGCGCCGCAACAAGCGCAAATAAGAATGCCCGGGGGTCGGATCCCGGGCATTTAACAAAACCAGAAAACTAGGCCACCCGCGCTTTCGATCACTTACGCGGGGTGCGTCGTTTCCTACTGGCATTGTATCCCGAATCGCCCAGCCGATTCGGGACATTTTGAAAACTCAAATGCGGGCCCATACCTGATAGAAATCACATCATTTCCGAAA
>CAUFMB010000041.1 GCA_959026535.1 uncultured Collinsella sp. | reverse complement strand
CGCCGAATGCTCGCCATCGAAATTTATCGATGGCCTATTTCAGACTGTAATGGGTTGGGTGCTCATTGGGGACAGACTTAAATGAGTACCCAATGAGCGGGCACTCATTTAAGTCTGTCCCCAATGAGTGGGTTAAAGGTTGCGGGTTCTTTACGGGAATGTAGTGTGGGCTGCGGAAACGTGGTTCTTTCCGTACAATAGTGCAACTCGTGTAAACGCAGGGAAGGGACATTCATGGCAGACATGATCGAGATCAAGCATCTCAACAAGTACTTTGGCGACCTGCATGTGCTCAAAGATATCAATCTCACCGTTAAGCGCGGCGAGAAGCTCGTAATGATCGGGCCTTCCGGCTCGGGTAAGTCGACGCTCATCCGTTGCGTCGATTATCTGGAGGAGCCCACGTCGGGCGAGGTCGTCATCGACGGTACGCCGCTCACCAAGAAGAATCACCTGGAGATGGCTCGTAAGTATAGTTCCATGGTGTTTCAGCAGTTCAACCTGTATCCCAACATGACGGTGCTCGGCAACCTGACGCTCGCGCCCATCAAGCTGCAAAAGAAGAGCAAGGAGGAGGCGACCGAGATCGCCATCGCCGCACTCAAGCGCGTCGGCATGGCTCATAAGGCCGGCGAGTATCCGCAGAATCTCTCGGGTGGTCAGCAACAGCGCATCGCCATCGCCCGTGCTCTGTGCACCAAGCAGCCCATCATTCTGTTTGACGAGCCGACCTCGGCGCTCGACCCCGAGATGGTCCAGGAGGTTCTGGACGTTATGATTGAGCTCGCGCAGGAGGACATCACCATGATCTGCGTGACGCACGAGATGGGCTTTGCACGCCAGGTGGCCGACCGCGTCATCTTTATGGAGGACGGCCGCATTCTGGAGGAGGGCACGCCCGAGCACTTCTTCGATAACCCCGAGAACCCGCGCTGCCGCGAGTTTCTGTCCAAGATTTTGCACTAGGCGCGGTGATGGACATGACGGATATGACGAGGGCGCCCGTGTCGCGCCGTCACTTTTTGAAGCTGGCGGGCGCCGGTATGCTTGCGCTGACGGGGACCGCGCTTACCGGTTGCGGCACCTCCACCAGCGGCGAGGGCTCCGACAAGGGGTCCAAGCTTGCGGCCATCAAGTCGCGTGGCCATCTGAATGCCGGCGTTAAGAAGGATGTTCCCGGCTATGGCTATTACGACACCGCCAAGGGCCGCTTTGAGGGTATGGAAGTCGATTTGTGCTACCAGATCGCCGCTGCCGTCTTTGGCGTGAGCTACAAGGAGGCCCGCGCCCAGGAGCTTGTCGAGTTTACCGACGTAACGCCCAAGACGCGCGGCCCGCTGATCGATAACGGCCAACTCGACGTGGTCGCGGCGACCTACACTATCACCGACGAGCGCAAGAAGAGCTGGGATTTCTCGACGCCGTACCGCACCGACTACGTGGGACTCATGGTCAAGAAGCGTTCGGGTTTTACCTCGATTGAGGACCTGGACGGCAAGATCATCGGCGTGAGCCAGGGTGCTACCACGCAGGGCCTGATCGAGCAGATGATCAAGGACAACGGCTTTAGCTGCAAGCCCGAGTTTAGGGCCTTTAGCGGCTACCCCATCATCAAGAGTTCGCTCGACGCCGGCAATATCGACGTCTTTGCCATGGACCGCTCCACGCTGGCCGGTTACATGAACGAGACCGTTGAGCTGCTGCAGCCCGAGGTCAAGTTTGGCGAGCAGGGCTACGGCGTGGCGACCAAGAAGGGCTGCGACCTTTCGGCCGTGGTCGATCAGGTGATTTGCGATCGCCTGGCCGACGGCTGGCTCGACCAAGAGGTCAAGACCTGGGGTCTTGTATAGGCGCATCGTCCAAGGAAGGAATCAAATGCTCGAAGGATTATTTGACGCCGACCGTTGGTCGACGACATTTCAAAACATGGGGCCCTTCTGGGAGGGCTTTGGCGTGACGCTACAGGTGGTCGTTGCCGGTCTGCTGCTGTCGCTGGTGCTGGGCACGCTACTGGGTGTGTTCTCTACTACTCGCTCGCGCGTGTTGCGCGCCATAAGCCGCGTGTACGTGGAGTTTTACCAGAACACCCCGTTGCCCGTGCAGGTGCTCTTTATGTACATGGCCGGACCGCAGTTTTTGCAGGCCATAACCGGTGCCGACCAGCCGGTGCGCATCGCGCCGTTCGTGCTGGGCTTCTTGGGCGTGGGTCTGTATCACGCGGCCTACATTTCGGAGGTCATCCGCACCGGTATCGAGGCGGTTCCGCGCGGTCAGATGGAGGCGGCCCAGAGCCAGGGCTTCACCCGTGCGCAGGCGTACTGGTACATCGTGCTGCCCCAGACATTCAAGATCATTTTGCCGCCGCTGTGTAACCAGGCGCTCAACCTGGTCAAGAATACGTCGGTGCTGGCGCTTGTGGCCGGCGGCGACCTTATGTACCGTTCCGACAACTTTGTGAGTCTGTACGGTTACCTGCAGGGATACATCGTCTGCTGCCTTATGTACTTCATCATCTGCTTTCCGCTCGCCATGCTGGTGCAGTGGCTCGAGCGTCGCTCCAAGGAGCGTCCGCGCGGCGTGAGCTTGGCCGAGCTGGGGCTCGACAACGTAGAGGAGGCCTAGCGCATGGAAATCTTCAACGCGACCAACCTGCTCTACATTTGGGGCGGCTTTGTTAAGACGATCGAGATCTCGGCGCTGTCGATCTTTTTCTCGCTCATCTTTGGCACGGTGCTGGCGCTCGTTAAAAGCTATGCGCCCCGCCCGTTCCGTATTTTGGTGAGCGCCTATATCGAGCTGTTCCGTTGCACGCCAAACTTGCTGTGGATCCTGTTTATCTACTTTACGGTGCAGGGTTTGGACATTGTGATTTCGACCATCGCCTTTACGCTGTTTACCAGCGCTGTTATGGCCGAGATTGTGCGCGGCGGCCTCAACTCGATTCCACGCGGCCAGTTTGAGGCAGCGCAGAGCCAGGGCTTTGGCTTCTTTGCCACCATGCGCTACATCATTCTGCCGCAGACGTTTAAGACGATCATTCCGGCGCTGTTTAGCCAGTGCACGACCGTCATCAAGGACAGCTCGTATCTTTCGGGCATTAACGTGGCCGAGCTCATGTACACGGCAAACGTCGTGATGGCCCATGCGATCGACCTGTCGCAGGTGCTTATGCTCTACGGCCTGGTATTTGCGATGTACTTTGTGCTCAACTTTGGTATCTCGCTGCTGGTGAGGGCATATCAACGCCGCATCGTAGCCGCATAGCCTGGCTTTCCCTGGCACCCAACCTTGGCCTTCAAACCGTCGCTCGCGTACCAAAGTACGCGTCGCTCCTCTTTCAGGTCAATCTTGGGCACCAGGAAAACCCAGGTACGCTATCGTGGAAAAGGCGATAAACAGCCTATTTCTCATTTGTTAGAAAGGAATCGCGATGAGCGATCTGGAGAATAAGAAGAATCCTGTGGTCATTACCATCGCGCGCGACTTTGGCGCCGAGGGCCACGAGATTGGTCGCATGCTTGCCGACGAGTTGGGGATTCCACTGTACGATAACGAGCTGCTGGTGCGTGCGTCGCTGCGCGCGGGCGAGTCGCTCGACAAGATGGCCGCCTACGACGAGCGTCTGGCCGTGGAGAACATGGCGTTTCTGCCCGACCGCTACGATGCGCGTTCGTACTCGGATAAGTTGTTCCAAAAGATGAGTCAGGTGATTTTGGATCTGGGCGAGACCGAGAGCTGCATTATCGAAGGCCGCCTGTCCGATTACCTGCTTCGCAACAATCCCAACCACATTGCCGTGCTGGTGACCGCTCCCTTTGAGGATCGCGTCGAGATCGTGCGCAAGAAGCGTGGCCTTAACAAAAAGAAGGGCGCCAAGCTGGTCAAACAGCAGCAGAAGGCGCGCGAGGCATTTTACAAGCGCTACAGTGCCGGAAAGTGGAAGATGACGAGCGGCAAGGATATCGTTGTCAATCGCGCCAAGTTGGGACGCGAGGGTTGCAAAGACGTTATCGCCGCTGCCTACCGCTACAAAGTGGCGCAGCTCGAAGGCTAGCCGATCAAAACCACCGCAAAGGGGAACAGCACCTTTGTGGTGGTTTTTTTTAGGTAGAGAAAGTCAACTGGTTCTGCCGTGGCCGATCGCTCAAAGAACTCAAGGATGCTCAAAAAACTCAAAGATACTCAAATAAATTATAGATAGTAGGGGCATAATTAAGTTATATGAGTTAAAGGGAGGCTTTATGGCGGCACCGACGGCGTACAGGCAGGCAAATCCATTCACGCCGATGTTCGGACGTGTACCGGCGTATATGGCCGGCCGTGAGCAAATCATCGATGATATGGTGCTGGCGTTTGAAAATGACGACTCCGATCCCAATCTTTGCTCGGTTTTCTATGGTGCGCGTGGTACAGGTAAAACGGCGCTTTTGGCATATCTGTCGTACCGCGCCCAGCAAGAGGGCTGGATTACAGCGAATGTGACGGCCTCGGAGGGGATGCTCGAAGACATTTTGCAGCGCCTCAACGAATCAGCCGCCCATCTGATCGAAAAGCCCGCTTCTAGGCGTGTGAACAGTGTCGGCATTGCCCCCGTAGGAAGCATGAGCTGGGAAAACATCGATGTTGAATTTGAGGGCGCTAACTGGCGTACTAAGATGAACGCTTTGTTTGCTCAGCTTGAAGCGACTGACACCGGGGTGCTTATCGCCGTTGACGAAGTGGATGCATCGTTTGCGCAAATGACGGAGCTTGTTACTACCTACCAGCACTTTGTAAGCGAGAATAAAAAGGTAGCTTTGCTTATGGCGGGGCTGCCGTTTCGCGTGCTGGCGCTGCTGACGGGGAAATCGACATCGTTTCTTCGTCGCGCGGCTCAACATTCGCTGGGATCAATTTCACCGACTGAGGTAAAAGAAGCGTTTCGACTAACGATTGAGGACGGCGGCAAGACGATTTCTGATGAGGCGATCGACCTCGCTGCCAAGGCGATCGATGGTTTTCCATTTATGTTCCAGTTGGTGGGGTATCGGGCATGGAATGCTTCGCGCCAAGCCTCCGAGGTTTCTATTGAGGATGTCGAACGAGGCGCGAAACTTGCGCAAGAGGAGCTGGAGTCGCGAGTTTTCGCTTCAACAGCGGCGGAACTTTCACGAGGGGACCTTGAATTTCTTCGTGCAATGAATCCGGTTGGGACGACGACCAGGCAAGAGCTGGCAGCGAGGCTTAAGAAGAGTTCCGGTTCGATTTCAACGTATAAAAAGCGTCTGGTAGAGGCTGGGGTAATTGAAGAGCCTCTACAAGGACGTTTTGAGTTTGCATTGCCAGGCTTTGGCCGATATGTCGCATCGCTTTACTAGAGGGTCGTTGCTGCGAAGGATCGCTTCGTGTCCCTTTACTGTCTCGATCTGTAACAATAAGCCTGCTTTTAGGGGCCTATCTGTTACAGACTGAGACAAACTGGCAGAGTGGCCTTCTGCTCCGCTCAAACCACCGCAAAGGGGGCCTTTGTGGTGGTTTTTGTTTTAGGCAGAGGGGAAGGCTTTGGCGAGACCGGCGCGCGTCTGCGTGTCGGTCTTTTGGTAGATAGAACTCAGGTGGCGCTGTACCATGCGCATCGAGATGCCGAGTTCCTCGGCGATTTGCTTGAGCGGACGTTCGTCCTGGGTCACGGCTATGAGCACATCGACTTCGCGCGGGGTGAGACCGTGGTTGGCGATGAAGGCCTGGCGCTGCTCCTCGATGGTGGGGGCGGCGAGTGCTTCTTCTGCCAGTTGCTCGCGCTCGCGCTCCTGCTCGGTTTGGGGTAGGCGGAACAGGCCGGCTGCCACGAATGCCGCGCAGGCGGCGACGAGCAAAATGAGCGCGCCGATCATGATGAGGACGACATTGCCCGAGGTCACAAGTGCCAGCGAGATGCCCGACGTAGTGAACGCGCACACGTTGTTGGCGGCGCGGCCCATGCCAGCCCACAGTGCGGGCGTGTGCATGCTCGGCGCCAGCTGCGTAAACGTGGCGGTAAAGAACGTGACAAAAAAGCCCGAGCTTAGGTAAAAGACGACAAGGCCCAGGTTGGGATCGGCGCCGGCCTCCACGGTCAGGATGGAAATGGTCGAGAGCACGGCGATGCCGAGCATGATGAGGCCCATGTAGCGACGCTCGGCAAGATCAAAGACGATACCGGCGACGAGACCGCTCGCCGCCAAAAAGAGGCGCGGCCAGGTCTGTACGGCGATGGTGCCGTGGGCGTTGGAGAACGTGACGACGTTATCGAGCGTCGAGAACAGGCAGGCGAGAATCATGACGAGCGCGATACTCCAGCACGCCTGCTTGGCGAGAGCGTGCGAGGGCTCGGCAAAGGGATTGATGATGGGGCTGGGGCCCTCGTTTGCCTCTTGGGTGGTGGCGCTGAGGGCGGAGATAATGATCGTCGCTGTGCCAAGGACGATGAGCTCTGCGATACCGCCGCAATCGAGCAGGTTGATGGCGAACTGCATCAGGATGCCCGCGGCATAGGCCGCCCCCGCACCGGTGGCGAGCTTGGGGTCATCCTGGAATGCCAACGAAAAGGCGTGGTGAGCGGCGGCACCCAGCAGGCCGAGTCCAAAGAAGGCCACGCAGCCCAGAATCTCGAGGGCAAGCGGACCCGTGGGGGACTGGATCTGGGTCAATCCCAGGATGGCGATGGGAACAGCGGTGTTGGCGGCTGCCAGTGAGTGGCCTTTGCGCTGTGCGAGCCCGAACAGCGGCGCGTATCCGATAAAGCCGATCACGCTGGCGCCCAGAATAAAGCCCTGTGCGATCACAACGCGTTCGGCACCGGCGAGCAGCCCGACGTTGACGTCGAAGCGAAACTCGGCGGCAAGGAAGGCGAAGGTGAAGAGCGCGAGTGCCAGAAGCGCGTTGATTTTAGGCCTGCTCAGGTTCAAGGACGGTCCTTTGGGTGGACGAATGATCGTGTCCTCGATTGTAGCGTCCCTGGGACGAGTGTAGCGATGGCGAAGTCATATTGGATTAAACCGCAGGTAGCAATAGGGGTTCGTATCTACGAACCTAGGCATATGGAATCGCTGGTCGCACCTTGGTGGTACAGGACCACCACAAAGGGGACAGGCACCTTTGTGGTGGTGTAGTCCTTCGACCAAGGAGGCCGTTATGTACGGAAGCCACTTCGATAAGCAAACTCAGCGTGAGTGCACCTGCTCGCTGGTTCATGGTACCTGGCGTTGTGTGGGTGCCAAAATAGCTTGCGCCGGCGCGTGTGCGCTTATGGTTGGCCAGTTGCTGCTGCCGAGCGTGGCGCTGGCGACGGAATGCGCCAATCCCGCCGCTGGGACGGATGAGGTTGCCGAGGCTCCGGTAACGCCGACGGTTGCGGGGGATACGGCGGCTCCGGCGCCGGTACCGGTGACTCCGGCTGCGCCGATGACTGACGCGGATCCGGCTGCACCGTCCACGGCAGAAGCTCAGCAAGATCAGCAGGACGCATCAGCGGCAACGGTGAACGATACGGTTGCTGCCAACCAAGATGGCTCTCTTGGGGGCATCGACAGCTCGTCGGCAAACAACGCCATCATGCCCTGTGGCGTGACCGATGTGACAGGCGGGAGCGGCGTTAAGGTCAACACGACCGTGGTCCCCCACTATACGGACTGCGCGCTTCCGGGCAATGTCACACTCGAAAAGGGCCAGTCGTATACCTATGATTTTTCCGATGTTGAGGGCGGCATGCCGGATGAGCCGCTCTGCGAACTTGTCGAAACCAAGTACTACCGGGCCGATGCTGCTTCGGGCACCCTGGCTGAAGTCCAGGACGCATCTATGTCCGATGTGACGGCCCGCTTTGAGCCTGTTGGCGATCACATGAGGCTGACGCTGACCTTTACGGGTAGCACGGCAGGCGGCTCGTATCGACTCACGCGCAATGAGGCTCTCTATATTGGCGCGGCACTGGAGTATACCGGAACTGACTATGAAGGCAGCTCGACTATCCTCAACGAAACCAGGTACGATTATTACCTCCGCTACGCCATCAATAGCGAAATTACGCTCGTTGCGTCAGAAAACGAAGCCCTCGAGAATTTGAACGTCAACGACGTGAAAACCGACTATGCGCCCGGCGAGGCGCCGCGTGCGACCGCGACGATTCCTGCCGCCGATGCCGACAAGTATGAGATCGCCTATGAGTGCTGGGAAGAGATGGATGGCAGTGACCCTGCGGAGCTTACGCCCGTTGCCTTCTGGTATTCCGACCCCGCTAAGTATCCGACGGGCGCGAGGAGGATCGAGCGCTTCGAAGAGGGCAAGTTCTACATGTATTCCGTTGAGCTGAGGCTCATGGGCGACAATACCGTGGCTGATGACTGCAATATGAACGTCAACGGTCATTGGGTACACCACATTAAGACCGTCAACGGCGTCTTTGCGCCTAATGCTGACAATATGCTGTGTGAGCAACCAATCGACGAATGGCGTGCCATCGACGTTATTGAGATCAACGGCGCCACGACCACCTTCAAGGCGGGCGACAGGCCGGTCTTTACGGCGAATGTTCCGACGGGCTCCAACTCCCTTCCTCAGTGTGAGTTCTGGACGGGTAGCGACGGCAGCGAAGTGAACTCCGTGGATTTCTGGGATCAGAACATCACGAATCACATCGACGTCTTTAAGCCTGGCGTGACCTATCGCTACGGCATCTACCTCAAGTCCGCGCGCGGCTTCTACTTTACGCCCGACACCAAGCTGGTGATCAACGGCCAGGAGTGCGGCTACCAGGTCGCGGATAGCGTATCCGATGAGGACAGCGGCTGGATCTACACCCTGTGGCTCAACACCGATCTGACCTTTACGCCTGAAGCCACGCCGACTCCCGATCCGCAGCCTACGCCGGATCCCAAGCCGACGCCGCAGCCTGGGGTGAAGCCCGCGACAAAGCCGGTCGCGACAACCGCCATGACCAAGACGGTTGAGAAAACCACGCCGTCCAAAAAGTCCGATGCTGTCCTGGCTACCACGGGGGATACCACCGCGATGACGGTCGCCGCCCTAGGCATCGCCGGCGCAACCGTAGCCGCCGCCGGCCTCGCCGCGACCAAGCGCCGCAAGCATTAGAGCTGGGTGACGGCTCTCGTTCTCGGCCTCAGTAAAATCTCGATCTGTAACACCAAACTGCCCAAAACGGCTCTAGATGTTACAGATTGAGATGAACCGAATGGCCGCCAACCTAACGTCTCGATCTGTAACACGTAGCGGGGAATTTGGTCTCTAACTGTTACAGATTGAGATAAACAGGCGGATGTTCGCACAATATCTTGATCTGTAACAACTACGAGGCTCAACAGGTCCTAACTGTTACAGATCGAGACAAAACGATCGACCAGGCCCCAAACCACCATAAAGGTGCCTGTCCCCATCGTGGTGGTCTGGCGGCCGGTATAGAAAAAGTCCCCGCCGGGCGCGTGCTCGACGGGGACTTTGCCGTTTGGTGGCTAGCGCTGCAGGTGATTACTCGCCCAGCAGGCTCTTGGTGATCGAAGCGGCGGCCTTCTTGCCGGCGCCCATCGCCAGAATGACCGTAGCGGCACCGGTGACGATGTCGCCGCCGGCCCAGATGCGGGGATCGGTGGTCTGGCCGGTCTCCTCGTCGGCGACGATGTAGCCCCACTTGTTGAGCTCCATCTTGCCGCCGATCTTGGCAGCGAAGGGGTTGGCGTTGGTGCCGATAGCCGAGATCGCGACGTCGCAGGGGATCTCCTCGATGGCGCCCTCGATGGGCACCGGGCGCCGGCGGCCGGACTCGTCGGGCTCGCCGAGCTCCATCTTCTGGACCTTGACGGCGCACACGGAGCCGTCCTCGCCAGCGACAAACTCGAGCGGGGAGACGAGCGGCAGAACCTCGACGCCCTCGGCCTTGGCATGGTGCAGCTCGGCGCGACGGCAGGGCATCTCGTCCTCGGTACGACGGTAGGCGATGATGGCGTGCTCGGCGCCCAGGCGCTTGGCGGTACGGACGGCGTCCATAGCCACGTTGCCGCCACCAAAGACGACGACGTTCTTGCCGTGCTTGGTGGGGGTGTCGTACTCGGGGAACTTGTTGGCCTTCATCAGGTTCACGCGGGTGAGGTACTCGTTCGCGAAGAAGACGTTGGGCAGGTTCTCGCCGGGGACGTTGAGGAACTTGGGCAGGCCGGCGCCAGTCGCCACGTAGATGGCGTCGAAGCCCTGCTCGAACAGCTCCTCGGCCGTGGCCATGTTGCCCACGACGGAGTTGTACTCAAACTTGACGCCCATGTCCTCCAGGCCGTCAATCTCGCGCTTGACGACTGCCTTGGGCAGACGGAACTCGGGGATGCCGTAGACCAGCACGCCGCCGCCGGTAAAGAATGCCTCGAAGACGGTGACGTCAAAGCCGTTACGGGCGAGCTCGCCGGCGCAGGTGATGCCGGACGGGCCGGAGCCGACAACGGCGACCTTCTTGCCGTTCTTGGGGGCCATCTTGGGCGTGGAGGCGAGCTCGGGGCGATCACCCAGGAAGCGCTCGAGCTGGCCGATGGCCACGGGCTCGGACTTCTTACCACGGATGCACTTGCCCTCGCACTGGTTCTCCTGCGGGCAGACGCGGCCGCAGATAGCGGGAAGCATGGAGTCCTCGCGGATGGTATCGAGGGCGCCGCCGAAGTCCTTCGCGCGGATCTGCTCGATAAAACGGGGAATGTTGATGTTGACGGGGCAGCCCTCAACACAGAACGGCTTCTTGCAGTTGAGGCAGCGCTCGGCCTCGGCCAGCGCCATCTCCTCGGTGAAGCCCTTGTCGACGGGGCGGAAGTCGCAGGCGCGCTCGGCAGCCGGCTCCTCGTTATCGGGGGTGCGGGGCGACTTCATATCGGCAACGAAACGACCGTTAACTAGTGGCATGCGCAGCTCTTTTCCTCATAGGCCTTGAGGGACTCGCCCTCTTCGGAACGGTAAGCGGCCTGGCGGGCACGAAGGTCATCCCAGTCGACCAGGGTGGCATCGAAGTCGGGGCCGTCGACGCAAGCGAACTTGGTCACGCCGCCCACCTCGACGCGGCAGCAGCCGCACATACCGGTGCCGTCAACCATGATGGGGTTGAGCGACGCGGTGATGGGGGTGTCGTACTTCTGGGCGGTGAGGGTCGAGAACTTCATCATCGGAACGGGACCGACGCAGAAGACCTGGCTCACGGCCTTGTCCTGCAGCAGGCGCTCCAGCGGAGCGGTGACAACGCCCTGCTCGCCGTAGGAGCCGTCGTCAGTGGTGATGTGGATGTGGTCCTCGTCGAGGAGCTCGCGGAACTGGTCTTCCATGAGCAGGAGGTCTTTGGTGCGGGCGCCCATGATGGCGTGGACCTCATGACCGGTCTCGACCAGGTGCTTGGCGACCGGGAAGGCAATTGCCAGGCCGACGCCGCCGCCAATGACGGCACAGGGGCCCTCGGCCATCTCGGTGGGAACGCCCAGCGGGCCCACGACGTCGCGCAGCGACTCGCCGGCCTCGTAGGTGGAAAGCATCTCGGTGGTCTTGCCGATCACCATGAAGATGAACTCGACCCAGCCCTCGTCACCGTTCCAGCCGGCCAGGGTAAACGGGACGCGCTCGCCCGTCTCGTTGGCGCGAACCATGAGGAACTGTCCAGCGTGCGCATGCTTGGCGATTGCGGGCGCCTCGATGCGGAACTTGAACACCTTCTCCGAGAACTGCGTCTTCTCCAGGATCTTATACATAGAACCCCTCTCTTGTTAGGGCGACCGAACCGTGCCTCCACGGAAATGGACGGTAGCCCGAATAAAACCGTACGCGCACAGGCGTTGTGCAGACATACGGTGCAAATTATACCCTCATGGACATGTCGCTTACGTGTATCTTTGGCAGGCGGGAAAAGTGACCTACCAAAAAGGGACAGGTTTATTTTGGCAGGTTTTATCAGGCAAAACGGCAAAGGGGGCCGGCCTCGCGCTTCGTTGAGGTCGGCCCCCTTTGGGGCGTTACGCATGCATGGTGGCACTGGGTTTATTGCGACGCGGCCACTGTGGCGTTTCCGCAGACAAAACCTGCCAAAATAAACCTGTCCCTAAATGGTAGGTTTTAGTGCTTGCCGTTGGCGGAGGCGGCGCCGTTGACATGGTCGCGGGCATAGACTACGCCGTGCACGATCGCCAGGCCGGCGGCGTCGGCCGCGCGGGCACAGGTGTCCTGGAAGTCCTCGGCCTCGCGGCCGCGCAGCTGCTTGAGCACGTAGTCGGCGACAGCCATCTTGCCGGGAGGGTTGCCGATGCCGGTGCGGATGCGGCTGAAGTCGCGGCTGCCCATCTTGTCGATGATGGAGCGCAGGCCGTTGTGGCCGGCGTGGCCGCCACCTACCTTGACGCGCACGTCGCCGGCGGGAATGTCGAGCTCGTCGTGGATGACGAGCAGCTCCTCGGCCTTGATCTTGTACTCGCGGCAGAGCTTGGAGATGGGACCGCCAGAGGTATTCATGTACGACTGCGGCTTGACCAGCGCAATCTGGCGCTTGCCGCCCTCTTCCTCGGGGTCGTTGATGTTGATGAGCGCGACCTCGGCGCCTGCCTGGTTTTTCCAGTACGTGACGCCGGCCTGACGGGCCAGCTCGTCGATTGCTTTGAAGCCAGCGTTGTGGCGGGTCTCGGCATACTCATCGCCAGGGTTGCCAAGTCCGGCAACCATGCGAATCTTAAGCGGCTGTGCAGCTGCCATATTTATCCTTCCGTTACACAAAAGTTTAATCAACGACAAAGGCTACCACGCCCGCCGAAGGCGAGACTTCGTTTCAGCGAAATCCCACCAGACAAAAGCACGGCCGCGGCAGAGCGAGCCGTCGAAACAGAAGAAACCCCCGCGCGACCTTTGCGAAGCAAGGGGGAGCGCGGGGGTTTCTTCTGTTTCGGCGGCGATGCGCCGGGTTGCAAGGACGATGCGACTACAGCGCGAAGTCGCCGCCGACGAGCGTGGAGACGGGCTCCTCGTGGTAAACGGCGGAGATGGCCTGAGCGAACTCCTCGGCGACCGAGATGGTCTTGATCTTGCCGCCGACCTCGACGGGGATGGCATCGGTGACGACGCACTCGACGATGGGGGCATCGTTCAGGCGCTCGATAGCCGGGCCCGAGAAGATGCCGTGGGTGGCGCACACGTAGATGTCGCCGGCGCCCATGGCCTTGAGCTCCTTGACGTTGGCGCACAGGGTGCCAGCGGTGTCAATCATGTCGTCGTTGATGATGCAGGTCTTGCCCTTGATGTCACCGATGATGCCCATGACCTCGGCGGCGTTGTGGCGCGGACGACCCTTGTGGGCGATGGCCAGGTCGCAGCCGAGCATGTCGGACAGCTTCTTGGCGGCCTTGGCACGACCCACGTCGGGGGAGACGACAACCAGGTTGTCGGTGTCGAAGTGCATGTCGTTGTAGTACTGGCCAAACAGCGGCAGTGCGGACAGGTGATTAACCGGGATATCGAAGAAGCCCTGGATCTGGCCCTGGTGCAGGTCGAGGGTGATGATGCGGTTGACGCCGGCGCGCTCGAGCAGGTTGGCGACGAGGCGGGCGGTGATGGGCTCGCGCGGGCCGGCCTTGCGGTCCTGGCGGGCATAGCCGTAGTGGGTGATGACGGCGGTGATGGAGCGGGCGGATGCGCGCTTGGCAGCGTCGGTGGCGATGAGCAGCTCCATGAGCATGTCGTTGACGTTGCCGCCGGCCACGGACTGAATCAGGAAGACGTCGGCGCCGCGGACGGTCTCGTCGTAGCGGGCGTAAATCTCACCATTGGCGAACTGCTTTAGCGTAAGGCCCGAAAGCTCGACCCCAAGGTACTCAGCGATCTTCTGAGCGAGGGGACGGTTGGAGGAACCGGAATACACGCGGATGGACTTGCGCATATTCTCCGACTTCTCGGGATCATTAATCGGCATTACCCTTCTCCTTTATACATCGAATGCCATATAGATGCCTTTTTGCATTGTAACCGCGCGGCGGGGTTAATCGGGTCTTGATAACGTCTTTACCGTCAACGGACACGAACCGACCACTCATCCGGTCGCGCAGGTCAGCATAGAAAAAGGAGCCGTCCCCATGGGAACAGCTCCTTTTGTGCTTGGTAAAACGTTATACCTCGTCGTCCTCGTGCAGACGGCGGCGATAATCGGCGGCCCAGCCCTCAATATTTACCTGACGGGCGCGGCCCAGACCGAGCGCGTCGGCCGGGACCGGCTCGGTGATGACGGAGCCGGCGGCCACGAGCGCGCCGTCGCCGATCTGGGCGGGCGCGACCATCATGGTGTCGGAACCGATGAAGGCATCCTTGCCGATGACGGTCTTGTGCTTGTGCACGCCGTCGTAGTTGCAGGTGATGGAGCCCGCGCCCACGTTGACGCCGGCGCCCATGGTGGTGTCGCCGATGTAGGACAGGTGCGGAACCTTGGAGCCCTCGCCGATCGTGGACTTCTTGATCTCCACGTGCGTGCCGGCCTTGGAGCCGTCGAGCATGTGGGTGCCCGGGCGCAGGTAGGCGCGCGGGCCGCAGTCGACGCCGTTCTCGATGACGGCTTCGATGGCGATGGTCTCGTCGATGGTGCAGCCGCTGCCGACGGTGGTGTCGGTGAGGCGGCTGTTGGGGCCGAGCTGGCACTCCTCGCCCACGGTGACGTGGCCGATCAGATGCGTCTGCGGCCACACGACGGTGTCGCGGCCGATGGTAGCGTCGGGGCCGATCCAGGCCTGCGTGGGGTCGATGAAGGTAACGCCCTCGGCCATCCAATGCTCGTTGATGCGGTCGCGCGCGATGGCGGTAAGCTGTGCGAGCTGGATGCGGCTGTTGACGCCCAGGCCGTCGCGGTAGTCGTCACAGTGGAAGATGGAGACTGCCTGGCCGTGGCCTTTGAGGATCTCGAGCATGTCGGGCAGATAGTACTCGGATTGTGCGTTGTCGTTGCCAATCTCGTCGATGTGGGCGGCGAGCTGCGCGCCGTCGAAGGCGTAGCAGCCGGCGTTGCACTCGAGCAGCGTGGCGGCCTGCTCGGGCGTGCAGTCCTTCTGCTCGATGATGCGCTCAATCTGGCCGTCGGCACCCAGCTTGATGCGGCCGTAGCCGAAGGGGTCGGGCGGGGTCATGGTCATGACGGTGCAGGCGAGCTCGCCGGTAGCGACGGTCTGCGCGAACTTGGCGACGGTGTCGGCGGTGATGAGCGGCAGGTCGCCGTTGAGCACGACGACCGGACCTTCGGCGATGCCGCAGGCCTCGAGCGCGACCTTTACGGCGTGGCCGGTGCCCAGGCGCTCGGTTTGCTCGACGCACTCGACCTTGGTGGCGCTGTTGGCGTAGGCGCCGTCGATAAGGGCGCGCATCTCGTCGGCGTGGCTGCCGATGACGACCACGACGCGGCTGCAGCCGGCCTTGATGGTGGCGTCGACGATCCACTGGACCATGGGCTTACCCAGGATCTTGTGCGAAACCTTGCAGTGGTTCGACTTCATGCGGGTGCCCTCGCCGGCGGCGAGGATAATTGCGGTTGCGTCCATGTGATCTCCTGTTACGTTATAGAGACGTGTGTTTGGAAACGATACACGGCGCAATATGATACCGCAGGCATATGATGAGCGCGTAACGATTGATGCGTGACGGCCGATGTCGCTGCCGCCGATGTGGTATTTGCGCTGGTTGTGCATGGCGGCGGCGCTGCGGCGTTGGCGTTTGAGCGAGGGGGTGGGGTGCCCGTGGATATCATGCGAGAGAAATCGGGCAACGAGTCCGTCGCGGCATTTTCGATGTCGCATCCGGCGGTGCCGGCCCTCTACATGGTGCTGACGTTGGGGCTCACCATGTTCTCGATGCAGCCGGTGCTGATCGCGCTGTCGCTTGCGGGCGGGCTGGCGTACGGGTTTGCGACGCGCGGCGCCGCGCGCACGTTGGGGGCGCTTCGCTGGCAGCTGCCGGTGATTTTGATCATCGCGGTGCTCAATCCGCTGTTTAGCGCCTCGGGCTCGACGGAGCTGTTCCGTATTGGCATGCGTGCGGTGTATCTAGAGAGCATGGTTTACGGCCTGTGCATGGGCGGGCTGTTTGTGGCGAGCGTGCTGTGGTTTGAGGCGGCGGCATCGATGCTTGGCTACGACAAGGTGCTTGCGCTTTTGGGTAACGCCGCGCCGGTGATCGCGCTCATGATCTCGATGTGCATGCGGCTTATCCCGCAGTTTTTGCGCCGCGGTCGTACGGTGCTGGCGGTGCAGGATGCGATTGATGTGCCTGGCCGCGCGCCGGCCGACCCCGTGCGTTCGCGTTTGCGCGCATCGAGTGTGTTGATGGGTTGGGGCATGGAGGATTCGCTGGAGCGCGCGGACGCCATGCGCTCGCGCGGATGGGGTGCTGCGACGCGTCGAACGACGTACGCGCGGTATCGGCTGGGGCGCGGCGATGTTGCCGCGCTGGTTGGGCTTGCGCTGTTCGGCGTGGCCACGGCGGCAGTGGCGTGGACCGCGACGACGCAGTATTCGTTTTACCCGCAGCTTTCGGCGCCGGCGCCGTGGCCTGGCTATATTGTGTACGCGGCCTGGATGGCGCTGCCCTGCGTGCTGTACGCGATTGACGAGAAGAGGTTTGGCTGATGGCTCGGTTAGACGGGAGCATGATGGCGGGCGTGGCGTGCGCCCCGGATACGCCGGCGATTGAAGTGCGGGGCCTGCACTTTGCCTACCCCGGGGCCGAGGCGCCGGTGCTCGACGGGCTCGACTGGTCTGTTCCCCAAGGTGCGTTTGCACTGCTGGTAGGTGGTACTGGGTCGGGTAAGTCGACGCTGCTCTCGCTGCTCAAACCCGAGATTTCGCCGGCGGGCGAATGCACTGGCGAGCTGCGCGTGCTGGGCGAGAGCGCTGCCGATATGGACGTTCGGGCGTCCGCAGAGCGCGTGGGCTATGTGTTTCAGGACCCAGAGAACCAGATCGTGTGCGAAACCGTGTGGCACGAGATGGCGTTTGGCCTGGAAAACTTAGGCATGTCGCGCGACGAGATGCGCCGTCGCGTGGCCGAGACCAGCTATTTCTTCGGGTTGGAGGATTGGCTCCACCGCGATACCGATACGCTTTCGGGCGGACGCAAGCAGCTGCTGTCGCTGGCGGCCGTGCTGGCGCTGCGTCCGCGCGTGCTTCTGCTTGACGAGCCCACGTCCCAACTGGATCCCGTTGCCGAGAAGAGTTTTCTGCATGCGCTGTTCCGCGTGAACCGCGAGTTGGGCTGCACGGTTGTCGTGGCAACGCACCAACCGCGCCCGATGCTCGAATACGCGACGTGCGCGTATCGGATTGAGGGCGGACGCGTGTGCGAGGTGCCTGATATCGCCTCCTTGGGGCATCGCGAAGAGCTGTTTTCTGGCGAGGCACCAGGGTGGGGCGCCTCGCGGCGTGCAAAAAACGGAGTTTTCAGCAGCGCCGGTGGATGTCGAATACTCCCAAAAATGCACGCTGGGTCGGCTACCACCCTGGCAGGGAGCTGGTTTCGATACGATCGAGCGTCCGGCTGGGTGCTGCGCGGACTCGATGCGGCGTTCTCGGCTGGCGCAGTGCATGCGGTTGTTGGCGGCAACGGCTGCGGCAAGTCGACAATGCTTTCGGTGCTAGCCAAGACGGTCAAGTTGCAGCGTGGGCATATGGAGCGCGGGGCGGCCTCGGCGGCACTGCTGCCTCAGAATCCCAAGGCGTTGCTGGTTGCCGAGACGGTGCGCGACGAGCTGATGGAATGGGCTTCGACCTGCGGATATGACGAGGCTGTGGCGCAGGAGCGCGCGGCGAGCCTGGGGCTGTCGGGCCTGGATGGGCGCCACCCGTACGATCTTTCGGGCGGGCAGCGTCAACTGCTTGCATTGGCAAAACTGCTGCTGATTGGCCCCGAACTGCTATTGCTCGATGAGCCCACCAAGGGCTTGGACTTGGCTAGCCGTCGCATCATCGCCCGCGCCTTGCGTGACCATGCGGAGGCTGGCGGTACCGTCATCATGGCCACGCACGATCTGGATTTTGCCGAGCAGGTTGCCGATGACATTGCCATGATGTTTGACGGTGAGATTGCCTGCATGGAGCCGCCGGCCGACTTCTTTGCCGACAACGTGTTTTATAGGGCGTGATGGGATGACGGATTATCGCGTCGCGCGCCTACTCGCAAAACTGGAGATCCCGCTGCTGCTGGCGGTGCCAGCGGTGATGGCTGCGGCGTTGCTGGCGGGCGTTGAGCAGGCGGCGCTTGCCATGCTTGTCGTGGTGGCGCTGGTGCTCGCGCTGTTCTTTGCGGGCTACGAGGCGTCGCGACCTGGCCTGCGCCAGATTATGCCAACGCTGGTTTTGGCGGCGTTGGCCGCGGCGGGGCGCATCTTGTTTGGCCCCATTCCCGACTTTAAACCCGTGAGCGCCATCGCTATTATCGCGGGGGCGACGTTGGGCCGACGCAACGGCTTCATGGTCGGCGCGCTGGCGGCGCTGACCAGCAATTTCTTTTTTGGGCAGGGCATGTGGACGCCGTGGCAGATGTATGCCTGGGGCCTGGTTGGCTATGTTGGCGGCGCGCTGGCGCATGCGGGCGCTTTTGATCGCGCCGATGGCACCGTGCGCATGCCGGCGCTGCTGACCTACGGCTTTGCGTCGGGCCTGCTCTATGGAGTTGTAATCAACGCCTACGACATCATCGGCTTTGTGCAGCCGCTCACGTGGGCGGGCGCCATGGCGCGTCTTGTCACGGCGGTGCCGTTCGATATCACGCACGGTCTCGCGACCTGTGTGTTTTTGGCCGCCCTGTACAAGCCCTGGTGCCGCCGCATCAACCGTGTTGTCGTGAAATACGGACTGTAGGGCAGGTTGTGCTGGAGCAAGAACCAATACTGCTGCGGTGCCATTTCAAAACTATGCCGGTTTACGGGGCCAGATTGGCATAGGCCGACCATACCGTCATTTTTCGAAAATAGGCGAGCCGTCTACCTGCGGTTTTATTTTTCCCAAGCTGCGTATGGTTGGGGGCTCGCGATTCAGCCCCGTAAACCGGCATAGTTTTGAAGCGGGCCGACTCATATGACGGTCGCCGCGGGCCCTAGGAGCCAAAATGATCCGTTTCCTCCGTCCCTAAGGGGTCGTTGGGGGGTGTTCCTATAGTTTTGTCAACTGGGAAATGCTCTCCGTGCGACCGA
>CAUFMB010000040.1 GCA_959026535.1 uncultured Collinsella sp. | reverse complement strand
GCCGCCCAGGTACTGGTACAGCGAAAGACCCGCCGACTCGGCAGCGGCGCGGGCGCGTGATCAACGCTGTTATGCATGCCAGCGCCAAAGACGTGGCCATGCGTCAGGAACAGCTCGCGGCCGGTCTCGTCGAACAGCGTGGCGTAGTCGGCCATGACGGGGAAGTCGAGGACCATCTGGTCGACCTCGGCGTCGCAGTTGCCGCGCACCGCGATGATGCGGTCGGCCAGGGCGTTGAGCAGCGGAATCACACGCTTGGGGGCATAGTCGCGCGGCAGGTCGTTGCGCGGGCCGTGGTAGAGCAGGTCGCCCAGCAGAACGATGCGGTCGGGCTGCTCGGATTCGATAGCGGCGACCAGGCGCTCGGTCCAGTATGCCGAGCCGTGGATGTCGGAGGCGATGAGGTATTTCATGGGTGGTCCTTTCGGTGGGGTTAATTGGATTGGCGCGGCACGTCACTCGCCCGCATCACTCAAATCGCAGCGCCGCGCTCTGAGCCGCCTGCATCACGCGCTGGAGCGGCGCGTTGTGCTCGCGGGCAAGACGGGCACAATCCTCGTACTCGGGTGCCGCGCGCTCGCTGCCGTCGGGCAGGGTGGCTACTTTGACGGCCACCTCGCCCCAAGGCGTCGCTACCTGCTCAAAACGACGCGGCAGGCAGACGCGTTCCATCACCTGGCGACGAACGGCGTTGGTCGTGGTCTCCAAAAAGATAATCGTCTGTAGGCGCTCGATATCCTCGTGCGAGCAGATCACCTGCAGCTGCCAGCCGGGGCGGCCTTTCTTGCAGTAGAGGGGCAGCCAGTGCACCTCGCGGGCGCCGGCCTCGCGCAGGCGGTCGGCGGCATAGGCGAGCACCTCGGGCGACGCATCGTCGATGTCGCACTCCAGCCTGACGATGGTTTCGGGCGCATCGGTCTCGCGGGACAGCGGGGATGTGCTATCGCATGGCATACGGTCCGGCTCCTTTCCGCGCGGGCTCGTTTTGTTCATCCAAACGCTAGCACATCGCGGGCGGCGCAGGGGCGGCGTCATGGGATAGGTGCGACTTTTGCTGGGCGCAAGTGCTGGCGCGCTCCAATGCCGGCCCGCTCCACTCAAACGTGTACGCCAGCCTCCAAACATGTCATTTTTTGCAGCTTTTGGAGGCTGATGTACACGTTTTGAGAGCGCAAGCGAGGCCGCACCGCGCGTCGCGCAGCCTTTCCAATCGATTTCGACCCCCGGCGTGTCCGGCGTGTTGAGAGCTGCGCCATTACAATGAAGCGGATTCGCTTGACGCAAAGGAGCCGCCATGTCTGCTTGCCCGCTGGTCGATTGCCACACCCACACCTCGTTTTCGGACGGGCATGCCTCGTTTGAGGACAACGTCCGTGCCGCTGCCGCGGCCGGGTGCCGTGCCATGGTCTCGACCGACCACCTCACCTTGCCCGCCAGCATGGATGCCAACTGCGAAGTGCAGGTTACTGAGGGCGACCTGCCGGCACATCGTCTGGCTTTTGAGGATGCTCGCAAGCTTGCCGCGCAGATTGCGCCGGAGCTCAGCTTTATCTATGGCTTTGAATGCGATTGGTACGAGGGCTGCGAGCCTTTGGTTGAGCGCTGGTCCCAGGGCGCCGTCGTACTCCTGGGCAGCGTGCATTGGATTGGCAACCCAGGCGATATTGCGGCAGGTGCTGCGGGCACGGCGGGGACGGAGGACGTCGCTCGTCCTGATACACCCGATTCCCTTTGCGGTTGGATCGACGATGACACCAACCTGCATGTTTGGGAAAACTTAGACGTACGCGGCGTGTGGGAGCGCTATGTCGATGACTGGTGCCGCGCCTGCGAGAGCCCGCTCAACTTTGATGTAATGGCTCACCCCGACCTGGTCATGCGCTTTTCGAAGGAGGGCTTTGCACCCGATTTTGACCCCGCACCGCTCTGGAAGCAGATGGCAGAGTGTGCACACGACACGGGCCGCCGCGTTGAGGTCTCGACGGCCGCACCGCGCAAGGGGCTCGACGACTACTACCCCGCGACCGGCCTTTTGCGCCGCTTTGCCCATGCCGAAGTGCCGATCACCTTTGGCTCGGACGCGCACCGCGCCTGTGATATCTGCTGGATCATCCGCGAGGCCCAGGCCCACGCCTACGACTGCGGTTATCGAACCTTCGACATCCCCCACCTCACCGGAGAATGGGAGTCCACACCCCTCGCCTAACTAGTCGTTTAAGAACGTCCCCAATGACTAGTGGCGGCGGGCGTTGAGTTCGCCGGCAAGCTCGTCGAGGGTGATACCGTAGCGCTCAAGGGTTACGAGCAGGTGGTAGACCAGGTCGCCGGCCTCGTAGCGGATGTGATCGTGATCGTTATCCTTGCAGGCCATGATCACCTCGCTCGACTCCTCGGCAAGCTTCTTGAGCAGCTCATCCTCGACGTCGGTCAGCAAACGAGCGGTATAGCTCTCCTGCGGCGATGCTTCACGACGACCGTGAATCACCTCGGCCAGGCCCGTCAGCGTCTCGCCGATATTTCCATCCTGAACATTCGCGGTGCGCACACCCATAGTTCAATCCTTTCTGGTGGCCGAGCGTCTAATCGAGCGCCCGCCCTACGCGAGTTTCTTAAAGAAGCAGGTACGGCTGCCGGTGTGGCAGGCCGGACCCGGCGAGTCGACCTTGACCAGCAGCGTATCGCTATCGCAGTCGGCCCAGAGCTCCTTGACCTCCTGCATATTGCCGCTCGTCGCTCCCTTATTCCAGAGCTCCTGACGGCTGCGGCTCCAAAACCACGTGGTGCCGGTCTTGAGCGTCAACCCCACCGACTCCTCGTTCATCCAGGCAACCATAAGCACCTCGCCGGTGTCATACTGCTGAACCACACAAGGAATCAGCCCCTTGGCGTCGTATGTAAGATCCGCTGGAGTAGTAATTTCTCTCATTTCAATTCCCCAATTTAAACATCGCCGGTCGGCGAGGGTTGTCCAGGTGCCCGAGATTCCGAGCGACAAGCCCGACGATGCGTACTTAAGTACGCGAGGAGGGTTGGAGCCGGAAGGTCGGGTGCCTGGGCAAGCCGCAGCGCTAAAAGTCCAACCTCACAGGAATACCCTGCGACGCCATATACTCCTTCACCTGGCGAATGCTGAACGTCCCAAAGTGAAAGACGCTCGCCGCCAGCACGGCATCGGCTTCGCCCTCGATCACACCCTCGGCAAAATGCTCGAGCGTACCCACGCCGCCGCTCGCAATAACGGGAATCGGCACCGCGCGCGCCACGGCACGGGTGAGTGCCAGGTCAAAGCCGGCCTTGGTGCCGTCGCGATCCATGCTGGTCAGTAGGATCTCGCCGGCACCGCGACGAGCCGCCTCCTCGGCCCACGCCACCGCGTCGATACCCGTGGCGTTGCGGCCGCCCGCGGTAAAGACCTCCCACTTGTCGGCTCCCGGCTCACCAGGCAAACCAACACGCTTGGCATCGATCGCCACGACCACGGCCTGGCTGCCAAACGCCGCGGCGGCCTGGCTGATCAACGACGGGTCGCGCACGGCGGCAGAGTTAAGCGACACCTTGTCGGCGCCGGCGGCAACCATGGTCCGCATGCCCGCCAAGTCGCGAAAGCCGCCGCCCACGGTATAGGGAATGGCCAGCTCCTCAGCAGCATGCGCCGCCATCTCGATAGTCGTCGCACGGTTGTCGCTTGTGGCGGTAATGTCCAGGAAGACGACCTCGTCCGCACCCTCGCGGTCGTAGGCGCGGGCCAGCTCCACCGGGTCGCCAGCATCGCGCAGGCTCACAAAGTTGACGCCCTTGACCACGCAGCCGTCCTTAACATCCAGGCAGGGAATCACGCGTTTGGTAAGCATGGGCTACTCCTCCCCTCGGACGGCGTCCAGTGCCTGGGCCAACGTAAAGTTGCCCTCGTAGAGCGCGCGACCGGTAATGGCACCTTCAATCGCGTCCTCACCCACCGCGGCCAGTGCGCGGATGTCGTCGAGCGTCGAGATGCCGCCCGACGCCACGACGGGAAAGCCCGCGACCTCGGCCACGTGGCGATACGTCGCCACGTCGATGCCCGTCTGCATGCCGTCGCGCGCGATGTCGGTGTACACCAGGTGCTTGAAGCCCAGCTCGGTGAGCTGTGCCACGGCATCGTCGAGTGACACGCCCGCGCCATCACGCCAGCCGTTCACCTTGACCTGACCGTCGCGCGCGGCGATGTCTGCCACCAGCAACTCACCAAAGCCTTGGGCCGCCACCTCGGCAAAACCCGGCTCGGTCACGAGCACCGTGCCCAGTGCGATGCGACGCGCGCCGTAGCCGGCCAGCTCGTCGATGCGTGCAAGCGAGCGAACGCCGCCGCCCACGTCCACAGACAGACCGTCGATGCCGCAGATGCCCTTAATCGCCGCCGAGTTGGCAGCGCACGTGTCCTCGTCCTCGCCAAAGGCAGCGGACAGGTCGACGACGTGCACCCAGTTCGCGCCCTGCTCGGCAAAGGAGCGGGCAATGGCCACGGGGTCGTCAGAATATACCTTGCAGCGGCTCCGGTCGCCGCGCTCCAGGCGCACGACCTTGCCGCCGATCAAATCGATTGCGGGAAACAGGATCATCGGCCGGCCTCCTCGACGATGCTCACGAAGTTCTTAAGAATGCGCTGACCCAGCGCAGAGGATTTCTCGGGATGGAACTGGCAGCCCCACACGTTGCCGTGGCGCACGATGCACGGGAAGCTCCGCGTGTAGTGCGTGCGTGCCAAGACATCGGCGACATCGGCGTCGTCAGCCACCGCGTAGCTGTGGGTGAAGTACATGTTGGCGCCCTCGGCAAAGCCGGCGAGCAGCGGATCGGCCGTACCGGCGGGCGTCATATGCACTTGGTCCCAGCCCACGTGCGGTACCTTCAGACGGCTCGATTCCAAGCGTGTGCACGAGCCGCGCATGATGCCCAGGCCATCGACCCAAGGGCCACCGACCTGCTCGGGAGCGTCATCCACAACCGCGCCCGTGTCCGCCGGCATGCCCTCGTTGCCGCGCTCAAAAAACAGCTGAAGGCCCAGGCAGATGCCGAGCAGCGGAGTTCCGGCGGCCACGGCATCGAGCACCGCGTCTGCCTCGCCGCTCTCACGCATAAAGGCGATCGCGTCATAGAACGCGCCCACGCCCGGGATGACCAAGCCGTCGGCGTTACGAATCTGCTCCGGAACGTCCGACGTGCAGGCAACGGCACCGGCGCGCGCAAGCCCGCGCACGACGCTCGACAGATTGCCCTTGTGGTAGTCGACCACCACGATCTTCGGTTCGCCCACGCGGCCCTCCCTTTTCTCATCGTCCAAAACCTGTCCCCTTTTGGCAGGTTACAGCGAGCCCTTGGTGCTGGGGATGCCCTGCACGCGGGGATCGAGCTCGCAGGCATGGCGCATCGTGCGGCCCACGGCCTTAAAGGCGGCCTCGATAATGTGATGCGAATTGCCGCCCGCCAGCTCACGCACGTGCAGCGTGAGCTTGGCGTCGCGTGCAAAGGCGTAGAAGAACTCGACGGCCAGCTCGGTATCGAAGCTGCCCACGCGCTCGGTCGGCACGGGCAGCTCGCAATAGGCCTGCCCGCGACCCGAGATGTCCACAGCGGCCATCACGAGCGTCTCGTCCATGGCAATCGCCGCGTCGGCAAAGCGCGTAATGCCCGCCTTATCGCCCAGCGCCTGGCAAAACGCCTCGCCCAGCACAATACCCGTGTCCTCGACGGTGTGGTGCGCGTCGACCTCCACATCGCCCACCGCGTGCACCGTCAGGTCAAACAGACCATGGCGGCCAAAGGCGTTGAGCATGTGGTCGAAAAACGGCACGCCGGTCGAGATATCGCACACACCGGATCCATCCAGGTCGAGCTTGACGACAATGTCGGTCTCGCCCGTCTTACGGGTCACCTCGGCATAACGGTCCATCTACATCTCCTCCTTCACCAGCACGGCAAACGCAGCCAGCACTTCGTCGTTTTCCTGCGGGGTGCCCACGGTAATGCGCAGACAATCCGCGAGTCCCGGCGCGTAGCTAAAGTCGCGCACCAGGACGGAGTACTCGTCGCGCAGACGCTCGCGCACGCGCGTGGCATGCGGCGTGCGCACGAGCACAAAGTTCGCCGCGCTCGGCCATGACTCCACAGGCATGCCCCCGGCAGCCATCGCACGCAGGGCGGCAAGCTCGCGCCCGCGCTCGGATACGACCTGCGCCACCACGGGTGCGTATGCATCGCGGGCACGCACGCAGGCAAGCGCTGCGGCCTGGCTCAGCACGTTGACCGAGTAGATCTGGCGAATCGCCGCGAACACGTCGATGACCTCGGACGCCGCGATCACATAGCCCAGACGTGTGCCGGCGGCGCCAAACGCCTTGGACAGCGTATGCAGAATCACCAGGTTGGGGTGCTCGGCGATAAGGCCCTGCGCCGTGGTGGCCGCGCCAAACGAATCGTCGGCAAACTCAACGTAGGCCTCGTCGACCATAACCATGCCGGGGCACGCATCGCACAGAGCCGCGACAAAGTCGAGCGGGGCCACGTCGCCCGTTGGATTGTTGGGCGAGGTCACGATCGCCAGGTTGCACGCGGGCGCCGCGGCGAGCACCGCTGCCTGGTCGAGCTCAAAGCTCGCCGGGTCGCGCCACACGTCGCGCACCTCGGTCTGGCACAGCGACGCAAAGAAGGCGTACTCGCTAAAGCACGGCGGGCAGTTGAGCAGAGTCCGCCCCGCGCCGCCAAACGCCAGCAGGTAGTTATAGAGCAGCTCATCGCCGCCGTTGCCCACGCAGATGTTCTCGCGCGTCACGCCATGCCAAGCAGCAAGCTCGTCGCGCAGGTCGTTGGACATGGGATCGGGATAGCGGTTGAGCGGCGTGGCAGCAAGGGCCGCATCGACCGCCTCGCGCACACCGGCCGGCACAGGATAGGTGTTCTCGTTGGCCGAAAGGTTGATGCGCGTGGGCGTAAAGTTGGGATCATAGGGCTCAATACCGGCCAGGTAAGGCTGGACGAGTTCCTTCATGCGCGGCGTGAGTTCGGCCATGTTAGGCCTCCTCGCCGGTCGCGCCAGCGCCATCCGAGCCTGCAGCCGCCAGGTCCACGCCCTCGGCGACCGTCGCGGTCGTATCACCCGGCCAGGCGACCTTGGT
Organism: uncultured Collinsella sp.; assembly: GCA_959026535.1. Lineage (GTDB taxonomy): Bacteria > Actinomycetota > Coriobacteriia > Coriobacteriales > Coriobacteriaceae > Collinsella. The sequence goes on along the minus strand of CAUFMB010000040.1, from coordinate 12,260 downwards.
CAGGTCGGCCGCAGCCAGCGACGCAGCGCTCACGGCATCCTCGCCCTGCTCCAACACGCGGCGACGCAAAGCGGCGGAAAGCGCGTGCGCCCACAGGCCCTCGGCCTCGGCCAGGCGCTGCGTCGCGGGAGCGTCCGAGAGCAGGCCCTCGGGTGTATAACAAATGACACTCGAGCGCTTAACGAACTCTTCGACCGAAAGCGGGTTGGAGAACATGGCCGTGCCGCCGGTCGGCAGCGTGTGGTTGGGGCCGGCAACATAATCGCCGAGCGGCTCGGAGCTCCAAGCGCCCACAAAGATGGCGCCGGCGTTGCGAATGCCGCCGAGCAAGCCCATCGCATCCTTGCAGTGCAGCTCCAAGTGCTCGGGCGCCACGGTATTCACCGCCTCAACAGCGGCAGCCATGTCGGCGGCCACCACGATGGTGCCCTCATTGTCGAGCGAGGCGCGCGTGATCTCGGCACGCGGCGACTGCGCCACCAGAATGTCGACACCCGCCTCGACCTCGCGCGCAAACTGCTCGTCGCAGGTCACCAGATAGCAGGCTGCCAGCGGATCGTGCTCGGCCTGGGCCATCAGGTCGGCAGCGACCACCATAGGCTTGGCCGTGGCATCGGCCAGCACGCAGACCTCGGAGGGGCCGGCAACCATGTCGATACCCACGTCGCCCGAGACAATCTGCTTGGCCGCGGCAACAAAGGCGTTGCCCGGGCCGGTGATTTTGTCGACGCGCGGAATGGTCTCGGTGCCGTACGCCAGCGCGGCCACAGCCTGAGCGCCGCCCACCATATAGATTTCGTCCACGCCGCCGAGCTTGGCGGCCGCGAGCGTATACGGGCTGATCAGGCCGTCCTTTTGCGGCGGCGTCACCATGACCACGCGCTTGACGCCGGCCACCTTAGCGGGAATGGCGTTCATAAGCACCGTGGAGGGATACTGCGCACGACCGCCCGGCACGTAGATGCCGGCCGCCGCGAGCGGGGTTACCTTAACGCCGAGCATCGTGCCGTCCGGGCGCGTGGTAAACCAGCTCTGCTCGACCTCGCGCTGGTGGAACTCGCGGATCTGGCGTGAAGCTTTCTCCAACGCGGCGACAAAGGCCGGATCGAGACCTTCGAGCGCGGCATCGATCTGCTCCTGCGGCAAGCGGAAGCTCTGCAGCTCAACGCCATCAAAACGCTGGCAATAATCGCGCACCGCGGCATCGCCGTTGGCGCGCACGTTGGCCACGATATCGCGGGCGGCGTCGACGATGTTTTGCGGCAGCACGCCCTTACGGTTGAGCTGGTTGGTAACGAGGCGCTCACCGGGAGCAAGCTTGATGGTCTTCATATCGGTATCCCCTATCGGTCGAGGTTGTGTTCGAAAAACGAAAGGCCGGGCGGCGGCGCCAGTCGGCCCGCAGCCCGTACGTTGGGGCGCCCGTGCGTGCTCGCGCTATTGTGCCGAGCCCGCGACGGGCTCAAAATGCTTGTCTTTAACAGCAGCTGCCAAGCGATCTGCCAGATTGCGTACGCGCGGATCCAGGCGCGCGGCACCCGGATTGACAAAGAAGCGCGCCGTGCAGTCCATAATGCGACCAGTAATAACCAGGTCGTTATCGCGCAGGGTGGCGCCCGTGGCGGTAATGTCCACGATACGGTCGGTCATACCGACGATGGGGCCCAGCTCGATATTGCCGTGCAGCGAGACGATATCGGCATTCACGCCACGCTCGGCATACCAGGCGCTCGCGATGCGCGGATACTTGGTGGCCACACGAAGCGACCCGCGACGGGCATAGTTGCGCTCGGCCTGGCCAGCGCGCCACGCGGGCTCCGCCTCGATAAACGTGCACAGGCCGTAGCCCAGGTCGACCAGCTGCAGCAGGTTGAGGTCGGCCTCGATGAGCGAGTCCCAACCGCAGATGCCGCAATCGGCACCGCCGCAGCCCACAAAGGCGGGCGCGTCGCTGGGACGCACGATGACAAACTCGATATCTCCGACCGTGCCCTCGCCGGCACGCGTGTCGTGACCGCGCACGATCAGGTGACGGCCGGGGTCGCGCAGCTCAGAGACGTCCAGGCCCGCGGCCTCGAGCACGTCGAGCGTGTCAGCCTTAAGCGAGCCCTTGGGCACGGCGATGCGCAGCGGGCCCTCGGCACCACGGTCCACCGCATGATCGCCGTCGGAAGCGGCGTCCTCGGCCGAGGTGCGCGCGGTCTCCAGACGCTCGAGCGAAAAGGCGAAGCCCGCCGCCGGTACCTCGATGCCGTCGCCAAATGCACCGGTAAAGATGGAGTCGTAGCGTCCGCCCGAACCCACCGGATCGGGCAGGCCGCCGGCATAAGCCTTAAAGACCAGACCCGTGTAGTAATCGAACGAGTTCATGATGGAGAAGTCGAAGGACAGCACCCGGGCGTCCTCGGGAGCCAGGCCCTCGACCAGGGCACGCAGCTCGCGCGTGAGCGGCGCGGCGATACCGGCAGCCTCCAGCAGCGCGTCCACGCGGTCGAGCACCTCGGCGCCGCCGTGAAGACGCGGTAGCTCGCTAATGGCAGCCTTGACGGCATCGGACTCGGCACTTGCTGCCACGCGGGCATCGAGGCCCACAAAGTCGTTGGCGTGCACGCAGCGCAGGGCCTCGGCGGCCAGTTCGCGATTCTCGCACGCCGCGAGCAGCTCCTTAAACGGACGCACGCTACCTGCGACAATGCGTGCATCGGACAGCGCCAGCCTGCGCACCGCCTCGGCCACGAGCGAGACGATCTCGACATCGCCCGCTGTATCGCCCGCACCGATAAGCTCAAAGCCCAGCTGTGTAAACTGGCGCGAGCCGCCGGCATTGCGCTGGCACTCACGAACCACCGGCGCCTCGTAGCGAAGGCGCAGCGGCAGATCGGCCGCGCGCATGCGGGTCGAAACCAAGCGCACGATCGGCAGCGTGTTGTCGGGACGGACCACGAGCAGGCGACCGTCATCATCGAAGAGCTTAAACGGGGTGTCCGCGATGCGGCCACCCTCCTCGAGCGAACCCTTGTCCTCGAGCAGCGGCGTCTCGACCGGCAGGTAATGATGCTCCCTAAAGCAGCCCTTCACCGTCAGCGCAATCTCCTCGCGCGCCTGAGCCTCCTCGGGCAATATGTCCCGGAATCCCCACGGTGTGGCCGTCATCTGGTGAGCCTCCTCATGCAGTGCTTTATATAGAACAGAAGACCGGCATAGCTCCGCCGGTCTTCTGGGTACTTTAGCATACTAGAGTGTTTGCGGGGAAAATCCATCGCAGCCGCTCACGCCGTATTCATTTGGAAACATAGGGCAGATCGCCGCAACCCAAACCCGCCTAGGCGCCAATCGCACGACGATACTCTGCCATTACCTGCGCATCGGCAGCTGCGGGGTCGGCGAAATAGCGCCCGTCATAGGTCTCGGCCGAAACAACTCCGCGATAGCCGCGCGCCACCAGCCTATCCAGGTCGGCGCGCATATCGCGGTCGCCGTCACCCCAGGCAAGATGCGTCGTGCCATCTGCCGCAGCATCGACAAAATGCACGTGGGCGACATCTTCGCCAAGCAGATCGAAATAATCGTCGATGGTATCCCCTGCCACCGCCATAGCGCCCAAATCCAGACACGCCTTAAGTGCCGGATGATCAACTGCCTCGATCATGCGCTTCGTGTCGGCCGCCGAGTTCACGATCATCGACTCAACCGGCTGTAGGGCCTCGAGCACCAGTCGCACGCCGCGCTCTCCCGCATGCTCGGCAATCGCACGCAGCATCGAGGCGCTGCGACCCCACGCGTCCTCGATCGGCTCGTTCAAAAATGCCCAGCCGCTCGAGACCATGACCTGCTCGGCTCCAAGTTCCGCCGCGATATCTACAACGTTCTTAAAGTACGCGAGCGTGCGGGTACGCGCCTCATTCCCGCGCGCCGCGATATTCCACGGCTTGGGGTTGTTCTGTTCGGGACAAAGCCCCACAATCCGAACCCCATACCGCTGCGACAGCTCCCGTACCCGCTCGAGCGAATCGTATCCATGGCAATCGACATACAGATGCATCGCCCCGGTCCAAAGCTCGCAACACGTGTAGCCCGAGGCCGCTGCCGAAGAAAAGAATTCCTCAAGGTCAAAATAACGATGGCTGATATTCATGACGGCAAGCTGCGGATACTCCATCTTGTCCACCTTTCGGCAAAAGGGCGCCGCAGCACAGTGTGCGCGACGCCCCCTCTTACATTATTCTCATTATGACGGATGCCCTACTGAACACCAAGCACTCCAAAGAACGCGCCGGCGATACTCACGAGCAGGATCACGAGCATGATGACCAGCGGATTCATCTTCTTCTTGAGCATGAGATAGACGATTCCAAACAGCCCCATCGTGACAAAGCCCGGGAAGATTCCGTTGAGCAGCTCGGCCAGCGTCTGAGCACCATCGCCCGCGCCGACCATGAGCGGAATGTCCACGGTGACCATCTCCATGGTCATAGCACCGATCACCATGGCGCCCATGATGGAGGCCATCTTGACGATCGTGTCCATAATGCCCGATTCCTGGACCTTGCTGATCATGTCCGAGCCAAAGCGATATCCCACAAACGTCAGCAGGTAACGGATGATGTAGTGAGGGACGTTGAACACGAGCAGGAACAAAATCGGGCCAAGAATAGAGCCCTGTAGCGCCAGCGACGTGCCGACACCCGTTGCCAAAATTCGCAGCGTGCCCCAGTAGAAGGCATCGCCCACACCGGACAGCGGTCCCATCAAAGCAAGCTTGACATTTGAGATCGCGCTCGTGTCAAAGCTATCGTCAGTAGCGTTGACCTCTTCCATTGCAGCGGCGATGGACATGGGGAGCGTCGAGATGTACGGCGTGACGTTATAGAGCTCCATATGGCGCTTAAGGGCGGCCTTAAAGTCCGCATCCTGCGGATACAGCTTGCGAAGAATCGGCATAAGGGCCCACATAAAGCCGATATGGCCCATACGCTCGTAGTTCCAGGAATGCTCATAGGGAATCGAGCGCCAGAACAGCTTCTTAAGGTCTGCGCGGGAAATCAGCCCGTCGTAAGAAGACTCAAACTTAAAACTCATCGAACCCACTCCCAATCGCAGGATCCTCGGTTGCCACTGCGGGCTGCTCCGCTTTTTTCTTATCACCCAAAACCGTCATCGCGACGACGATGATCGCGGCAAAGATCGCCACGCCCGTCGTGCTAATGCCAAAGTAGGCGACGAGGAAGAAGCCAGCGAAGAAGAACGGAGCCACCGTTTTGTTCATAATCATCTGCGCCAGCATCGCAAAGCCGAGTGCGGGCAAGAAGGCGGCGGCGACATCCATGCCGGTCTGAACGAAATCGGGGATGATGTTGAGCAGGCTGGCAACAGCATCGGCGCCAAAGAAGAATGCCAGGGGAATAATCAGCAGGCCGCACCAGCTCTGCGCGTAACCGGCGATGAGCATGTTGCGCGTGATGGCCTTGGTGTCTCCGTCCTCGACGTTTTTGTCGATACGGTGCACCAGCAGCAGCATCACCGGCTGGCCCAGGGCGGTATCGAGCGCCAGGACGATCGTTGCGATAGGAATGCCCAGGGTCAGGGCCGCCGAAGCGTCCGCGCCGGCCTGCATGGCAAGAGATACGCCCAGGATAGTGCCGGAAATCGTATCGGGCGGGTTATAGGCGCCGACCGAGATGGCGCCGACCATGGCAAGCTCCATCGTGGCGCCCATGATCGTGCCGGTCACCATGTCGCCCATGACAAGGCCAACCAGAGGTCCGAGCACGATCGGGCGCTGGAGGTAGCTCGTGCCCGTCAGCCACTCGGAATAACCCAAAAGGGCAATAAGGAAAATCAGGATTGTCTTGATAACCATGACAGCCCCTAACCGATGACCTTCGCGGCGTCAGTCTTCGCATCTGCCGGAATCATCTGAATGAACAGCTCATAGCCCTCGCCGAGCAGCTCTTTGACGTATGCCTCGTTTTCGGGCGTGAGAAATACGCTGGTCGAGACCTGGCGGGCGTCCTCGCTAAAGGCAACATTGCCGAGGTTGATCTTCTTGATCCCCATCGCCTTGGCGACGGCACCGGCCTGCTGGATCGTCTCGCAAACCACGAAGAGCTTGTACTTGTCGGTCACACCGCTCTGGAGCGCCTTGACGGCGTCCTCGGTGTTTTTGACAACGACCTTGCAGCCCTCCGGCTTTGCAAGGGACAGGGCCTGCAGACGAAGCTTGTCATTGAGGACCGTGTCGCTCACCAGCAGGATGCAGTCGGCACCCAGAGCCGAGGTCCAGCTAACGGCAACCTGGCCGTGAAGCAGTCGATAATCTACACGAATCATCTGAATCATGATGTGCTCCCTAGTGGTTAAAACTCATCGAGTTCGGCCTGCCCCAGCAGGTCGTTGACGTACTTGACCTTGGTGTCGTCCGTCTCGACGATCTGGCGAATGGCCTCATCGATCGGGGTGGATTCGGGCACGAACAGCAGCTGAATAAGGAGCGGCAGGTTCATATTGGTCACGAGGTGCGTGTTAGGACGCGTCTGGACGATCTTGGTGAACTCGTTGTTGACACTGCCGCCAAAGAGGTCGGTGCAAACGACGACCTCATCGTCCGCCGCAAAGCCGTTCAGAATCGCTGCGGCCTCCTTGGTCAGGTCCTCGTTTCCGTCGACATACATAGAGAGCGCATGGACGTTTTCGCGCTCGCCGGAAAGCAGGCCGATGCTCTCGACGATTCCGGACGCAAAATGAGCATGGGACGCCACGATAAACTGCCTCATTCGATTCCCCTTTCTTGCGAATTTCGGCATAAAAATGCCCGGACGCATGCGCCCGGGCAGGGTGCTTCTTGATCAGTAGCTTATTTGTCACCGATTAGTAGTCGAACTGGTGATAGTAACGACGGTAGTTGAGGTTGTGCTTGGTGACCGTCTCGTAGTAAGCGGCAAGGCGATCGGTGATCAGCGAGGAGAGGATCCACGGAGACACGATGACGCGGAACTCGTCGTCAAGGCCGGGGATCGCGAACTCGGCGGTGTCGATGATGCTGATGTCGGTGTCGCCGGTGACGCCACGAGTCAGGAAGGCGCGGACGCGCTCGTCGAGCTTGCGGTTCTCGTCCTCGCCCATGAACAGGAACACGGGGACGCCGGGCTCCACGAGCTCGAGGGTGCCGTGGAAGAAGTCGGCCGAGGTGATGTAGCGGGTGCGCTTCCACTGCATCTCCTCCAGGATGCACATCGAGAACAGGATGGTCTCGCCCCAGAGTGCTCCGGAGCCGATGAACATAGTGTAGGGGGCCAGGGCGTACTTCTTGGCGAGCTCCTCGGCGCGCGGCTCGAAGCTCTTGCGGATGTCGACCAGGTGGGTCCAAACGTCCTTGGTCTGCTCGATGAACTTATCGAACTTGGGGAAGCAGCCGCGGCGGTTGAGCAGGCGCAGGCCGAAGCAGTCGGCGAGGTAGTAGCCCATCTCGCAGCCGCCGTTACCATGATCGGAAGCCATCTTGACGCAGTTCTCGGCGCCGACAGCCTGGCCGATGAGACCCTCGGGCTTGGTCATGGCGTAGACGCGGACGCCCATGTCCTTCATCTTCTTGACGGCCTCGAGGACCTCGGGGGTGGTGCCGGACTCGGAGGCGGTCAGCACGACGGACTTCTCGGTCATGCGCTTGTGGCCGGAGACGTTCCACTCGGCGGCGTGGATCAGGTAGACCTCCAGGTCGCGGTCGCCGAACTTGTTCATGAGGTACTCGAGCTGCATGAGCTCGTCCCAAGTGCCGCCGACGCCCATCAGGAACACGGCGTCGTAGCCCTCGTCGGCGACCTTGTCTGCGAGCGCGGTCATCTTCTTGCCGGCCTCGTAGACGTTCTTGCCGTCCTCGACGTAGCCCTCCTGGCTAAAGTGCATGATCTCGATCTTCTCGGTTTCCTTCATGGCTTTTCCTTTCTGTCCTGCACGCGAATCTATACATCGCGTTTCTTTTCGATACCAATTATAGACATACACCCAACGTGTTTTTAATACCACTTTTCAATCTGTTCCAATCCTCGGTGAACGGTCGAAATTCTCTGGTGAGTGGTATTAAATTAGAATTTGATGTATAGCTAACGCCCCCGGCGTCTCCCTTGTGTGACAAAGAACAGCGTTCCTACCAGCGCAATAATGGTCGATGCTCCAAACAGTACCGTCTGGACGCCCAAAGCCTCCGCCAAAAACGGAGCCGCCAGCAGCGGCACCACGCCGGCGCTCATCAGTCCAAAACGCACAAAGCCGGTAATGCGCCCCAGGTATTTGATGTCGGCACGCTCCTGAATCAAGATCATCTGCAGCGGCTCCAGGAACCCCCAGGCCAGACCGTTAATCGCCTGACCGATAATCGCGACCCCCAGCATATCGGTGCCCACGTACACCATGGACCCAATGCCCACGGCCATGAGCGCGCCGAGCAGCAATCGCAGGTTGACATGGCGAGCAGAAAGCTTGGTCAGGATGAACGCGCCCACCGAGGAAGTGAGGCCCACGACCGAGGACAGCCAGCCCAGCCAGACGATATCCACGTTGAGCACATCGCGGTAGAACAACGACTCCAGCGAATCGAACGCGCCGAACGCAAAGAAACCCAAAAAGCCCGATATAAAGATGAGGCGCAGGTCGTGATCGCGAAACGTAAGTCGCGCACCCTCGGCCATGCCGCCCAAAATACCGCCCTTCGGCTTCTCCCCTTTTGCGGGAGCAACACACTCGTGACAGCCCAAGGAGAGCACGGCCGCCACACCCATCATGCCCGCCATGAGCAGATAGACCGATTGCGTGGCAAAGCAACTCACGATGGCACCGCCGAGCAGCGGGCCAGCGGTATAGGCGATATTGCTGTAGAACACCATGAGGCCGTTCACGCGGGTACGGCCCTCGGTGGTCGACTCCAGGTATCCCGGAAACGCATGCGTGCAGGTGTTGATAAAGCCACCCGCAAGTCCCAAGACGCACGCGGCAAACACAAGCCCGGGGACAGACAACGGCGCCAACCCCACGCCAAGCGATAGCACTGCCGTAATCACGCACGTCACAAACGACGTCCGGCGCGGTCCAAAGCGATCGATGACCGAGCCCGACACCATATTGCCCACCGACGTCATAAGATTGCGTACGAGCGTAATGGCGGCAACCAAAAAGGCCGTGCCGGCCAGATCATACGTGGCCGCACCGATAAGCCCCAAAAAGTAGACCGCGTTGTTGGCGCACCACTGCAGGGACTCAATAAGAATCAGCCTGACCTCTGCCGGCGTCAGGCGCATTGCTTCGCGATCCTTCGCGAACATACGAACTCCTTCTATACAAAAAGGGGATGGAGGGCATAGGCCTGCTCCATCCCCTTTCCAGGTTGCAACGAAAATCTATGCAGCCGGGCCCCTACGCCAGCACGCCGAAGAACGCGCCGATGATGCCCACGACCATGGTGGCCACGATCAGCACCATGGGGTTGATCTTCTTGGACAGCAGCCAGTAGTACAGCCAGAAGGCGATCATGCCGAGCATGCCGGGCATGGTGCCGTCCAGGATGTCCTGGAGGGTCTGGGCGTCGTCGCCCGAGCCGATGGCCACCGGGATGCTGGCCCAGAACATGTCCTTGCACATGGCGCCCACGACCATGACGCCCACGATGCCCACGCAGGTCATGATCTTCTGCATGAGGCCGGTCCTCTGGGCCTCGTCCAGGAAGCCCACGCCCAGCTCGTAGCCCTTGACGGCGCCCCAGACGCGCAGCGCGAAGCCGGGGACGTTGTAGATGAGCAGGAAGGCGATGGGGCCGAAGGGGTTGCCGGCCTGGCACAGGCTGATGCCCACCGCGGCGGCGACCACGCGCAGCGTCGACAGGAAGATGGAGTCGCCGATGCCGGACAGCGGGCCCATGAGGGCGGCCTTGACGTCGTTGACGCTCTCGGGCTCGATCTCGCCGCGGGCGACCTTCTCCTCCATGGCCATCGCGATGCCGCCGACGAACGGGGCGAACTGGACGGTGATGTTGAAGAACGCGCAGTGGCGGTGCAGGGCCTCGGCGTAGTCGTCGGGGCGGCCGGCGTAGATCTTCTTGAGCATGTTGGCGACCATCAGGCAGAAGGCGATGTTCATCTGCTTGTAGTAGGTCCAGGAGAACTCCATGCCCAGGGCGCCGACGTTGACGGCGCTCTTGACGAGGTCGGAGCGCGTGATCTTGTTCTCGGGACTAGAAGTCATCGTCCTCATCCCCTTCCGCGGAGAGCTGGGGCTGGGCTCCGCCCAGGCCGAGCAGGTCGAACTTATCGATGCCGATGATGATGGCGATCAGGGCGACGCCCAGGACGGGCACGTTGGCGTAGGAGCACAGCAGGAAGCCCAGGAAGTAGAAGGGCACGAGCTGCTTGGTGAGCACCAGGCGGCCGAGCATGGCGAAGCCCATGGCCGGCAGGATGTTGGCGGCCACGCCAAAGCCAGCAAGAACAAAGTCGGGGATAAAGTCGAGCACGCCCTGGATAGCGTCAGCACCCAGATAGAACGACAGCGAGCACAGCAGGAACGCCATGATGATGCCGGTTAAACCGATCAGGAAGTGCATCGCATAGACACCCTTAAGGTTGCCCTGGCCGGAGAAGACATCAGCGCGGTCAACCAGGATCGGCAGGGCGGCGTTGAGGATGTTCTTGATGGCAAGGCACAGCGTGGCGATGGGCATGGCAAGCGCGATGGCTGCCTCGGTGCTCTGGCCCAGCTGGATAGCGAAGGCGCAGGCGAGCACGCCGCCGATCGTCTCATCAGGCGGCACGTAGGCGCCGATGGAGATCGAGCCCATGAACAGCAGCTCCAGACTCGCACCGATCGCGAGGCCGGACTGCAGGTCCCCCAGCACCAGACCCACGAGCGGGCACAGGACGATGGGGCGGAACGCATAGAGGGTGCCGAGCTGGAAGTCGAACTTACCAAATGCGGCGATAAGTCCGATGAGGATTGCTTGGGTAAGCATACATCCCCCTTTCCTAATAGGACACTACGAAGAGCTCAGACTCTTCGAATTCAAACGCCTAGAGCACGCTGGCGCAGTCAACCTTGGGGTCATCGGCCAGGGGTCGAATCTCGACCTCAACGCCACGATCTAGCATCTCGCGCACATCGGCTTCCTCGGCTGCGGTCAGGAAGATCTGACGAGAGACCTGACGAGCATCGGGGCGCTTCTCGTCCTTGGGCTTGGTGTTGCCCAGGTTGACCGACTTAATCTGCGGACAGCCCTCAACAAGCTGCTTTGCCTCAGCGATAGTGGCAACGCAGATGATCATCTTGTATTTGTCAGTCACGCCCGAGTTAATGGCCTCGATGGCATTCGCCATATCCTTGATGACGAGCTTGCAGCCGGCAGGCTTGCCCATCTTGAGCGTCGCCTTCCACACCGGGTCGTTGGCGACCTTATCGCCCACGCAGAAGATGCAGTTGGAGCCAAGGCCCTGAACCCAGGAAACTGCGACCTGGCCATGAAGCAGGCGATGGTCAACGCGAAGTAGCTGAATCATAATGTGACCCCCCAAAGGTCTTGTGCCGTCATACGGCGTGTCAGTAGGTGCTGCGGATTAGAACTCTTCCTCCTCCTCGTCATCGACCAAAAGATCGTTGACGAACTTCACACGCGTATCGTCCGCAGCGACGATGGCGCGAATCGTCTCCTCGACCGGCGCCGACTCATCGGAGAACAGCAGCTGGATGAGCAGCGGAAGGTTCATGTTGGTGACAAGGTAGGTGCGGGGACGCGTCTGGACGATCTTGGTGAACTCGTTGTTGACGCTGCCACCAAAGAGGTCGGTGCAGACGACGACATCATCGTCAGCAGACATGCCTGCCAGCAGCTTTTGGGCCTCCTCAGCCACGTCCATACGATCGTCGACGAACATCGAAAGGTCGTGGACGTTGTCGCGAGTGCCCGAGAGCAGCTCAATGCTCTCTTTGATGCCGGTAGCGAAGTGTGCATGGCTGGCGATGATGTACTGTCTCATTCTGTGGTCCTCCCAATAGCCCGGCACGTTCCCGCACCCGTTTTTCTTAGTAGTCGAACTGGTGATAGTAACGACGATACTTGAGGTTGTGCTTGGTGACCGTCTCATAGTAACGAGCCAGGCGGTCAGTCACGAGCACCGTCAGGATCCACGGGGAAACGATGACGCGGAAATCGTCGTCAAGGCCGGGGATGGCGAACTCGGCGGTGTCGATGATGCTGATGTCGGTGTCGCCGGTGACGCCACGAG
>CAUFMB010000039.1 GCA_959026535.1 uncultured Collinsella sp. | reverse complement strand
GGATTGGTCAAAATAGTTTGACTATTAGCGGCTAAAATCGCCCGGCGCTAACATCGCAACGCGCTCGATCGCCTGTCCCAGGCGGCGGAACTCATGCCCGCCGAGCGCGCCGAGGCCGTGCTGGTGCTGTTTGTCGCCGTCGGTTGTTCGGCGGATGTGCGGTCCTCGGTGAACTATGCCATCGACTACGCGCACGCGACCTGTGGCGGAGGCACCTCCACGCCGCGTTCGCTTGGCATGTCGATGACCGCAGGCGAGCGCGAACCCGCCCCGGCGCACCCCTTGGGCCTGCTGCGCGTGCAAAACAGTTTTGTCGTGAGCGCCCCGCGCTGGATTCAGCCGAGTGAGCAGGGTGTTGAGATTGGCGCGCTGGCCACTGGTGAGGGCGATATTACCGACGTCGGCGACGATGTCTCGGCCCGCCATGCCCATATCTGGTGCGATGCTCAAAATATCTGGCACGTCGAGGACTTGTCGTCCACCAACGGAACCGTGGTGGTAAACGGGGCCACGCGCGTCTGCATTCAGGTCGAGCCCGGCCGTTCCGCCCAACTCAATCCCGGCGACGAGCTCAAGCTCGGCGAATCCACCACCTACGCCATCCTCCTCGGCGCCCTCTAACTCATCCCCTCAATGAGTTGCGGTGAAATAGGGACTGATTAAGGCCGTTAACAGCAAACAGTCCCTATTTCACCGCAACTGCTGTGGGGTTCCAGGGGACTGTATCCGTCGGTGCCGGGCGCACAATAGTCACCCGAGGTAAACCTTTACCGGCCACCTATATTTGCCGAAATATGGCTTGACGGCGGGGTACAATAAACCCGCATGCGGATTTCCGTTGCGGGCGCTTCCCATCGCCGGGGCGTGCCCGGGAGCATCCGGCATGCGGCCTTTGCGGCGCTCGGTCATGTGCAAGACGGGTAGCTGGGCCTGTGGAGCGCGTGCAGCCCTCCTCGCCTTGGCATGCCTTCTCTCCACGCCATGTACCTGCTGCTCAGTCTGCCTGCCAGATGATTGGAAGCAACAACGAAAATCCCATCACGCCAATATCCCGGCGATCGCCGGGGCCTGTATACCTATATGAGAGGAGAGGGGTATATGGCGCGTAAGTTTAAGTCTATGGACGGCAACGAGGCGGCCGCATATGTTTCGTATGCGTACACCGAGGTAGCGGGAATTTATCCCATTACGCCGTCCAGCCCGATGGCCGACCATGTCGACCAGTGGGCGGCCCAGGGTCGCAAGAACATCTTCGGCACCCCGGTCAAGGTCGTCGAGATGGAGTCCGAGGCAGGTGCAGCCGGTACCGTTCACGGTTCGCTGGGCGCCGGTGCTCTGACCACCACCTACACGGCTTCTCAGGGTCTGCTCCTGATGATCCCGAACATGTACAAGATCGCAGGCGAGCAGCTCCCGGGCGTTTTCCACGTCTCCGCGCGTTGCGTCGCTTCGCACGCCCTGAACATCTTTGGCGATCACTCCGACGTCATGGCCTGTCGCCAGACCGGTTTCGCCATGCTCGCCGAGGGCAACGTCCAGGAGGTCATGGACCTCTCGCCGGTGGCTCACCTTGCCGCCATCGAGGGCAAGACCCCGTTCCTTAACTTCTTCGACGGCTTCCGCACCAGCCACGAGATCCAGAAGGTCGCCATGTGGGACTACAAGGATCTGGCCGAGATGTGCGACATGGACGCCGTCCAGGCTTTCCGCGACCACGCGCTCAACCCTGAGCACCCGCATACCCGCGGCAGCCACGAGAACGGCGACATCTTCTTCCAGAACCGCGAGGCCTGCAACAAGGTCTACGACGAGCTTCCCGCCGTCGTCGAGGGCTACATGAAGAAGATCAACGAGAAGCTCGGCACCGATTACGGCCTGTTCAACTACTACGGCGCTCCCGACGCCGATCGCGTCGTCGTGTGCATGGGCTCTTTCTGCGACGTGCTCGAGGAAGTCATCGACTACCTCAACGCTCACGGCGAGAAGGTCGGCCTGGTCAAGGTTCGCCTGTTCCGTCCGTTCTCCATCAAGCACTTCGTCGATGTTCTCCCCGAGACCGTCAAGAAGATCGCCGTCATGGACCGCACCAAGGAGCCGGGTTCCATCGGCGAGCCGCTCTACCAGGACGTCGTCTCCGCTCTCTACGAGGCCGGCAAGACGGGCATCAAGGTCGTCGGCGGACGTTACGGCCTTGGCAGCAAGGACACGCCTCCCGCGTCCGCGTTCGCTGTCTTCGAGGAGCTTAAGAAGGACGAGCCCAAGCGCGAGTTCACCATCGGCATCGTCGATGACGTGACCAACCTGAGCCTGCCCGAGGCCGAGGATGCGCCCAACACCGCAGCCCCCGGTACCATCGAGTGCAAGTTCTGGGGCCTGGGTGGCGACGGTACCGTCGGCGCCAACAAGAACTCGATCAAGATCATCGGCGACCACACCGACAAGTACGTCCAGGCCTACTTCCAGTACGACTCCAAGAAGACCGGCGGCGTCACCGTCTCGCACCTGCGCTTTGGTGATTCTCCGATCCGCTCGCCGTACTACGTGACCAAGGCCGACTTTGTCGCTTGCCACAACCCCAGCTACATCGTCAAGGGCTTCAAGATGGTCCGCGACGTCAAGCCGGGCGGCACCTTCCTGGTCAACTGCCAGTGGAGCGACGAGGAGTTCGCCGAGCACATGCCCGCCGTGGCCAAGCGCTACATCGCGAACAACAACGTCAACGTCTACCTGATCGACGCTATCGACCTGGCTGCCAAGGTCGGCATGGGCAAGCGCACCAACACGGTGCTCCAGTCTGCCTTCTTCGCGCTGGCCAAGGTCCTGCCCGCCGAGGACGCCCTGCAGTACATGAAGGACGCGGCCACCAAGTCCTACATGAAGAAGGGCCAGGCCATCGTCGACGCTAACCACAAGGCCATCGATGCCGGCGCTACCGCCTTCCGCAAGTTCGAGGTTCCGGCCGACTGGGCAACTGCCGAGGATGTCGCTCCCGTCGAGCTCTCCGAGGAGACCAAGTCCGCCATCGCCCAGCAGGTCAAGAACCTGCTCGAGCCCATCGATCGCATGGATGGCGACAGCCTGCCCGTTTCCGCCTTCGTCGGTTGCGCCGACGGCCAGTTTGAGCTGGGCGCCTCCGCATACGAGAAGCGCGGCGTCGCCGTGGTCGTTCCCCACTGGGACGAGACCAAGTGCATCCAGTGCAACCAGTGCGCCTATGTGTGCCCGCATGCCACCATCCGTCCGTTCGCGATGACCGAGGACGAGGCTGCCGCCGCGCCCGAGGCTACCCGCACGCTCGACGCCATGGGCCCCAAGGCCAAGGGCATGAAGTTCACCATGGCCGTGTCCCCGCTCGACTGCATGGGCTGCACCAACTGCGTCAAGGTCTGCCCCAAGGGCGCCCTCGAGATGGTTCCCACCGAGCAGGAGATGGACCAGCAGCCTGTTTGGGACTACATGGTCGAGAACGTCTCCGAGAAGAAGGAGCTCATCGCGGCCAACGTCAAGGGCAGCCAGTTCAAGCAGCCCTACCTGGAGTTCTCCGGCTCCTGCGCCGGCTGCGCCGAGACCGCCTATGCACGTCTGGTGACCCAGGTCGCCGGCGACCGCATGTTCATCTCCAACGCCACCGGCTGCTCCTCCATTTGGGGCAACCCCGCTGCCACCGCTCCTTACTGCAAGGACAAGGACGGTCACGGCCCGGCGTGGAACAACTCCCTGTTCGAGGACAATGCCGAGCACGGTCTGGGCATGGCCGTTGGCTATGAGGCCGTTCAGCACAAGCTGATCGCCGCTACCCAGGACATCATCGCTGCTGATGGTCCGTCCGATGAGCTCAAGGCTGCCGGCCAGGCTTGGATCAACTCCGTCAACGACGCCGAGGCCTCCAAGACCGCTGCTGCTGCCTACGTTGCCGAGCTCGAGAAGTGCGGCTGTGACGCTTCCAAGGCGATCCTCGCCGACAAGGCTTACCTCACCAAGAAGTCCTTCTGGATCTTCGGCGGCGACGGTTGGGCCTACGACATCGGCTTCGGCGGCCTGGACCACGTCCTGGCTTCCGGCCACAACGTCAACGTCTTCGTCTTCGACACCGAGGTTTACTCCAACACCGGTGGTCAGGCCTCCAAGGCCTCGAACCTGGGCCAGGTCGCTCAGTTCGCCGCTGCCGGTAAGGTGACCAAGAAGAAGTCCCTGGCCGAGATTGCCATGAGCTACGGCTACGTCTACGTGGCGCAGGTCGCCATGGGCGCCAACCCGGCTCAGACCCTCAAGGCCATCCACGAGGCCGAGGCCTACGACGGCCCGTCCCTCATCATCGGCTACAGCCCCTGCGAGATGCACTCCATCAAGAAGGGCGGCATGCAGAACTGCCAGGCCGAGATGAAGAAGGCTGTCGAGTGCGGTTACTGGAACCTCTTCCGCTTCAACCCCGAGGCTGCTGCCGGCAAGAAGTTCTCGCTCGATTCCAAGGAGCCCGCGGGCGGTTATCAGGAGTTCCTGATGAACGAGGCCCGTTACGCTTCGCTGACGCGTTCCTTCCCCGAGCGCGCCGAGGAGCTCTTCAAGGAGAACGAGCAGGCCGCTATGGACCGCTACGCTCACCTGCTGAAGCTCAAGACGGTGTACAACGAGGCCTAGGTCTCCCACCGCAGGATCTGAGGGCTGACCTTCGCGGACGTCCTCGGACATGAAAGAACCCCCGCTGCGCACTACGTGCGGCGGGGGTTCTTTCGTCCTGCGGAGTGTCCGCGAAGGTTAGCCCTCAGATCCTGCTACGACTACGTTCTCGGATTGTGGGGCTGAATGAAGGACGTGGTTGGTGGGGCCTTTTGTCCCGGTCGCTGTTTCGCGGCAACGCCGCGAAAGGCGCGCCTCTTTGGGCATGGAGGGGGACTTGGTCGTTGCCGCCTTCTGTCCCTTGGCTTTTTCGCGGCTTTGCCGCGAAACGCGCGGCGCGGACTTCCTGGCTATTCCTTTTGATGGATGAAAAGCCGCTTGTTTTTGCAGGGGTGCATACTCGTCCTATAAGTGCATAGAATCTCGTATAGTGCGAGTAAGATTTTGCGCTGCCCGTTTTGTGTTTAGCAAAGATATAGTTTGCATAATCCTGTCTAATCCCCGCTCTATTTAAATAAAGTCGCACGTAAATGGCGTAAACGTGTCTGAGCTGGGGTTCTGTACGCTGAGCGGATAAAAACGACCGTTCACCGTTCAACTATTTTCAAAATGAATAAAATGAGCGATAAAGAGAATATAAACCTTAATAAACTCGCGTATTGCACGGGCGCGGGTTATTAATGGGTTGTAGGCCTTTTACAGAAAGGATTCCAGCAATGTCTAAGCCTCTTGGCAAGCCCGATCGTATTGTCGTCGCCCTTGGCGGCAACGCCCTCGGCAACAATCCCGTTGAGCAGATCGAGGCCGTGAGCAACACCGCTCACGCTCTTCTCGGCCTGATCGAGCAGGGCAACGAGATCATCATCACCCACGGCAACGGCCCGCAGGTCGGCATGATCCAGAACGCCTTCGCCGCCGCCCACGACGCCATCGGCACCCCCGAGATGCCGCTGCCCGAGTGCGGCGCCATGTCCCAGGGCTACATCGGCTATCACCTGCAGCAGGGCATTGGCCGCGAGATGCACAAGCGCTATAAGCGTTGGCACGCCGCAACCGTCGTCACCCAGATCGAGTGCGACCCGGACGATCCCGCGTTCAAGAACCCGACCAAGCCGATTGGCCCCTTCTACACCGAGGAGCAGGCCAAGGAGTTCATGGCCGAGGATCCTTCCAAGGTCTTCGTCGAGGATTCCGGCCGCGGCTGGCGTCGCGTCGTCGCTTCCCCCGATCCCAAGAAGATCGTCGAGGCTGACTCCATCCTCAACCTGCTCGACAACGAGTTCATCGTCATCGCCTGCGGTGGCGGCGGCATCCCCGTCGTCCGCGACTACGAGAACAAGGGCTGCTACAAGGGCGTCCCCGCCGTCATCGACAAGGACCTGGGCGGCGAGCTGCTGGCCGAGGACTGCGACGCTGACGTTCTGTTCCTGCTGACCGCCGTTGAGCATGTCGCCATCAACTTTGGCAAGCCCAACCAGGAGGAGCTCGAGGACATCACCGCCGACGAGGCCGAGCGCCTGGCCGACGAGGGCCAGTTCGGCAAGGGTTCCATGGAGCCCAAGGTCCGCGCCGCCATCAAGTTCGCCCGTTCCCGCAAGGGCCGCACCTGCATCATCGGCGCCCTGGACAAGGCCGCCGAGACCATGGCTGGCCTCTCCGGTACCCGCATCCACGAGTAGCCTCTGCTCCATTGCCTCTCTCGTGGGCGCCAGGCAAGGCGCCCACAAACTAGCCTCTCTTCATGAGCCCCGCAGTCCGCTCCGACTGCGGGGCTTTTGCTATTCACCTAGTCATTGGGAACCCGGCACTTGGGGACGTTCCTTTCCTGCCGGCAGCTTGGGACAGTCCTTAAAGGCTGTCCCCAACGACCACTCATTTAAGTCTGTCCCCAATGACTAGTAGTAGGCCCACATGGCTTCGACTTCGTTAAGGACTTCTACGGCGCCCCAACGGCGGGCGCTGCGGCTGGCCGAGTTGGGGTCGTAGACGCCAATCTGGTCGGCGTCGTCAATACCGTAAAGCACAATGTAGTGGCCCACGCTGGTAAAGGTGCCCGGCCGAACGGCGGCGATGACGGGCGCTCCCGAACGCAGCGCCTGAGTCATAGAGTCGCGATCGTTATGGAGCTCCGTTCCGTTAAGTCCCAACTGCCATGCGCCGCTCGTCATAAACGACCATTCGGTTGCACCGGTGGGGGCGTAATTGCCCGCCTCAGAAAGCGCGCACATATCGACGGGGGTCATATCGGTGCGTCCCGTCTTAAAGATATAGACCATGGTGAGGCACGTAGGCCCGCAGGCATTTTGGCGGATGGTGCCGCCGGCGTAAGGCAGCTCCGACCACGCAGGGTCGATCTGATAGATATGGGGCATCGTGCCGGCTTGCCATTGCGAGCGTGGGGTCGAAAAGGCGAAAGAATAACCGGGTGCGACGGGGGCCTTGAGCAGCTTGTCCTCGGCGGTGGGCTCGAGACCGGCCGAACCGTGGGACATACAGGAGCTCATAAGCACAAAGACCAGACAGGTAAGGATAGAGCACAGTGCGAGGCGAAGTCGACGAGCCGGCAGGGCGGGGGCATTCGCGTGCGATGTCGAGCGGTAGGGCTTGCCGTCGCGTCCGCCTTGGGGATGCGAAAAGAAGCGGTTGATATGGATGCCGGGCTGACGTGCGCCGTTGCGGCGCAGTTGCGGAACCTCGGCCTGACGCTGTCGAGTGCGCGCGCCCAAGCGGCCATCTTGCTGCGCGCTTGTGCCCGTGCTCAGACGGCCACTCTGCCGCGTTCTGCTTGCCTGCTGCCGAGACGAAGGCCTGGGTTGCTCTTGAGGACGTTGCGGATTGCTGCTCGTGGCACTTCTGGGCGTCGGCGTGGTACGGCCAGCAAGGCGAACGCTTTGTCGCCGTTGATCACCGTCGTTGTATCCGTATGCCATTCGTACCGCCTTGTCTCATGTATAACCTGTCCATCCTACAAAAAAGATGTGCAACAAATGGGTCTGCGCGTCAAAAGCTCGGTAAACGGTACGAAAGGCGCAAAACACACGGCCTCAAAAACAACTCTATATGCGTCCGATGAGCGTACGCCCGTCGGACGGGCGGCAACAATGAACGGCAAACCGTGCCGTTCGTCCCAAAAACGGCACCGCTCGTTTTGCAGTTCTGCCTTCGGTCGAGCTACAAGCGGAGCTGCTGCGCCAAGGCCGTATCTTAAAGCCACGAAATAAAAGAGCGCGGCAAAACAGACCGCGCAAGGGGTGACGTCAAGGGGCGTCAAAAAGGAAAGGAGGGGAACAATGGCGGACAAGAACGCAGAAGTTGCAGTTGAGGATAACGGCGGCATGAAGAAAACGCTTTCGCTCTGGAACTTCTTCACCATCGGTTTCGGTGCCATCATCGGTACCGGTTGGGTTCTGCAGGTCGGCGACTGGATGGTCGTGGGCGGCGGTCCCGTTCCCGCTATGATCGCATTCCTCTTGGGTGCAATCTTCCTCGTGCCCGTCGGAGCTGTTTTCGGTGAGCTCACGGCTGCTATCCCCATCTCGGGCGGCATCGTCGAGTATGTCGATCGTAGCTTTGGCCGTACGCTGAGCTACATCACCGGTTGGCTTTTGGCCCTGGGCAACGGTATCCTGTGCCCGTGGGAGGCCATCGCCATTTCGACCCTCGTGTCCGAGATGTTCGGCAGCCTGCCCGGTCTTGAGTGGCTGCGCGCCGTCAAGCTCTACACCATCCTGGGCGCCGACGTTTACCTGTTCCCGACGCTGATCGCGCTCGGCTTCGCAGCCTACGTCATCTTCCTCAACTTCCGCGGCGCCAGCTCGGCCGCCAAGCTCCAGGCCTTCCTGACCAAGGCTCTGCTCTGCGGCATGCTGCTCGCCATGGGCGTCTCGCTGTTCACCGGCTCGCCGGACAATGCCATGCCCGTGTTCTCCCAGGTCACCGGCGCTGGCGGCGGCAAGGCCGCTACCGAGGGTGCCAGCCTGTTCGCCGGCATCGTGTCGGTCCTGGTTCTGACCCCGTTCTTCTACGCCGGTTTCGACACCATTCCTCAGCAGGCTGAGGAAGCAGCCGAGGGCCTCAACTGGAACAAGTTCGGCAAGATCATCTCCCTGGCTCTGCTGGCCGCCGGCGGCTTCTACATGGTCTGCATCTACTCGTTCGGCACCATTCTCGACTGGCATGAGTTTGTTAAGAGCCCGGTTCCCGCGCTTGCCTGCCTCAAGGGCATCAACATGCTTCTGTACCTGGCCATGCTCGTCATCGCCACGCTTGGACCCATGGGCCCGATGAACTCCTTCTACGGCGCCACGAGCCGCATCATGCTTGCCATGGGCCGCAAGGGCCAGCTGCCCGAGAAGTTCGCCGAGGTCGACCCCAAGTCCGGCGCTCCCAAGCTCGCCTGCGTCGTTCTGGGCGTCATCACCGTCATCGGTCCGTTCCTGGGCAAGAACATGCTCATCCCTCTGACCAACGTGTCGGCTCTCGCCTTCATCTTCTCCTGCGGTATGGTCGCCCTCGCCTGCCTGCGCATGCGCTTCACCGAGCCCGACCTGCCTCGTCCCTACGAGGTGCCCGGCGGCAAGTTTGGCATCGGCCTCGCTATCGCTGCCTGCGCCATCATCATCGGCCTGCTCGTGATTCCGTTCTCTCCCGCCTCCCTCAACATGGTGGAGTGGAGCATCGTGATCGGCTGGTTGGCTATTGGCCTGGCCCTCATGGCTTTCACCAATTCCCGCAAAAAGTAACGCCTAGCCGGGGCGGATCGGGTGCGCGGTGCCCTCTCTCCCGCGCACCGAACCCGGCATCACTTGGGTAGCTTTGTGAGGCCGCGACCCAACACGGCCTCGCCCACATATATGGATCCATAAGGAGGAACCATGTCCACTAAGTATGCAATCGTTGGCGGCAAGCTCATCGACGGTACCGGTGCCGAGCCGGTCGAGAACTCCCTCGTTCTCGTCGACGATAACGGCAAGATCGAGTACGCCGGCGCCATGCAGGACCTTCCCGAGGGCGTTGAGGTTATCGACGCCGCCGGCAAGACTGTCCTTCCCGGCCTGATCGACACCCACCTGCACTTCTCGGGCAACCTGACCGACGATGACACCGATTGGGTCATGCAGCCGCTCCTCGAGAAGCAGGCCGTCGCCGTCAAGCAGGCCTACGACTGCCTCACCCACGGCCTCACCACCGTCTGCGAGATCGGCCGCTTTGGTATCCAGATCCGTGACTGCATCGACAAGGGCGTCTTTAAGGGCCCGCGCGTTCTGGCCACCGGCCTCGGTTTCTGCCGCGTTGCCGGCCACGGTGACTCTCACCACTGCACCCAGGAGCTCAACAAGGAATCCCATCCCTGGGGCGATCAGGTCGACGGTCCTTGGGATCTGCGCAAGGCCGTCCGTCGTCGCCTGCGCGAGAACCCCGATGCCATCAAGATCTGGGCTACCGGTGGCGGCATCTGGCGCTGGGACTCCGGTCGCGACCAGCACTACTGCTCCGAGGAGATCCAGGCCGTGGTCGACGAGGCAAAGATGGTCGGCATCCCCGTGTGGAGCCACTGCTACAACAACCACGCCGCTGCCTACGATTCCGTTCGCTTTGGCTGCGAGCAGCTGATTCACGGTTTCGATATCGATGAGCGCACCATGGACCTCATGGCCGAGCAGGGCACCTTCTTCACCCCGACGATCGCCTTCCTGCCCACCTGGTACGCCACCTATCCGCCCGTCTACGTCCCCGAGCTGCACGACAAGTACGAGGGCACCCTGGTCGAGAAGGAGCTGCAGCGCAACTACGACTGCCTGCGCGAGGCCAAGAAGCGCGGCGTCGTCATGACGATCGGCTCCGACTCCTTCTCCTTCGTCACCCCGTACGGCACCTGCTCCATCGAGGAGATGTACGAGTTCGTCGACAAGATCGGTTTCACCCCGGTCGAGACCATCACCTGCGCTACCCTCAACGGTGCCAAGATGTGCCACATCGAGGACGAGACCGGTTCCATCGAGGCCGGCAAGTGCGCCGACCTGCTGGTCGTCAACGGTGACGTCGCCGCCGACATCCACGTGCTCAACACCGACAACATGGACGTCATCATGAAGGACGGCTGGATCGTCGAGGCTGGCACCTTTGGCGAGGCCAACAAATACAGCGCCTAAACTACCGTTCATCGACGACTGGATGTAAAACACAGTATTTGATTGCATAATGCAATGGAGAGGGTCGCTTGCGGCCCTCTTTATTGCTATGGGTGCGATAGATAAAAGGGGATGACGGTGGATTTAAACAGGCTGATTCTGGGCAAGAGCTACAACTCTACCAAGGTCTTTCGTACGGCCCAGCATGTGGTCCAGGCCATCCTGCTCGGCGTTGTCGTTCCGGCGCTTATCCTGCTGCTTATCTGGGATTTAACCGATAACCCCAATCCCGTTCCGGGCGTTGTCGTTATTGCCGGCATGGTCATGCTGTGCTTCTTTTTCTCGTATGTCTTTGTGGTCCCCGACGACCTCACATCGAGCGCAACCGACCGTACGCTTGCCATCGCATCAAAAATATTCGCCTACACGTCGCGCGGCCTTACGCCCGAAGCGGCCCTGGGCGCCTCTAAAATTATCCTGTCCGAGACCATCGCCTCTGCCATCTGCTTTACCGATGGCAAACAGGTGTTGGCAAGCTGGGGCGAGGACTCGGCAAAGTGCCCCGCCGGCACCCCGGTCGTGCTCAAGACCACGCTCAGTGTGATTGAGACGGGCGAGCAGAGCGTGTTTTCGCGCGACACCTCCAATGAGACGGGCGGCTATTTTCCCCGCCTGCGCGCCGGCATCGTCGCGCCGCTTACCGTGCGCGGGCATTGCGTGGGCACACTCGAGCTGTATTACCCTCGCCTGAGCAGCATCGATATGCGCCAGACGGCCCTTGCCTCGGGTTTTGCCGACCTAATTTCCACGCAGCTCGCCAGCTTTGAGCTCGAGCGCCAGGACGAGCTCACAGCCCGCGTTGAGCTTCGCGCCCTGCAGTCGCAGGTCGATCCGCATTTTCTATTCAATACCATTAGCACGATCGTGTCGCTCGTTCGAACCGAGCCCGACAAGGCGCGATCGCTGCTGATCGACTTTTCCAACTACTATCGTCAGACGCTTTCTGATTCCGATACGCTCACCACGCTCGAGCACGAGGTGGAACAGGGCACTCGTTATATCAATCTTATGCAGGCCCGGTATGGCGACGGCCGTTTGCGCGTTTCGGTCGACATCGACTTCGAGGTGCGCGACAGCCTGGTACCGCCGTTTATCTTGCAGCCGCTGCTCGAAAACTGCATCAAGCATGCGCAGCGCGAGACCGAGCCGCTTTCTATTCGTGTTAGGGCTTTCGAGACCGATGACGGCTTGGAGATCATCGTCGAAGATGACGGCATCGGGATGAGCGAAGAAGTCTGCGCGCATCTGTTTGAGCAGCATCGCCGAGAGGAGCCCGAGAGCATTACCGCCGACGGTTCCGTCAAGCGAGGTTGCGGCCTGGCGCTCTTCAACGTGCTTCAGCGCATCCATTTCTTTTACGGAGAAGATTCTGGCATGCGCGTGAAGTCCCAGGAGGGCGTGGGAACACAGGTCATCGTTGAGTTGAACGGCGAGCCGCATGAGCCGGCGCCGCTAACGGTGTAGCACGCGGTTGGATCGAGAGAAAAAGAGGGGAAGCGCATATGTCCGAAGGCTGGAACATACTGGTGGTTGATGACGAGCCTCCAATTAGGGCTGAGCTACGCTATCTGTTGGAAAAGGATACGCGTGTGGGTCAGATTGCCGAGGCGGGCAATGTCACCGAAGCCGTGGAGTCGATTCTGTCGAACAAGCCCGACGTGCTGTTTTTAGACATTACCATGCCCGGTCGCTCGGGAATTGAGCTTGCCGAGACGCTGCAGAACCTAAAGACGCCGCCGGTTGTGGTGTTTGTGACGGCATTTGCCGAGTATGCGGCCGATGCCTATAACCTCGATGCTGTCGATTACATCGTCAAACCGGTCGAGGATGCCCGCCTGTCAAAGGCGCTCGACAAGATCGAGACTGCCCTGGGGGCTCGCCGCGTCGTCCATGCTCCGCGCCAGCCTTTGCGCCTGACGGTGGATCGCGGGGGCAAAAAGGTGTTCATTCCCGTGGCGGATGTCTGCTACTTTGAGGCGCGCGCCGATTTTTGCAACGCCGTCTGCGCCGAGGGGACGTACCTGATCAATGAGTCGATTTCCTCGCTCGAGCGTCGCCTGGCCTCCGAGGGCTTTATCCGCGTTCACCGCAGCTATCTGGTTAATTTGGAAGACGTACATAATGTCGAGATCGGCTCCACGGGCCTGATGGAGCTCAGGCTCGATCGCGTAACCTCGATGGTGCCCGTGTCCCGCCGTCGCGCTGCCGAGGTCAAATCGCACTTGGGGCTTGCGTAAGGGTCGGTGTGCCATCGTTTGCCGTTACAGGTTTGGCATGACTGTGCGGTGGGCATAATGGATTGCATCGAATGAAATCGAAAGGATTATTATGCCCGCGCTCATTACGCATCATCTGTTTGGCGAGGAAAGCATCGACCGTCTTCCGCGGGGCGTTATCACGTCCGACGAGGAGCGCATCGCCTTTATCCTGGGAAACCAAGGTCCCGACCCGTTCTTCTTCCACATGCTCACGCCGCGCATTTCCGACTGCATGTCGCTTGCTCAGGTCATGCACCGCTCGCGCATGTCGCGCCAGTTCTCGTGCCTGCGCGACGGCGTGTCGCACCTGCAGCCGCGCGATGCCAATCTGGGTCGCGCCTTTGCGCTGGGCCTGCTGTCGCACTATGTGCTCGATCGTAATGCCCATCCCTTTGTCTACGAGCAGCAGTTTGGCATTGTCGAGTCCGATCCCGAGCTCGAGGCTTCGGGCAGTCAAGTTCATGCCGTGCTCGAAAGCGACTTGGACGTGCTGATGCTGCAGCTCAAGCGCGATGGGGCTACGGTCGAGGATTATCCGCCGGCGGGCGAGATCGTCACCACCGACCGCATCAATCGCGTTGCCGGCGTGCTGATGAGCTACGTCGCCGGACGCGTGTACGGTATCGACATCCCGGCGGGGGAGTACGCCGGCGCCGTCTCGGACATGCAGCTGCTCTACCGCACTATCGAGCCGGCCGGTTCGGCCAAGACGCGCGCGATTGCCCTGCTCGAGGGCTTGGTGCACGATTATTCGCTGCTCGACGGCCTTGCGCACCGCGTGACGACCGAGCTGCCCGAGCGTACCGGCAACCTGGGCCACTTGGCATGGAAGAGCCCCTTTACCGATGAAGTCTCGACTGAGAGCTTCCCCGAGGTCTTTGACCGCGCACTGCTCGATTACGAGCTCACCGTCGCCCGCTTTATCGAGACCGGCGATATGGAAGCCGTGACCAACCACGTCAATTACAGCGGTCGCGTGCTCGGCGCCGACGAAGAGTTCGACCGCGAGGAGTAGGGCTCGTGCGTGCCCCTTTGCCGAATCCTTACCGGCGCCTCTGGACAATTGGGGTACGATGAACTAACTGCATATCGGGCGAAATACGAAGGGGCCCTGTCCATGAAATACACCAAGCTCGAGCGTAACTGGGTTATGTACGATGTGGGCAACTCGGCCCTCGTGCTGCTCAATACCTCGGTGGTGCCCATCTACTTTAACGCCATCAATACCGGTGCTTCCTCGGCAGACCTGGTGGTCGCCTGGGGCAACGCGCAGACGATCGCCTCGCTGGTCATTGCCATGCTCATGCCCATTCTGGGCGCGCTTGCCGATTACGCCGGCAACAAGATCAAGTTCTTCTTGGGCTTCTTCCTCACGGGCCTGGTTCTTTGCCTGGCGCAGGCTATCCCAATGTCCGCCATGGCATTTTTGACCGTGTACGTGCTGTGCACCATCGGCCTTAACTCTTCTATGACGTTCTACGACGCCATGCTGCCCGACATTACCACCGACGAGCGCATGGACGCCGTGTCCAGCTCGGGCTATGCCTGGGGCTACATCGGTTCCACCGTGCCGTTCATCATCTGCCTGGCGCTTATCATGGGTGGCCCCGCTCTTGGCGTCCCCACCATGCTGGCAACGCGTCTGTCGTTTGTCATCACCGGTGCCTGGTGGCTCATCTTTACCCTGCCGCTCATTCGCACCTATAAGCAAAAGTACGGTCGCGAGCGCGGTTCCCAGGACACCATCGGCCACATCGTGGGCGGCGTGTTCTCCGAGGTCGGACACACCATGCGCGAGATCGCCCACAACAAGACCGTGCTGGTCTACATGATCGCGTTCTTCTTTTACATCGACGGTGTGCACACGGTCATTTCCATGGCAACCAGCTACGGATCGGCTCTGGGCATCGACTCGACCCAACTGGTGCTGGCGCTGCTCGTTACGCAGTTTGTGGCCTTCCCGTCCGCCATCATCTACGGCAAGCTCGCCGGTCGCGTGGGCACACTCAACATGATCTTGGTGGCCGTCGCCGCCTATATGGGCATCGTGCTCTTTGCCGCGTTTTTCTTAAAGACCGCCTTTGAGTTTTGGGTGCTCGCTATTTTGGTCGGCTTGTTCCAGGGTGGCGTGCAGGCGCTCAGCCGCAGCTATTTTGGCCGCATCATCCCCAAGGAAAAGTCCAACGAGTACTACGGCTTCTTCGATATCTTTGGCCGTTACGCAAGCGTTATGGGCACCTTCCTGGTGTCGGTTGTCACCTCGCTGACCGGCAACCCGTCGCTGGGCGTCCTTTCTATTGGTGTTCTGCTGGTTGTTGGCTTTGTGCTGCTGGTCCGTCTGTCCCGCATGGCTCAGGCGGCGGCGTAAGGCAACCGGGCTCAGTACAGCAATTGTGCCTATCTGCAGTACTCTTTTGGAAGTAGCCGCATAAATCATTCTGACTTCCGAACAATGTTTAGCCCAAGTGGGTATGATGGAACCAGCTAGGTCGCGGGGCGTCGCCTGTGTTTGGCGGCGCCCCGTTTTTGTGTTGCAAGGAGGGTAAAGGTATGAACGCCACGGTTGTGATCCCAACATATTGGGCGGGCGATGATACCCAAGCAAACGCTCCTGGCACCTACGATCACTCGACGTCGCTCAATGCCGCCAACCCGGAACTCGATCGCTGCCTGACTTCGCTCGAACAGGTGCGCGACATTCCGCGCATCATTCTCTTGGTGGTCTGTCCGGTTTCTGCCACGGCCGACGTATCCCATCGCGTGCACGAAATCGTTAATGCGCATCCCACGCTTAAGGTCACCATCGTTACCAATACTCAGGCTTCGCGTGTTGCCGACCGCGTGGCGCAGATCGCGCCCAAAGGCTCGGGCGAGTGCGTGAGCCTGCGCGGCTACGGCGCCATCCGCAACATGGGTCTTGCCTGTGCGGCGGTGCTGGGGCACGACGCGGTTGTGTTTTTGGATGACGACGAGACCGTCATCGATGCCGACTTTATGAAGTGTGCGACCTATGCACTGGGCCAACAGACGCGTCAGGGCCTGCCGATTTTAGTCAAGAGCGGATACTTTTACGATCGCGACGGGTCGCCGCTGGCTCCCACGGACAAAGTGGGCATTTGCCATCGCTGGTGGACCAAGCGTATCGAGTTCAATCGCTGGATGAAAAAGGCGCTCTCGGGCACCCGCATCTCGCGCTCCAATTACGTGTGCGGCGGCCTGATGGCCCTGCACGCCCGCGCCTTTACGCGCGTGGCCTTCGACCCGTTTATCACCCGCGGCGAGGATCTGGACTACCTCTTTAACATGCGCATGTTTGGCTACGACGTGTGGTTCGATAACGAGTGGACCGTGCGCCACCTGCCGCCCGAGTCCGAGAAGCGCTCGCCGCGCTTTATGCAGGACGTGTATCGTTGGTACTACGAGCGGGCCAAGCTGACGTTCGCTGCGCACCAAAAGGAGCTCATTCCGGTTACGGCCGCATCACTCATGCCCTATCCGGGTCCGTGGATCTCGCGCGAGCTCGACGACCGCGTGCGCAAGACTGCCATGGTCCGCAGCATGTTTACCCGCGAGCACGAGGGGTATCTGCGCATCTGGCGTCATGGTATTGACGAGGCCAAGACCTATGCCCGCCAAAACGCCGCAAGCTACCTGCGTTTTCAGAGTTTCTGGCCCAAGATCATGGACGAACTTTGGCGCGACGCACAACTGATTAGCATCCTGGAGGGGGCTGAATGATCGACCGCCGCGCCCAGCGCGATAATTCAATTTCAATCTTTCGCATCATCGCCGTTGTCTGCGCCGTTTGCGTGTTGGTGTACTTTATCTTTGCCCTGGCGACTGGCATTGAGCCGATTGCCACGGTGATCGCCTGTGCGCTGCTGTGCATCTTCCTGTGCATCTTTATCTATTTGACGCTCAATCCCGATTCGGTGCGCTCCCAGTACACCGAGGAGACGCTCTCGGTTGCCTCGGCCATGCTCGAGGACATTAAGGGCGGCCTGACGCAGGAATCGGCGCTTTTGGTGTGCCGGCGCATCCTGCCCGAGACACGTGCCATGACCGTTGCCATCACCGATGAGAGCAACGTGCTGGCCTGCGCGGGCGAGTTCGAGGAAAAGCTGCTGCCCGATTCGCCCATCCACACGCTTGCCACGCGCTACGTCATTGAGCACGGCATCGTGCAGTCGTTCAACCGCGTGGTGGACGTGGTGGGTTCGGATGGCTCGCACAACCATGTTCCCGCCGGCATCATCGCGCCCATCAAGGTGGGCGACCGCACCGTCGGCACGCTCAAGTTCTACTACAAGACCCCGCGCGCCGTCGACCGTACCCAGTATGCGCTCGCCTCGGGCTTTGCCGAGATCCTGTCCACGCAGCTCGCCATCCACGAGCTCGAGGTGCAAAAGGAGCTCACGGCCCGTGCCGAGGTTCGTGCCCTGCAAGCGCAGATCAATCCGCACTTTCTGTTTAACACGCTCAACACCATCGCGTCGTTTACGCGTACCGACCCGCTGCGCGCCCGCGAGCTGCTGCGCGAGTTCTCCTCGTTCTATCGCGCCACGCTCGACAACTCGGGGTCGCTTATCCCGGTCTCGCGCGAGGTTGCCCAGACCAAGCGCTACCTGACGTTTGAGAAGGCGCGCTTTGGCGAGGATCGCGTACTGGCGACCTTCGATGTCTCCGAGGATGTCGAGGACACGTTGGTCCCGGCCTTTGTAATCCAGCCCATTGTCGAGAACGCCGTGCGGCATGGCATGGGCGATGGCGATGCCCTACAGATCGATGTGACCGTCTATCAAGACGGTGACGACGCAATCCTGATTGCCGTGGCCGACAACGGCGTGGGCATGGACGAGGGCACCGCCGCCAGGCTGTTTGATGAGCGCTCCGCCCGCCCCGATGCCAGTTCCCCGCAAGGCGGCGGCGCCGGCGTGGCCATGCACAATATTTCTGAGCGCATCCATCGCTTTTATGGACCGCACTCTTATACGCGCGTCGAATCGGCGCCGGGCAAGGGCACCAAAGTGCTCCTGCATCTTGATTTGTCAGAGAGCATCTTTGACATTCAAGAGTAAAATAAAAGGCTATGGGCTCAACGCCAAGCGGCGGATGCCCAGCGTAGTTTGTTGACGAAAGGTTTAATCCCTATGCTGCGTGCGATGATTGTGGATGATGAGGCCCCGGCCCGTTCGGAACTTCGCTTCTTGCTCGAGCAGACGGGCAAGATCGGCACGATCACTGAGGCGTCGAGCGTCCGCTCCGCCATTGAGATGCTGATGGAAAGCCGCGTCGATGTCGTCTTTCTCGATATCTCGATGCCCGGCGCTTCTGGTCTGCAGCTTGCCGAGGCGCTGCATAAGCTTAAGAATCCGCCGGCGATTGTGTTTGTGACCGCGTATAGCGATCATGCCGTCGAGGCGTTCGACGTAGATGCCGTCGATTACCTAATGAAGCCGGTTGAGGAGGCACGCCTGGATCGCGCGATCGAGAAGGTCATGCAGCACGCCAAGCCCGTCACGGACAGCAAAGCCACCATCGAGCGCATTCCGGTGGAAAAGGGCGGCCGTAAGGTCCTCATCCCCGTGGATGACATTCGCTTCATCATGGCCAAGGACGATTACTCCTGTATCTATACCGTCGATGATCGTTTTCTATCGACGACTTCGTTGGCGCAGTTCGAGGCCAAGCTTTGCGACTTTGGCTTCTTTCGCGTTCATCGCCGCTATATCGTCAACTTGGCGTGCGTCACGGATGTCGAGACGGTGCCCTCGGGCGCTATCCAGCTGGGCATTACGGGCGTCGACGAACGCGTGCCGGTCTCGCGCCGCCGCGTTGTGCCGCTCAAGAAGGCCCTGAGCCTCTAGCACACTGGCCCCGCAGCCCTGTAGACCAATTGTCTGCGGAGCCGTGGGGCTTTTTGTATATACGTCGAATCGGTTTTGAAGAAGGGATCCCATGAACAGTGCAAGCGCCAAGCGCATCGACATCATCTCGGACACCCACGGCTATCTTTCGCCCGCGCTTCTGGACAAGCTCAAGGGCGCAGATCTGATCATCCACGCCGGAGACCTCACCTCAGAGATGGATTACGAGCATCTATGCACCATCGCCCCCGTGCGAGCGGTCCTGGGAAACAACGACTACTACCGCGACTACGGCCCGGATGTAGACCGTCTGGCCCTCTTCACCTACGAAGGACTCAAATTCGCCGTAGCCCACTACCGCGAAGACCTTCCGGTGGGATCCGTAGACGTAGCCATCAACGGTCACACCCACGTAACCAAAGAAGCCCAAGTAGGCCGCTGCCTGGTCCTCAATCCCGGTAGCGCCAGCTACCCCAGAGGCACCCGAGGCCCCACCATGGCCAGAATGCTCGTCAAGGACGGCAAGATCCTGAGCACCATATTTATTGACCTGGAGTAACCGCAACAAAAACGGGGGATGCACAACGCATCCCCCGTTTTTTATGAGCCAAAGGCGGAAGTTCAACAAGATCCATCAGACCAACCCCGCCGAGGAGCACGCGGGCTAGCCGCGCAGCGGCGCACGCCTGCAAAACTGGTTGAATAATGTGACGGCAGGGAGGGTCTCCGGGGC
>CAUFMB010000038.1 GCA_959026535.1 uncultured Collinsella sp. | reverse complement strand
GGCCGGCCGCCACCAGGACTCGTTGGCGACGTACCAGTCGATGGTGGCCTTGAGGACGCCGTCGATGATGTTCGTGATCTGGCGCGGGATGAACTTCTCCACGTGCTGGTAGGGGCCGTAGTTGTTGGAGCAGTTGGAGATCGTGGCGCGAAGGCCGTAGGTGCGGGTCCAGGCGCGCACGAGCATGTCGGAGCTGGCCTTGGTGGAGCTGTACGGCGAAGAGGGCTTATACGGCGTCTCCTCGGTGAACTTGGCGGGGTCGTCGAGCGCCAGGTCGCCGTAGACCTCGTCGGTGGAGACGTGGTGGTAGCGGACGCCGTATTTCCTCACGGCCTCCAGCAGGCGGAAGGTGCCCTCCACGTTCGTGCGCAGGAACGGCTCCGGGTCGGCGATGGAGTTGTCGTTGTGGCTCTCGGCGGCGTAGTGCACGATGGCGTCGTGGCCCGGCACCAACTTATCAAGCAGCTCCGCGTCGCAGATGTCGCCCACGACGAGCTCGACGCGGTCGGAGGGCAGGCCGGCGATGTTCTCGGGGTTGCCGGCGTAGGTCAGCTTGTCCAGGACGGTGACGTGGACGTCCGGGTGGTTGTTCACGACGTAGTGCACGAAGTTGCTGCCGATGAAGCCGCAGCCGCCCGTGACGATGATATTCTTGGGTTCAAAGATCTCAGACATGGGGGGTATCTCCTAGTACTCGCGCGGGCTGTTGACGATCTCGCCGGCGGCGACCTTCCTCAGGTGCCGGCCGTAGACCGACTTGCCGTAGGCCTTCGCGGCCTCCTCCAGCTCGGCGGTCGTGATCCAGCCGTTCTCCCAGGCGATCTCCTCTGGCACGGACACGGGCAGGTCCTGGGAGTGCTCCACGGCGCGGACGAACTCCGCGGCCTCGTGCAGGCTCTCCATGGTGCCGGTGTCCAGCCACGCGTAGCCGCGGCCGAGGGTGACCACGGACAGCGTCCCCTCCTCCAGGTACATCCGGTTGAGGTCGGTGATCTCAAGCTCGCCGCGCGCGGAGGGCTCCACCCTATGCGCCTTGGCGGCCACGTCGCCCGGGTAGAAGTACAGGCCGGTGACGGCGTAGGAGCTCTTGGGCTCGGCGGGCTTCTCCTCGATGGAGACGGCCCGGCCCTCGCCGTCGAACTCCACGACGCCGAAGCGCTCGGGGTCGTCCACGTGGTAGCCGAAGACCGTGGCGCGGCCCGACTCGGCGTTCTGGACGGCGCGCGCCAGGTGGCGGGACAGGCCGTTGCCGTAGAAGATGTTGTCGCCGAGCACCAGCGCGCACGGCTCGCCGGCGATGAAGTCCTCGCCGATGGTGAAGGCCTGCGCCAGGCCGTCCGGGCTGGGCTGCTCGGCGTAGGAGAGGTTCACGCCGTAGCGCGAGCCGTCCCCGAGCAGGCGCTCGAAGTTGGGGAGGTCGGTCGGCGTGGAGATGACCAGGATGTCCCGGATGCCCGCCAGCATGAGGGTGGACAGCGGGTAGTAGATCATGGGCTTGTCGTAGACCGGCAGCAGCTGCTTGGAGGTCACGAGCGTGAGCGGGTACAGGCGCGTGCCAGACCCGCCGGCGAGGATGATGCCTTTCACTGGTTATCTCCTTCCGAGGAAAAGGTCTTCGTAGCTGTCAGTGATGGACCGCCACGAATACCGGTCGCGGATAACGGAGGTCGATGCCGTATCGAGCTCCTCGATCGACTTCCAATCCATCACGTCGGCGCTATTGATAAGTTCAGCCAAGTCTCCGGATTCCTTGCTCCAATACAGGGCCGAGCCCTCAGCGACCTCGCGGTTGAAACCGACGTCGAGAAGGAGGTTGAGGCGCGTGGACGCCAGCGCCTCCAGGAGGCTCGGATTGGTACCCCCGACCTCATGGCCGTGGAAGTAGCCGTAAGCCTGCTCACGGATCTTCTTCAGGAGCTCCTGGTCGTAGACGGTTCCGACGAACTTGATGCGCGGGTCGGACTTATAGTGCGTCTTCCGCTCGAGCTCCGCGAGGAAGGAGCCGTCCACTCCCGTCACGAGCGCGAAATCCCGCTTGGAGTCGGAAGCCATGAACTCCCGGATCATGGTCTCGTAGTTGTTCTCAGGCACGAAGCGTCCCACGACCAGGTAGTAGCCGAAGGGCTCGAGGCCCTTCTCGGAGAGCCATCCAGTGAACTTGGGGTCGTCATCCGCGAGCGCGGAGCGCCTGATGTCGGCCCCGTAGGCGATGAAGGTCGTCTCGGGGTGCAGGTCGGCATACTCCCCTCGAATGTACTTCTCGATGTTCTTGGAGTCGCACACCATCAAGTCGGCGTGCTTGACCATCCCGCGCTCCGAGACTTTCCAGTACCTGCGGACGGGCGCGCTCCACTTGGCGCGCTTCCACTCGTGGCCGTCGGGGTTCACGAAGACCTTGCCACCAAGGGCGTGGATCCTCTTTACGTACTTTCCGAAAAACGGTCCGATGCGACAGGCCAGCACGTAGACGATGGGGTGCTCGACACGGTTATTCTCGATATAGGCGGTGCACCACTTGAGGGCGTCTATGTCGTAAAAAATCGCCCTAGCGGCTCCGACGGGCCTGCGTAGTACCTTGAAGCAATGCGCTCCGTTGTGCTCGAACTCGCCGACCTCCTCGGCGGAGTCCACAGCGCACGCCACGTGGTACTTGATGTCGGGCAATACCTGATTCTCGGTCAGTTTCTCCACGAACGTCTCGTAGCCGCCGTAGTTTGCCGGAATTCCCTTGGATCCGATGATGAAAACATGCTGCATTAGTACGCATCGCTCCCGTTAAAGACCTCCAAAACCGTTAGGAGGATGATCTTGAAGTCCGTGATGACTCCGCGCTTGGCTATGTATTCGAGGTCCCGGCGGACCATGCCGTCGAAACCGGTGGAGTTGCGCTCCGTAACCTGCCAGAGCCCCGTAATACCTGGTTTCACTGCTAGCCTCTGCAGGTCGTACTCGGTGTACTCAGCTACCTCATTCGGCAGCGGCGGGCGCGGGCCGACGACGGACATCTGACCCAGAAACACGTTCAGGAACTGTGGGAACTCGTCAATGGAGTGCTTGCGGATGAACTTGCCGATCCTGGTGACGCGCGGGTCCTCTTTCATCTTGAACATGGCACCGGCGATCTCGTTCTGCTCCTTGAGATCTGCCAGGCGCTCGTCGGCGTCCTTGTACATGGAGCGGAACTTCCACATGCGGAAGGTGGACAGGCTGCCATCGCGGTGGGTCTGGCCCACGCGGATCTGGCTGTAGAAGGGGTTGCCCTCGCTCTCAAGGCGGATGGCCGCGGCAAGCACAAGGCTGGGTACGGCGATGACGGCCAGCACGCAGCCGCTAAACGCGATGTCGAATGCGCGCTTGACGGCCCGGTAGGCTAGGCGCGAGCGATCCCAGTCCATGATGGATTGCATGGCCTTGTAGCGGCCAGCACCCTCACGTTGGTCCATGGCCTGAGTAATCAGTGCGGCCCCCACGGGCGCATCCGTTGCAAATTGAGTTTTATCCGACACGTTTTCTTCCAAGACTTCGTCCCCGGGTCGGGGATCCTCCCTGTTCTGTGTAGCGATCGCCTGCAACTAGGCGATCGCCTTTTTAAGGTTGCGCATGACGCGCTGCTCGGCCGAAAGCACGGCAAGGCCAACGCGCGTAGTTACGCGTCGACCGCACAGGTCGAGCTCCAAATAAGCAGTGCTCTTGCGTCTGTTAATGGTTTTGATAAGGCCTTCGTGGCCCAACAGTGGACCTGCCGTCACTATGACCTGGTCACCGTCTTTTAGGGCCTCGCTCATGGGCACTACGCGGTCTCCCCTGTGCGTAAAGCCGCCAATAAGCTGGACCTCTTCTTTTGCCAGCGGCACAAACTGACCGTCCTGGGAAAGCACCCGGGCAAAGTCGTCCATACGCATCAGATACTGTTGCACGGTACGGGGATCTGCCGTATCGCAGATAAGATAACCGGGAAAGAGCGGCTTGGTCGTTTTGACCCATTCGCCGTGTACTTTGATCTCGGTTTGAAATTGGGGATAAAAGAGCTCCTGCATGGTGCTCGTCGGAACCATGCGCTCGATGCGCTCGCGCATTACGTCTTCGCGACCGTTAATGACCTGGATCACATACCACACGAGCACCACCCCCTTGCTGTCTTACGTGTGGCTTACGGGGTTTGGGTATGGCTTCGCCAGGGCGCTTTTGCGCGAAGGCGCTCCATATTCAAACCCTGAGCCCAGTCAGACAAGCACGTGGCTCTGCCCCACCGTGAACGGTATGTATAGAAGCAGTTGCTAGAGTCGCGGACGTGTATCGCAAAATGACCGCGACTCCAGCTGGCTGCGTGCGGACCAGTCAAGCGGGTACAAAACTGGACCGCACGCAGCCAGCTGAAGGACTGCTACGTTTTGGCATGCAAGCTACTAAATGCATTTTGTAATTACGTCAATGCAAATAAATAACGTCGCATGACTTCTTTATTGGAGCTCGTGGTGTTTCTGGCACCGCCGTTACGGCCGGATGCTGATCGACCCTGCGCTTTGTGGCTTGCTGGAGCCGTGAGCACAGTTGAACTCATGTAACGTTAGATATCCTAGCACAAGCTGTTTGTGAAACTGATTTAGGCTGCGTTGGACAACATATCGTTCATTTGACGTGCTTAAGGGGGTTGTTTTGGGATGTTGTTCATGTTGACGCAGGTTATTGGGGTGCTGGCAATAATTGGGAGCGTTCCTGAAACCCAAATGGAACGGCGATCTACACTGATAATCGCGTTTGGCTAACAAACTATGTACAGACATGGGAAATAAATTGTGCAACTTTTTGTTGGCGTAGGTGAGGTTTGCGGCGCGAGGTGTTTTGGCATGAAAAAGGCCTTCGGAATACCGAAGGCCTTTGCATTCACGATGGTGGAGACGAGGGGAATCGAACCCCTGACCTCTTGACTGCCAGTCAAGCGCTCTCCCAGCTGAGCTACGCCCCCGTGACGAGGCAGTACTATAGGGGAAGACTTTCTTTGATGCAAGGACTTTTTTGGTTGAATCTTTTACTTACGGGTTTTCCTGGGACGGGGCAGAAATAATCACTCTTCGAGCGCTTATTTCTATCCACCGTCCCGATAAAACCCTGATGCGATAGACCTTACTTGTAGAGATAAGCGATGGCGGTGCCGGTGAGGACTTGGATCGTGGCTGTTGACCTGACGACGTTAGAGATGCCCGTGTCGGCCAACAGGCCCAGGGGGCTGTGGTCTAGCTCCCATTCTAGGCCGTGTTCGCTTACCTCGGTTTTGGGAGCAATGGCTATGATAGAGAACGTCTTGCCTTCGGCGCATTCGATGGTCCACGATTCGCCTGCGTGCAAGATGCGGGCCGTGGTCTCATCTTCAGCAATCCAGACAGGGGCGTCATCGTAGCCTGCGAGCAGGCCCAGTACGGAAAGCGCCATGTCCGGACGGCCGCCCGTAGCGCAAGTCGCAACTACTTCGGCACCCGGCCAGCGACGACGGACGGAATCGAGCGCCAGCGCCAGATCGGTATAGTCCTTGTACGGGTCGTGGCGCTCAACTTCAAAGTCGGTGGCGGCATCGACCAACGCACGACCAGCGTCGCTCACCGTGTCGGCATCCCCCACATACACGTCACAGCTCAGGCCGGCGCCCAGCAGCGCGTCGAGCCCGCGGTCCACGGCGACAACGTGGCCGCACTCCCCTGCTAGCCTATGCAACAGATCCGCGCTCGCCACCACGGGCGAGCCGCAGATCACTAATACCTTGCAAGCCACAGCCTCGCCTATCCCTCAAACGAAAGCACGCGGGCCAGATCCAGGTCCTCATAGCTGTCGATAAAGATATCGCAGTTGGCGCGAACATCGTCGCGCTTCATGCGGCCATGCGGGTCATAGATGCCCACGCGCTTAAAGCCGGCGGTCCCAGAGCTCTTTAGGCCAAAGACGGCGTCCTCAAACACCCATGCGCGCTCAAACTTGTACCCATGGCGCTCCTCCAGGCGGCGCAGCGCCAGCTCGTACACATCGGGGAACTGCTTGGAGCGTCCTGCTTCACCCGTCGTGGTAACAAACTCCATGTACGCGTCTAGCCCAGCCCCCGCAAGCGCAGACTTAACAAGCTCGGCCGGCGTGGACGTAGCCACACACATGGAAATGCCCGCCGCCTTCGCCTGCTGCAAAAATGTCAGGAGCCCCTCGCGAGGCGGCGCCTTGGAGTACCCATCAATCAAAATCTCACCCAGCTCGCGATACAGCTCCTCGCCATTCGCACCAATGCCCCACGTGTCGTGGTAGGCCTGGCACTCGTCCTCCAGCGACAGGTGCTCAAATTGGGCAAAATCATCCACGGTCACGTCAATCCCGTGGCGATGCAATAACTCGGGCTGGGCATAGGCCCAAACGGGGGTGCTATTAACCAGCGTGCCATCGCAATCGAAAATAAAAGCAACCCTGGGAGCGGCGGTACGGGACATAAACGAACCTTTCGATATCAAATGGTAAACATCCTGCTAAAAACGTTTTACCAAACGTCAGCCTAACAATTTTGAAACCCAAATTGGTAAAACTGTCAAGAGTTTTACCGCGGCAATTCTGCCAGTGGTATAAACATGTCGCTTACCGATTAAACGCCCCCGCAAATCCGCTTTCGTCCATAAAACTAACGCACAGGTGTTATCGTAGTTTCTGCCGAAAGTTCCACCGAGCACGCGAGGTGGAACGAATCACAGAAACTTCGCCGTCCCTTCGATTCGTGCAGCCTTGGACCTTTCGCATCTAGTCACCAAGGCAACACGCTGCCGCGTCATGATGGGATCAAACGTGAGCGATACAAAGCTAAAGCCAACGGCTAAAAAGCCCGCAACCCGCAAACCGGCTCCGCACGCACCGGAGCTCTCCAAGGACGATGTCTACCTGTTTGGCATTGGTATGTGGGAGCGCAGCTGGGAAAAGATGGGCGCGCACCCCGACACGCAGCAGCGCACGCGCGGCTGGCGCTTTTGCGTTTGGGCGCCCGATGTAAAGAGTGTCCATGTCATTGGCGAATTTAACGACTGGGATGAGGAAGCCAACCCGCTGGTGCCCGTGCATACGAGCGCTATTTGGGAAGGCTTTATTCCTGGCGCCGAGCAGGGCCAGCTCTATAAATATCTCATCGAGACCAACGAGGGCGAGAAGCTCTACAAGGCCGATCCGTATGCCTTTAAAGCCGAGTGCCCTCCGGGTACCGCGAGCGTGCTGTGGACCCTCGATGGCTATAAGTGGAACGACGCCGCGTGGCTCAAGCGCCGCGCCGGCCACAACCACATGTCGCAACCGCTTAACATCTACGAGGTGCATATTGGCTCGTGGAAGCGCCACGGCGACGCGCCGCAGGGCGAGCCGGACGAGTACGGCAACTACCCCGGCCCCATGGATCCCTTCCCCGCGCAGCGCGGCGAGTTTTACACCTACGACGACCTGTCGGTGGAGCTCGTGGACTACGTGCGCGACATGGGCTATACGCATATCGAGGTCATGCCGCTTATGGAGCATCCCTTCGACGGTTCCTGGGGCTACCAGACGACCGGCTACTACGCCGCCACGTCGCGCTACGGCAATCCGCAGCAGCTCATGCACTTTATCGATGCGTGCCACGAGGCTGGCATCGGCGTGATCATGGACTGGGTGCCCGGCGGTTTTTGCGCCGACTCCCACGGCCTTGCCACTTTTAACGGTCACATGCTGTTTGAGCACGAGATTCACCCTAACTGGGGCACGCACAAGTTTGACTTCGCCCGCGGCGAGGTACGCTCCTTCTTGGTCT
Source organism: uncultured Collinsella sp. (assembly GCA_959026535.1). Taxonomy (GTDB): domain Bacteria; phylum Actinomycetota; class Coriobacteriia; order Coriobacteriales; family Coriobacteriaceae; genus Collinsella. The sequence goes on along the minus strand of CAUFMB010000038.1, from coordinate 12,712 downwards.
CCAACGTGCTGTACTGGCTCGAGAACTTCCACGTGGACGGCATTCGCATGGACGGCGTGTCCAGCATGCTGTACCTCAACTTTGGCATCGACGATCCCGGCCAAAAGAAGTTCAACAAGTACGGTACCGAGGAGGACCTGGACGCCAGCGCGTTTATCCGTCAGGTCAACTGCGCCGTGGAGGCGCACTACCCCGACGTGATGATGATGGCCGAGGAGTCCACCGCGTGGCCGCTCGTGACCTATCCGCCGCAGGACGGCGGCCTAGGCTTCCACTACAAGTGGGACATGGGCTGGATGAACGACACCCTGCACTACATGCAGACCGATTTTCCGTGGCGTCCCGGCAACCACGGCCTGCTCACGTTCTCCATCATGTACGCCTTTACCGAGAACTTCATTTGCCCGCTCAGCCACGACGAGGTCGTGCACGGCAAGTGCTCGCTGATCGGCCGCATGCCGGGCGACTGGTGGCGCCAGTTTGCCGGCCTGCGCACGCTAGCTTTCTACCAAATGACGCACCCCGGTGCAAAGCTCAACTTTATGGGCAACGAGATCGGCCAGTTTATTGAGTGGCGCTACTACGAGTCCATTCAGTGGTTCCTGACCGAGCAGTACGAGACCCATGCGCACCATCAGGCGTTCATCAAGGCGCTCAACCACCTGTACACCGCCGAGCCCGCCCTGTACGAGCGTGGCTACACCGACGACGGCTTTACCTGGATCGACGCGGATAACTCTAAGCAGTCCATCGTGAGCTTTGTGCGCCAGGGCGAGGACGTCGACGACGACCTGGTGATCTTGATCAACTTTGACCCGGCGAGCTACGAGAGCTTCCGTGTGGGTGTGCCGCGCGAGGGTGACTGGGAGGTCATCTTTGATTCCGACCGTCCCGAGTTTGGCGGCAGCGGCTATGCCGGCGAAGAGCCTTACACCTGCTCGAGCGAGCCCTATTCCTGGAACGGGCAGATGGACTCCATCGAGATTAAGGTGCCTGGCCTGGCAGGCGTGGTGCTTAAGCGCCGCGGTCCCAGCAGCTATAAGCCGCCCGTGGTCGAGGAGCCCAAGAAGGCGACGCGCAAGCGCTCGTCCTCGGTAAAGCCCAAGACCGCGGCCGCTAAGAAGGCTCCGGTTAAGGCGAAGGCCGCCAAGCCCGCTGCCAAGGCTTCGGCCAAGTCCACCACGGCAAAGAAGGCAGCCACCAAAAAGGCTGCTCCCAAGGCCAAGGCAGCTGCTGTTAAGGCTCCTACCAAGAAAGCGTAACAAAGGCGTTACCACTGTAATTACCCGCCCCGCGGGGGCGTAGGATACATGTCATAACCGTTCCGGGAGAAACATCCCCGGGGGAAAGGAACGTATGAATAAGATCTTCGACAACAAGCAGGAGTTTACCGAGCTCTATCGCGATGCCGTCATGAGCATCAGCGGCAAGAGCGTCGAGGCCGCCAGCGACCTCGACCGCTTTAACGCCCTGGCCAAGCTCGTGGCCGAGAAGGCACGCACCGTTGCCACCAAGAGCGATGCCCTCGCCACCGCCGAGGGCAAGAAGCGCGTGTACTACTTCTCGATCGAGTTTTTGATCGGCCGCCTGCTCGACAACTACCTGCTCAACTTTGGCGTGCGCGACATGGTCGCCGAGGCGCTCGACGACATGGGCTTCGATCTGTCCGTCATCGAGAACCAGGAGCCCGATCCGGCACTGGGCAACGGTGGCCTGGGCCGTCTGGCCGCATGCTTCTTGGATTCCATGGCAGCTGAGGGCATTGCCGGCTACGGCAACGGCATGCGCTACCGCTACGGCCTGTTTAAGCAGGAGATCGTCAACGGCAGCCAGGTCGAGGCCACCGACGAGTGGCTCACCCACGGCTATCCCTGGGAGGTCCGCCGTCAGGACAAGGCCGTGACCATTAAGTTTGGTGGCCGCGTCGAGGGCTTTGAGGAGAACGGCCGCACGTTCTACCGCACAGTGGACACACAGGACATCCTTGCCGTTCCCTATGACATCCCCGTTGTGGGCTATGCCGGCGAGACCGTCAACAAGCTGCGCGTCTGGGCCGCCGAGCCGGTCGAGGAGCACTTCGATCTGGAGGCTTTCAACCGCGGCGACTACGCCCTGGCCGATGCCGAGCGCGCCGAGGCCGAGGCCATCAGCGCCATCCTCTACCCCAACGACGCCGGCGAGCACGGCCGTCTGCTGCGCCTGAAGCAGGAGTACCTGTTTGTCTCGGCCGGCATCTACAGCCTGCTCGACACCTTTGAGAAGGAGCACGGCGCTAACTGGGAGCTGCTGCCGCAGTTTGTGGCCATCCATACCAACGATACCCACCCTGCCATGTGCGGCCCCGAGCTCATGCGCATCCTCATCGACGAGAAGAAGCTCGAGTGGGACGACGCCTGGAACATCGTGACGCAGGTCGTGAGCTACACCAACCACACCATCCTGCCCGAGGCTCTGGAGAAATGGCCCATCGGCACGTTCTCCAAGCTCCTCCCTCGCGTGTACCAGATCATCGACGAGATCAGCCGTCGTTGGCACGAGTCGTTCGACACCACGCAGGAGGGCTGGCAGGAGCGTTTGCGCCAGACCGCCATTCTGTGGGACGGCGAGATTCGCATGGCCAACCTGTCCGTGATCTGCAGCCACAGCGTCAACGGCGTGGCCAAGATCCACTCCGACATCATCAAGAACATCGTGCTCAAGGACTTCTATGCCCTGACGCCCGAGAAGTTCAACAACAAGACCAACGGCATCTCGCACCGTCGCTTCTTTGCCGAGGCCAACCCCACCTACGCCAAGCTTGTGACCGAGGCCATTGGCGACGGCTGGCTGAAGGATGCCTTTGAGCTGGAGAAACTCAAGGAGTTCCAGAACGACACCGAGTTCCTGAAGGCCGTAGGTGCCTCCAAGCGCGCCAACAAGGAGCGCCTGGCCGCCTACGTTAAGGCCGAAACCGGTCTGGTCATCGACCCCAACACCGTCTTCGATGTTCAGGTGAAGCGCTTCCACGCCTACAAGCGCCAGCTCATGAACATCATGAAGGTGATGGACATCTACAACCGTCGCATCGCGGATCCCAACTTCCACGTGACGCCGACGACCTTCATCTTTAGCGGCAAGGCTGCCTCGAGCTACACCTTCGCCAAGGAGACCATCCGCCTCATTAACTCCGTCGCCGAGGTCATCAACAACGACGCCCGCGTCAACGAAGTCATGAAGGTCTGCTTTATCCCCAACTTCCGCGTGAGCAACGCCCAGCTCATCTACCCTGCCGCCGAGATCTCGGAGCAGATCTCCACCGCCGGCAAGGAGGCCTCGGGCACGTCCAACATGAAGCTCATGATGAACGGCGCCATTACGCTGGGCACCCTCGACGGCGCCAACATCGAGATCGCCGACCTGGCCGGTCGCGAGAACGAGGCCATCTTTGGCCTGACCGCTCCCGAGGTCGAGCAGCTCTGGGCATCCAACAGCTACTTTGCGTGGGACACCCTCAACGGCGACCGCGAGCGTCTTGGCCGCGTGATGGACGAGCTCAAGGACAACACGTTTGCCGGCCTTTCGGGCAACTTTGAGAGCATCTACAACGAGCTCATGAACAACAACGACCCCGACCTGGTCATGGCCGACTTCCGCAGCTACGTCGACGCCTGGGAGAAGCTCACGAACAGCTACGGCGACCAGGAGACCTGGAACCGCAAGGCCCTGCTCAACACCGCTTCGAGCGGCTGGTTCTCGAGCGACCGCACCATTCGCGAGTACCGCGACGAGATCTGGCACGCGTAAAGGCGCGCGAGCTCCCCTATGCCAGCACGGCATTACTCGACGGGCGTGACGTTGCGCCGCGCCCGTCGCTAATGGGTTTAGGAACATCGATGACAGAAGGAGAAATCGATGAGTAAGAAAGAATGCATCGCGATGCTCCTCGCAGGAGGACAGGGCAGCCGATTGGGGGCACTCACCCAAAAGATCGCTAAGCCGGCGGTTAGCTTTGGTGGCAAGTTCCGCATTATCGACTTTTCGCTGTCCAACTGCTCCAACTCGGGCATCGACACGGTGGGCGTTCTGACGCAGTATCGCCCCTACCTGCTGCATGCCTATGTGGGCTCCGGCGAGGCGTGGGATCTGGACAGCCGTGACGGCGGCGTGTCGATCCTGCCGCCGTACGAGACACAGACCGGCGGCGCCTGGTATGCGGGCACGGCCGACGCCATTACGCAGAACCTCGACTACATCAAGGCCAACGATCCCAAGTACGTCCTGATTCTTTCGGGCGATCACCTGTATCGCATGGACTACCGCAAGATGCTCAAGACGCACATTGAGAACAACGCCGACCTCACGGTGAGCGCTATGCCCGTGCCGTGGGAGGAGGCCAGCCGCTTTGGCATCCTGACCACCGACCCCGAGGACGGCCGCATCATCAAGTTCACCGAGAAGCCCGATAAGCCCGATTCGAACCTCGCGTCCATGGGCATCTACATCTTCTCTGCCGACGTGCTGATCGAGGCGCTCGAGGAGGACGCCCTGGACCAGCGCTCGAGCCACGACTTTGGCAAGGACATCATCCCCAAGCTGCTCGGCGAAGGCAAGCGCCTGTACAGCTACGAGTTCCACGGCTTTTGGAAGGACGTCGGTACCATCGCCAGCTTCCACGAGACCTCGATGGACCTGCTGGGCAACAACCCCGAGTTCGACCTGTTCGACAAGCACTTCCCCATCATGTCCAACATCACCACGCGTCCGCCGCACTACATTGGTCCGGATGGTCGCCTGGACGACTGCCTGGTCTCCAACGGCTGCAAGATCTACGGTACCGCTCGCCACTCGATCCTTTCGACCGATGTCATCATCGATGAGCGCGCCGTGGTCGAGGACTCCGTGCTGCTGCCGGGTGCGCACGTTAAGAGTGGCGCGCACATCTGCCGCGCTATTTTGGGCGAGAACTCCACGGTCGAAGAGGGCGTGAAGCTCGGCTCTGTCGATACCACCAAGGATACGGCCGTCGTTGGAAATGACGTCGTTATCGGGAAGGGGGAATGATCCGATGATCAATCGCAAGGCCATCGGTTATATCACCGCTAACTACTCTTCGACCTACGGCAGCGTTCTGCTCAAGGACCGCCCCATCGCGTCCGTTCCGTTTTTGGGCCGCTACCGCCTGATCGACTTCCCGCTGTCCAACATGATGAATGCCGGCATTAAGACCGTCGGTGTCGTCATGCCGGGCAACTACCGTTCCCTGATCGACCACGTGGGCTCGGGCAAGGACTGGGGCCTGGACCGCAAGAAGGGCGGTCTGTTCATGGTGCCCGGTAATGCGTATGGCACCACCAAGGGCGGCATGCGCTTCTTGCTGCGCGACATCATCTCCAACAAGACGCTGTTCCAGCGCTCGGACAAGCCCTATGTCGTGATGATGGGCACCAACATCATCTTTAACATGGACCTCAACACCATCATCGACGCGCACGAGAACTCCGGCGCCCAGATGACCGTGGTGTACTGCAAGGCCACGCGCAACGTCGATGACGAGACCAAGCTGCAGATCAACGAGAACGGCCGCCTGACGGGCGTGAGCGCCGGCGTCGTGTATGGCGACAACGCCTCTATGGACTGCTGCATTGTCAACCGCGAGACGCTGCTCGAGATCATCGACCACTACCAGGCCGCCGACTATCTGGACCTGCTCGAGGCACTCCAGGGCGACTTTGGCAACATCGATGTGTGCAGCTACGAGTACAAGGGCGAGGTCGTGGGCGTGTTTAGCGAGAAGTCGCTGTATCGCCGCAGCATGGACCTGCTCGACCAGACCGTGGCCGACCAGCTCTTCGATCCCGAGCGCCCGATCCTGACCAAGGCTCACGACGTGCCGCCTTCGCGCTATGCGACCGGCAGCCACGCGTGCAACTCGATCATCTCGGCCGGCTGCATCATCAAGGGCACCGTGCGCAACTCGATCCTGTCGCGCGGCGTTGTGGTCGAGGAAGGAGCCTCGGTGACCAACTCGATCATCAACCAGAGCTGCATCATCAAGAGTGGCGCCCGTGTTGAGAATGCCATCCTGGACAAGAACAACGTGGTTCCCACCAACACCGAGCTTCGCGGCACGCCCGAGAACATCCTGGTGCTGGGCAAGGCTCCGTTAACTTCCGACACCACCATCGTACGTTAACGTTGGCACCGCAACATCGCTCGTAACATGTAGAATAGCCGCCCGGTTAGCGCCAGGCGGCTATTCTCGAATTGCAACATGGGAGACAATATGGCAGAAACCAACAAAAAGATGCAGATCGTGTTTGCCTCGGCCGAGTGCGCGCCGTTTGTGAAGACCGGTGGCCTGGGCGACGTGGCGGGCTCGCTGCCCGCGGCGCTTGTGCGCGCCGGCGCCGAAGTCATCGTGATGGTGCCCAAGTACGCCACCATCAAGGACGAGTACAAGGCGCAGATGGAGCACTTCTCCGATTTTTACGTGAGCCTGGGCTGGCGCAACGAGTACTGCGGTCTTGAGAAGCTCGAGCACGACGGCGTCACCTATATGTTCATCGACAACGAGCGCTACTTTGCGCGCGACTATCCGTACGGCTTCTTTGACGACGGCGAGCGCTTCGCGTTCTTCTCCAAGGCCATCACCGAGAGCCTACAGCACCTGCCGTCCGGCTTTGAATGCGACATTCTACACTGCAACGACTGGCAGACGGCACTGGCGCCCGTGTTCCTGCGCGAGTTCTACCAGGGCTTGCCGCTCTACGAGCGCGTCAAGACCGTGTTCTCGATCCACAATGTGGCGTTCCAGGGCCAGTTTAGCGACACCGTGATGGAGGACATCCTGGGTGTGGCGCATATTCCGGCGGCCGCCTCGCAGCTGCGTTGCGACGCCTGCAGCATCAACTACATGCTGGGCGCCCTGCGCTATGCCGACGCCATCACCACGGTGAGCCCTACCTATGCCAACGAGATCCAGACGCCCGAGTTTGGCGAGGGCCTGGACGGTGTGCTGCGCGAGCGTTCCTATGCGCTGCAGGGCATTTTGAACGGCATTGACGTGGCGGGCTTTGACCCGGCGACCGACAAGCGCATTGCTGCAAACTACACGGTTGATGACCGTGGGGGCAAGGCTGTGTGCAAGGCCAAGCTGCAGGAAGAGCTGGGGCTCGAGGTTCGCGACGACCGTCCGCTCATGGTGATGGTCACGCGCCTGACGCGTCAGAAGGGCCTGGACCTGGTCATGTACGCGCTCGACCGCATCCTGTCCGGCGGCGTGCAGGTAGCGGTGCTGGGCACCGGCGACCGCGACTACGAGGACGGCCTGCGCTACTTCCAGGACAAGTACCCCGGCACCATGGCCGCACGCATCGAATTCGATCCAGCGCTGTCGCAGCGAATGTATGCCGCCGCCGACATGTTCCTGATGCCGTCGAAGTTTGAGCCCTGCGGCCTGTCACAGATCATCGCCATGCGTTACGGCACCCTGCCCATCGTGCGCGAAACCGGCGGCTTGAAGGACACCGTGATCCCCTACAACGAGTTTACCGGCGAGGGTACGGGCTTCTCGTTTAGCAACTTTAACGGTGACGAGATGGGCGACGCGGTGTTCCGCGCGGCGCGTCTTTTCTGGGACAACCGCGATGCTTGGAACCAGCTGGTCACGCAGGCCATGAGCCAGGACTTTAGCTGGACGCGCTCGGCCGACAAGTATCTGGACCTGTACTTCTTTATGCATCCGGAGATTGAGAGGCCGGCGGCGGTTGTCGACGAGCCCGTGGTTGTGGCTGAGAAGGCTGAGGCCGTTGTGGAGCCTAAGGCCGAGCCGGTTGTTGAGGCGCCCGCTGCTGCTGAGGAGCCCAAGGCTGAGGAGAAGCCGGTTGAAGCAGCTCCCGAGGCTAAGGATAAGCCGGCTGCGAAGCCTGCCGCCAAGAAGCCTACGACGCGCAAGACGACGGCCAAGAAAGCTACGGCCACGAAGGCCGCTGCCACCAAGACCGCCGCAGCAAAGACGACTGCCGCCAAGGCAACGACGACGCGCAAGCGCACGACTGCTGCTGCCAAGAAGGGCGCCGAGGCCGAGGCTGCTCCCGAGGTAAAGGCCGAGACCGCCGAGGCCAAGCCGGCCGCAAAGGCTCCGGCCAAAGCTGCAGCCAAGAAAACAGCCGCGACCAAGAGCACGACCGCCAAGAAGACTACAGCTACGAAGGCGACGGCTACCAAGGCCACTGCAACGAAAGCTACCCCCAAGGCGGCCGCTAAGCCGGCCGCCCAGGCCGAGGAGACGCCTGCCCGGTCCAAGCCGGAGGCAACCGTCGAGGCCAAGCCCGCCGCCAAGACCACCACGCGCAAGCGCACGACGACAGCTAAGAAGACCACGGCAAAGGCCGCAACTCCCAAGGCGGAGACTAAGCCCGCTGCTGCCAAAGAGGAGCCCAAGGCCAAGGTAAAGGCCCAGCCGGTGCCGAAGGCCGCCGGGGTCAAGGCCGCCCCGAAGGCAGAGGCTAAGCCCGCGCCCGCCAAGGAGACCCCGGTCTCCCCCGCCGCTCCGGCAACGGAAAAGGCCCCGTCCAAGAAGACGTCCGTCCGTAAGGCCACGGCCGCCCGCAAGCGCCGCTAGTCCGGACGATCCAAAACCAAATCCTCAATAAACAAGGGGTGTCATTCAGCGTGACACCCCTTGTTCTATAGATGGGTAAAACGATTTTCTAGGACAACCGTTCGCCGATGGTAAACGGATGTTGTTTATACACCCTGTGTACAACAGATATACTTATATCTTGTGCGTAAAGCCCATGGCCCGTAGGCCGTGATTCTATTGAACTGGACCGTACTATGAGATTGATACACAACAGCCGCCTACCGCAGTTTCGCACTCCGTTTGGCGCTGTGACCACAGGAACTACCGTTGCACTCTCGGTTATTTTGGAGGATGCCGATCCCAACCAGGCAACACTCACCCTGCGTACCTGGGTCGATGAAGTCGGCGAGACCCTGATTCCGATGAAGCACGAAGGCGATGGCATTTTTACCGGCGAGCTCAAATGCACTGAACCGTGTCTTGTGTGGTACAGCTTTATATGCAATATCGAGGGCCAGCCCGAGGTTCGCCTGGGCGCGCCCCAGGGCCGCACCGGCGGCGAGGGCGTAACCTACGACTACGCCGAGGTGCCGTCCTTCCAGATTACCGTCTACAAGCACCGCGAGAACCGCCCCACCTGGTACGAGCGCGGCATGGTCTACCAGATCTTCCCCGACCGCTACGCCCGTGACGAGCATTGGCGCGAGCGCACAATGGCCCAACTCGAAAAACCGCGCAAGGGCATTCAGCGCCGGATGGTCGAGGACTGGAACGAGCCGCCCGTGTACGAGCGCGCCGAGGACGGCTCCATCAAGACCTGGGACTTCTACGGCGGCTCGCTCAAGGGCATCCAGGAAGACCTGCCCCGCATCGCCGAGCTGGGCTTTACGGCCATCTACCTCAACCCCATCTTTGAAGCCGCGAGCAACCACCGCTACGACACGGCCGACTACACCAAGATCGACCCGATCCTGGGCACCGAGCAGGACTTTACCGAGCTTTGCCAGGCAGCCGAGAAGCTGGGCATCTCCATCATCCTGGACGGCGTCTTCAACCACACGGGCGACGACTCGATATATTTCAACCGCTATGGCAACTACCCCGGCGTGGGTGCCTGGCAGAGCGAGGATTCGCCGTGGCGCGATGCGTTTACTTTCCACGAGGACGGCTCGTACGACTGCTGGTGGGGCGTGGGCAACATGCCGGCCATCAACGAGAAGTCCGAGCTGGTACGCGAGAGGCTCCTGGGCAAGGACGGCGTGATCCGCAAATGGCTGCGCGCCGGTGCCCATGGTTGGCGCCTGGACGTCGCTGACGAGCTTTCCGACGACTTCCTGGCCGAGATCAAGAAGGCCGTACTTGCCGAAAAGCCCGACGCACTGTTGCTCGGCGAAGTCTGGGAAGACGCCTCCAACAAGATAAGCTACGGTCATCTGCGCCGCTACCTGCAGGGTTCCGAGCTGGACTCTGCTATGGATTACCCCTTCCGTGACATGGTCATCGGCTTTTTGATGGGCTACAAGAACGCCTACGAGGCCGCCGAGGATATCGAGACCCTGCGCGAAAACTACCCGAGCGAGGCATTGTCCTGCGCGCTCAATCTGCTTTCGAGCCACGACCGTCCGCGCATCATCTCGGTGCTCGGCGGCGGCCCCGACGAGTCGCAGCTGCCCGAGTGCGAGCGCAGCAAATGGCGCCTGGACGAGAACTCGATGGGCCTGGCCAAGAGCCGTTTTTGGCTTGCAACGCTCATGCAGATGACCTTCCCCGGCGTGCCTTCGATCTACTACGGCGACGAGTACGGCCTGGAGGGCCTTACCGACCCGGGCAATCGCCGCACGCTGCCGACCAAGGACCAACTGCACGACTTCGACACGCTGGCTATTGTCAAGAACGCCTCCGCCGTACGCCGCGCACTGCCATTTATGATCGACGGCGAGATCAAGGCCTTCGCGCTCAACGACGAGGTGCTGGCATACAACCGCACGGGCAAGGATGGCGAGTGCGCGACGGTTATCATCAACCGCAGCCTGCGCAATTCGCACCGCGTGACGATTCCGGCGCTCGGCGAATGTGCAAGTGACGTGATCAGCGGTCACGAGTGCGAGATCCACAACGGTACGGTCACGCTCGATCTGTATCCGCTGGGCTCGTCGATCATCTATCACCATGCCGAGCAGCGCCTGCAGGAGCCGCTCGATCACGGCGCGGGCGTCGTGTGCCATATCACCTCGGTGCCCACCGACGACGGCAAGCCCGGCACGATTGGTGCGCCCACGCGTCGCTTTATCGACCATCTGGCCGCTATGGGCATGCGCTACTGGCAGGTTCTGCCTGTCAACCCGACGGACTTCTTCCGCTCCCCTTACGCTGGGCCTTCGGCCTTTGCAGGCAATATTGACCTGCTGCCCGAAAGCCAAGAGGAACTTGCGGACGACTTTGAGGCTTGGAAGGCCCGTGGCGGCGAAGATGCAGACCCGCTCTACACGGCGTTTAAGCATCGCAACGCCGATTGGCTCGAGAAGTACTGCGTCTACATGGCCGTTAAGAAGCATTTTGAAGGCGAATCGCGTCACGATTGGCCGGCCGATGTCGCGCGCTACAACGAGCATCTGATTGACGACAAGCGTTTCCACGACGAGGCAGAGCTGCAGGCGTACATGCAGTACCGCTTTGACCTGGCCTGGTGCGAGCTCATGAACTATGCGCACAAGAAGGGTATCGAGGTTATCGGCGACATTCCTATGTACGTTTCGGACGATTCAGCAGACGCATGGAGCGAGCCCGAGAACTTCTGGCTGTCCGATACCGGCAAGGCGATTGAGATTTCTGGCGCGCCCCCCGACAATTTTGCGCCCGAGGGCCAGGTGTGGGGCAACCCCACCTTCCGTTGGGATCACATGAAGGAGAACGGCTACCGCTGGTGGATGGACCGTCTGCGTCGCGCGTTCTCGCTCTACGATCGCGTGCGACTGGACCACTTCCTGGGCTTCCACAGCTACTTTAGCATTCCCGCAGGTAAGGCCTGCGCTGACGGCCGCTGGCTGGCGGGTCCGGGCAAGGATCTGTTCCAGACTGCCTATGACGAGCTGGGGCCGCTCAACTTTATCGCCGAGGACTTGGGCTACCTGACGCCCGGCGTTCGCGCCATGGCTTCGACCTGCGGCTTCCCCGGTATGGACGTGCTGGAGTTTAGCGATTACGACGTCCGTAACGGCGTGTATCCCACGCCGGGCAAGATTCTGTACACCTCGACGCACGACACGTCGACGCTCGCCGGTTGGTGCACGCGCTCCTTTGCGGGCGGCGACGAGCCGAGCGGTGTTGAGGTGGCGGCCAGGCTGATGGGCGACGCGCTGGCAAGTGATGCTCCCCTCGTGATGATGCCGCTGCAGGATGTCCTGGGGCTGGGCGACGACGCGCGCATGAACGTACCGGGCGTGGCCACGGGCAACTGGACGTGGCAGGCCGATGAGGCCGACGTTGCGGCCGCCGAGGGCAAAACTGCGCAGCTCCTGCGCAACACCCATAGATTCTGGGGCGAAGCGTGATAAAACCCCCGATATAGGGTACAGTTACAGCTGTTTGAATTTATGCGGGCAGAGCGATCTGCCCGCTTTGTGCTGAAAAGGAAGTATTATGGCGCGCTACGATTACAAGTGCTCGAGCTGCGGCAACGTGTTTGAGGTTGAGCATCCCATGTCCGAGACCCCCGAGGTCGTGTGCCCGAGCTGCGGCGCCCCGGCGGCCAAGACGTTCTCGGCCAGCGGCATCAAGTTTGAAGGCAGCGGCTTCTACAACACCGACCAGCGAAGCGGTGGTTCCAGCACCAACGCCACCAGCGGCTGCTGCGCCAATTGCCCGCACAACCACTAGAGACAAGCGGTCCCGCCACCCAGGTTTCGTTATGAGTTGCGGTGAAATAGTTCCAATCAGCCCATCCAACGGCCAAACGGAACCATTTCACCGCAACTTTTCTTTAGATTGGATTTCGGGGTGATGCTAAGTTTGTAACATTTCAAAACTCTGCCGGATTACGGGGCTGAATTGACAACCTCTATCCATTCCGGTAATTGGCTAATTTCAACAAGCCATCTACCTGCACTGATAATTGTTCTCGGGGGAAGCGGGCACTGCGGGGCGCGGCAA
>CAUFMB010000037.1 GCA_959026535.1 uncultured Collinsella sp. | reverse complement strand
GTTGCCGCAAATGCCTCGCGCACGTCGTCGTTGCGCTTAAAGGTGGCCGCGCCACCATAGGCGATATAGCAGCCCAGCTCCACAAAGCGCTCCATCGTGGCGCGGTCCTCGCCAAAGCAGTGCAGCACACAACCGGCCTGGGGCACGCCCACCTCGCGCAGTACGTTGTACGCATCAACGTGCGAGGTGCGCTCCCCATCCGAGTCCTCGTGACGCAGGTGCAGCTCCACCGGCACATTGCGGCGCACGGCAAGCTCGAGCTGGCGCGCCATGCAATCAATCTGCACGTTATGGGGTGCCGGCGCGATATCGTCGTCATAGTCCATGTGATAGTCCAGGCCGATTTCGCCAATACCGGCGCATAAGGGGTCATCAAGTGCGGCAACGACCTGTGCATGAACGTCGTCGGTATAGTCCGGCGCGCCATACGGATGCACGCCGGCAAGATACTTGATCTGCGGGATATCCTGCATCGGAAGAATCTCGCGCACCAGCCAGTCGCTATAGTCCGCCACGCTGCGCTTGTCGGCAATGGGGTCGAACATCGTCACCAACAGGTCGACGCCCGCGGCTTTGGCGCGCACGAGCGTCTCGGGCACATCCTTGCCCCAAAACGAAAGCAGATGTGCATGCGTGTCGGCAAGCGGCGCCAAGGGCACGGGACAAGCAACCGTCGTCTTTTTCTTGGTAAACGTCACGCGTTCGGCATTAGGCGTCATGGATTAGCTCCCGGGCCAGACGGACAAAGTCGGCAACATCGAGCGTCTCGGCGCGCGTGGTGGGTGCGATACCGCAAGCCTCAAAAGCGGCATCGAGCACGTCCTTGGCAAAACCGTTGGCGCTCATGGAATTGCGGATGGTCTTGCGACGCTGAGCAAATGCAGCATCAATCACGCGGGCCACAAATTCGCGATCGAGCCCCTCGGGCACCACGCCGTCAACACGGTCGATACGCACGACGGCCGAGTCCACGTGCGGCGCCGGCATAAAGCAACGCGGCGGCACCTCAAAGCGACCCGTCACCTGCGCGTACAGGCCGAGTTTTGCCGTGTAGCCGCCATAGGTCTTGTTACCGGGCGTTGCGGCAATGCGATCGGCAACCTCCTTTTGAACCATGACGACAGCGCGCTTAAGCGCGGGCATCGTCTGGAAGAACTGAAGAATGATCGTCGCCGCCACGTTGTAGGGCAGATTCGCGACAAACACCGTCGGCTTACCGCCCGCAACCTGCTCAATCTGCTCCGGGCCCACCTTGAGCGCATCGCCCATGATAAAGCGGAAGTTGGCATAGTCGGCGGCGTGGGCGTCAAGCACCGGCTCGAGCTCGGGATCGGCCTCGATCGACGTAACGCACGCCGCTTCCTGCAGCAACGCAAGTGTCAACGTACCGCAACCCGGACCCACCTCGAGCACGCGCTCGTCACCCGCAAGCTCGGAAAGCTCACAGATACGCTCGATCACATGGTTGTCGATCAGGAAGTTCTGGCCCAGTCGATGCTTGGTCGCAAGGCCAAACTCCTCAAGCAGCTCCCTCGTTGCCGTGGGGTTTGCCAAAGGCGAAGTGGTCATTTCGGTCTCCTTGAAACGATGGCTGCGTTATGAAACAAAAGGGCATGGGCCATTGCGGCCATGCCCTTAAGAACGAACGACAGATTGCCTCTATGGCGTTCGCGCGCTGTCTTAGCCCAGACGCGGGAACAGCGGCTCGCCCTTCTCGACAGGCTGACCGCCGGCGAGCTGACTCCAGGCGCAGATGCCCTTAAGGTCGTCGCTTGCAGCCTCGCCCTCGCAAGACAGGCGACGCAGGGTCTCGGCGGAAGTCTGGGGCATAAGCGGCATCAGCAGGTGGGCGGCGATGCGGATGGCCTCGAGCAGGTTGTAGATCACAAATGCCAGCTCGTCGGCCTTGGCATCGTCCTTGGCAAGTGCCCAGGGCTCGGAGTCCTCGATGTAGTGGTTGGCGGCGTGGATGAGCTCCATGACCTCGTCCTTGGCTCCGCCGTAATCGAGCACGTCCATCTTGGCCATGTAGCGCTCGACCAGGCCGTCGGCGATCTTTGCCAGCGGGTTGTCGAACGCATCGGCAGACGCCGGCTTGGCCGGAGCACAGCCGTCAAAGTACTTGCCGCTCATGTTGAGGGAACGCGAGATGAGGTTGCCCCAACTGTTGGCCAGATCGGCATTGTAGACCTGCTCCATACGCTCAAAGCTGATGGCGCCGTCGGTACCGGGCACGACGTCGGTCATAAAGTAATAACGATAGCCCTCGACGCCCAGCATGTCGATAACGTCCTGCGGGGCGATGGCGTTGCCGCGGCTCTTGGACATCTTCTCGGCCTTGCCGGTCTCGGCATTGCGCACGGTCAGGAAGCCGTGGGCAAAGACGTGCTCGGGCAGAGCCTCGCCGATGGCCATGAGCATGGCCGGCCAGATGACGCAGTGAAAGCGGATGATGTCCTTGCCCACGATGTGGAACTGTGCGGGCCAGCGATAGGCGAGCTCGGCACGGGCCTCGTCGGTATCGACACTGTAACCGACAGCCGTCATGTAGTTGAGCAGCGCGTCGAACCACACGTAGGTGACGTGGCCCTCGTCAAACGGAACCTTGATGCCCCAGTCAAAGCTCGTGCGGCTCACGGAGAGGTCGTTGAGGCCGCCCTCGACAAAGCTGCGCACCTCGTTCATACGGAACGCGGGCTCGACAAAGTCGGGGTGCTCGTCATAGAGCTTGAGCAGCTTGTCCTGGAAGGCGGAAAGCTTAAAGAAGTAGGACTCCTCCTGCACGCGCTCGAGCGGACGGTGGCAGTCGGGGCACAGGTGCTGGCCGACGCTGCCGTACTCCTCGTCACCCTTCTGGACCTGCGTGTCGGTGAAGTAGGTCTCGTCAGGCACGCAATACCAACCGTCGTAGCTGCCCTTATACAGGTAGCCGGACTCCTTCATGCGCTCCCACAGGTACTGCACGGCATGATGCTGGCGCGGCTCGGTGGTGCGGATGAAGTCGTCGTTGGAGATCTCGAGTTTGCTCCAAAGCTCCTTGAAGTGCGGGGCCTGGCTGTCGGTCCACTCCTGCGGCGTCATGTTGTGCTTGGCTGCGGCCTCGGCGACCTTCTCGCCGTGCTCGTCCATGCCGGTCAGGAACTTGACGTTATAGCCGGCGGAGCGGCGATAGCGAGCCTGAACATCGGCGATGATGGTGGAATAAGCCGTGCCCAGGTGCGGATCGGCGTTGACGTAGTAGATGGGCGTCGTGATAAAGAACGAAGGCTTGCTTTGATCCATGGGGTTTGTCCTCCAGAAAAACGTTGCATACAGAGGATGATTCTAGCGCAAGGGCTGGATATCCTCCATCTATTGCATATCGAGCACCATGGCATAGACATCGCGCTTGCGGCGCGAATACTTCTGAGACAGGCGCTTGGCCACCGCAGAGGCGGGCTCCCCCTCCTCGAGCGCGACGCGGATATCCTCGCGCAGGGCCTCGTCGGGATCCGCCGCCGCGGCGCCAACCGGCATGATACCGGCCTCCTCATCCTCGCTCGGCGGCGCGATGACCAGCGCAATCTCGCCCTTTACCTCGCCGCGGGCACGCAGCTCCTCGGCAAGCTGGTCAGCGGGCCCGCGCAAGACCTCCTCGTGCAGCTTGGTGAGTTCGCGGCAGACGGCGACCTCACGCTGGGGAAAGACCTCCGCCACGGCCTCGAGCGTCGCCACGATACGATGTGGAGACTCGTAGAAGATGAGTGCGCCAGGCACCACGGCAAGGCGCTGCAAACGGCGCACACGGTCGCCGTGCTTTCGGCCCAAAAAGCCCTCGAAGAAAAAATGCTCGCAGGGAATGCCGGACGAAACGAGCGCCGTGACGCAAGCAGAGGGCCCGGGAATAACTTCGACGGGCACATCGGCCTCACGCGCCGCCTCGACCAGCGCCTGGCCGGGATCGGACACGCTCGGCATGCCGGCGTCCGAAGCAAAGGCGAGGGTCTCCCCCGCCAGCAGACGGTCGACCAGGCCGGCAGCGCGGCTAGCGATCACATTCTCGTCGCAACGGACAAGCGGCTTGGAAATGCCCAGGTGCATCAACAGCTTTGACGTCACACGCGTGTCTTCGCAGCAAATGGCATCGGCGGCGGCAAAAGCCTCGCCAACGCGCGGGGACAGGTCGCCTAGGTTGCCGATGGGCGTGCCGACCACATAGAGTTTGCCCGTATGGGCGCTGTTTTGCGTCATATCAACCTATTCAATCATGCCGCGCTCGAGCGTACCGAGCGCCGCGCGGGCGTCCCATGCTGCAATGCGCTTCTCGGTCTTCCACGTTTGGAAGAACCAACCGGCAGCCGGCGCAAACGAAGCCAGCTGGTTGGCGATAAACACGCGCTCGTAGGCATTGCGGCCCTCGGGCGTAACCGACGAGTTGGCAAAGATCGCCGCACCCGACCATTCGCCCACCAGCACGGGGAACCCAGTCGAAATCGCCTCTTTGAGCTCGCGCTTGTTGCGCGAAATCGCCGTCGTCAGCCCGCGGGGGCTCGTGATGTCGAGCGCATATTCGTCACGGTAATGGTACAGGTGAAGGTCCATGTAGACGTTCTTGTACTTGGCGCCGCGCATAAAATGCTTCCACTCGCTGGGATGCCCCGACGACGAGAAGACGACGATCTTATCCTCGGGCATATACGAACGAACGAGCTCGTAGGCATCGCGATAGAAATTGCGCAGGTAGTGGGCCGGAATGCCATCCGTCATGGTGAAGAGGCTCTTGCGAACGCTCATCTGCGGCGTGTCCAGCAGCTCAATGCCCAGTAGGCTCTCGGCTTCGCCATAGCGATCGGCCAAGCGCTCGAGCACGTCGAGTGCGACGTGACGGCCGTTGGTGGACGAATGCCACTCGGCGACAGCCTCCGGCGTGGTGGGCGAATCGTTGGAATCGCCCTGGCCACCGGGCACGGTTGCCAGATCGAGCAGCACGCGGATGTCGTACTTGGCAGCCCACTCAATTGCACGATCAATGTAGTCGACAACCGAGATGTAGGACGCATCGGACTCCTGTGAACCAAAGGCATACCAGGGCACCGGTAGACGCACGGCATTGAGACCGATCTGCGCCATGCGGCGAAAATCGTCCTCGCTCACAAACGTCTCGTAATGGCGGCGCATGCGCTCGTTATAGGCGGCGGTACCCATGGCCTCCTGTAGCTCGGCCGCGTTGGATGCACCGGTCGCCGCGTACAGCGACGGGGTCACCCAAGGCTCGGGAATAAACCAGCCAGAGAGATTAACGCCGAGCATCCTCTCCATCACTGCCCCCTTCGGATCATGCAGGTCGAACCCGCATCGTATTGCATAGGATAAGTATCGTTTTGAGTATACCCGCGTGTGCGGACAGGCGACCGAACGGTCTGTAAAGTGACGCGAAAGTGGGAGGAATGTCTGGGAACAGGCGGGCTCGGGATGGTGCGATGAGGTGTGTACGCGCGCCAGAGGCAGGCACCGGAAAGCATGTCCCGTTCTATCGCTCAATAATGGGGCGCATTTTCCGCAGAACCCTACATAAAAGAAAAGGACCCCTTTGCAGAGGTCCTAGTCAATTCAAGGTGGCGGGGAAGGGAATCGAACCCCTGACACGAGGATTTTCAGTCCTCTGCTCTACCAACTGAGCTACCCAGCCATTTGAGGTGTGCCTTGTTTCAAGGCTTGATTAGTATAACCAAGGACGCGTTCCGGTCAACCGAGAATTTTAAAAAAGTTTTTGAGCACAGCCTCGGTTCTATAAATCGGCACGTCAGAGGCATCAGCCGGCAGCAAGAAGTTTTTCGCTCAGAGCCGCACGGGCAAACTCACTTGGCGTCATCCCCTCGGCAGCCGCCCGTCGACGAATGGCCTCCTTCATTCCCAGAGGAATCTTGACCGACAGCGTTGCCGTCCCCTCACCTGAGAGTGGGGGCCGTCCATGCACGATCCCACCAACGGTGTGTTCGCCATCCGGAAACTCTCCGCGCTCGTACGACTCGCACCACGCGTCAATCATTTCATCCGTTACAACCTGACCATTAGCGGCCGTATACGTCTTGCCCATCATCGACCCCTTTGCCGAGCCTGTTCAATCTCCTGCCAAAATTTCTTCTGGACTGGAGACAAGGCATGAATGATAAGCCACCCACGGACAAGCTCGACCGCGACAAGCTCCACGCTTCGTCCGTCTGGGAGCCATCCAATCGCAAGCCATCTCGGCGGCTCGTCCTTCGACTCGCGACGAATGCACTCAGTAACCGCAAGCCAAGCGCTAAGCACCTGCTTTTCCGTCAGGTGCTTTTTAGCGTTGGGATGGATCTCAACATCCATGCATCTTCTCCTCCATCTTACCCAATTTCGTATGACGAAAGTCCGCTGTCGCCAGTTCTTAAGCCGGCACGCGTTGGAGAGCAGGGATCGAAACAATGATTGAAGGACGCTCTAGTACGGCCCAGGCGCCGGGGCAGGAGCACGTGCGCCAAGGACGAACGCTTTCGTAGCGCGCGAGGATATTGCCGTCGCGATCGATGAAGGCGATGTCGATGGGATAGGCCATAAAACACGTATGGACCGAAGAGCAGCGTGGAAACGCCATGACGAGCGGCAGACCGTTGGCGGCAACCGGACACCGTCCCAGCATGCCGCGCAGGCGCACGGCAAACGACTCCGCCACCACAAACTCGGCCGGCGTCCAACCCAGCCTGTTGAGCGCCCGCGCGTACGCGATGTAGGACGAGACCGCGGTCACATGACCACCCCCGGACGCCATGGATCGACCGTCACCGCGCGCTCGTGCGACAACGTTGTCGGCGCCCCCAGCGTAACGCCAGCGATGCTGAGAGAAGTCGGCCACGGCTCATAGTGCATGGTGCAGGTGTAGGTCCTAAACGTACCGGATAGGGAGAGCAGGCCACCATCCGATGCCTCCGCGCCTTGCTCGCTCGACACTTCGATCTGCAAGCCATAGCCTTCCATGGCATTCAGAATTTGAGTCTGAACCGTCGCCGAGGCATCGGCAGAGCTTTCGTCGCCCTCCCCCTCCGACGCCACGGCGTGCGCCAACACGATGTCGGGCACCACGCGGTCGAAGCGCGCGACAGCGCTGGCAAAGATCATGACGTTGTACACGATGAGTGCCAGCACCAGCAAAACGGGCGTAACCACTGCCATCTCCACCGTCGCTTGGGCGCGCTCCTCGCGCAGACGCATGCGGATACTCATTACGACCCACCGCCCAGAGCGCCAACCAGCGTGGCGACATCGACGGTGAGCGGGATGGAGCCGCCGCCGGGCAGAGGAATCTCCGCAAGCGTGAACACCGTGCCGCTAATGGTGCGTTCGACTTGATATTCCAACGCCTCGCAAAGCGCCTTGGGATCGGTCACGCCCAACGGAATACTTCGCAGCTTGTCTTGCGCTTGAGAGAAACCAGCAATGTCAGACCCCGGACTCTTAATGACGTTGGCGGAATCGGTCAGCACCGGCTTTCGCAGGCGCAAGTCGCACGGCTCCAGACCCAACGCCGCCACGGAGGACGAGACGGTGTCACCGAGCCAGGACGCGATGGAGCCCAACGCGCCGCTACTCCCTCCCAAGCCACCGATCAGCTCTCCCATAAGCTCGTCGGCCGCACCCTGGATGTCTCCGTACCCCACAAGTAGGCGACCCCAAACATCCATAACGCCGTCGAGCACGCCGGCAACGCCGCCCGAACGCTCCTCCAGCGTCGAGAAGAAACGCGCGAGCACGTTGTTCTGCGCGGTCGCATCGTCAGGCGCCAGCACTGCAGCAGAAATTGCACCACGATCGCCAAGCTCAACTGCCGTGTTAAACGAAGAGTTGAGCTCGTCGGGACTGGAGATGGCGCCCGAGACCGCAAAGGCGACCACGCCGTTGCGACCGGGCGGGGCGATGCGCGGACGCTCACCGGATAGTTCTTTGATGGCGGTATCGAACGCATCGCCCGCACGGTCGGCTTCGTCCTCGGTCTGACGCTCGAGCTCAAGCTCCTTGTTGCGACAGTCGACGTAGTCCTCCAGGGCGTCTTTAAACTTGTCAAAGTGATACTCGAAGCCGTTTTCGATAGAGGTTGAAGGCGCCGCAACAGCACCAAGCGACGAAACGCCAAAATGGCATTTGCTGCATTTATCCTGCCCATCGTAATCGGCAACCGAAGCAAATCCGCTCGGCGTTCCTTTCTTATAGTTAGGGCAGGTCGTCCCGTAATGCAGATACGCCTTGTCATCGTTCACACTCGTCGGCCACACCGCATCGGTATAGAGTTCCGTCGCCCGAACCTCATCAGAGTTGCGCGGCAGCAGCGGAATATAGGAGGAAACCCTGTCTCCGTTCTCGGTTATATATGCCCGATCGACCTCCGCACTCGCATAGGTATAAAACGCCTTACGCGCCGCAGACTCTGCCTTCATCTCGACACTCGAGCCTTGGGGCTTCTCGTTTGCCAGACGCCGATGGTAGTAGTCCTTCGCGCGATCAAGGGCAACTTGAGGCTCCCACGTAACGCTCGAAGCGTAATGCGGATTTTGAACACCGGAGAGATCCGTTAGGCTTTTCGCACGCTCCCACATACACGAACAGCTGCCGACCGAACCTTTATCCGATCCACCGCAATCCGCTAGCCAGGCGCGCTCTTTGGCCTTCGCCGTCTCCTCCGATGCTTTTTGTAGCTCCTCGGCCGCGCGCTCCAGATCTTCCGACGCATCTTTAATGGCATCGGTCGAGATCTCGGATCCTTCGAGCGCAACAAAATCCGACTCGGATGTCCTGGGCACGGCAAGCGCCGTACCGGTATAGGTCACGCCGTCGGTATCCTGCGCCGATACTGCCTGCATGGCACGCGCGGCAACCAGGTACGGCAAGGCGGTCTCAATCTTTTGCAGGCCCTTTGCCGCACTTTTGGCAAACTTGTTACGTGTTTTAATGATCTGGGTTCCCGTATCGATGATATCGCTGCCAACGACCTCGGCGCCCGGAATAAGAATGGCAACCAAGCCGGTTCCGATCGTGGCAAACCCCGCCAGGCCCAAACTCAAAATGCTCGCATCCACCACCGTGGCAGCTGTGTGATAGGACGACACCACGTTGGCGCCCGCCAGGGCACCGCTATCGGCCGCCACCTGGGTATCTCCGGCGCGCGACATGCTCCATATCGCCGCGGTCGACGAAAACAGCAGCGTAAGCACCACCAGAATGACAACCGCAGAGGAGAGCGTGGTATAGGCCCCGTCTTCGATAAACAAGTCGATACCGGCACGGCCCATAAAGCCGCCCCGCTTGCGGCGAGCGCCTGGTCGACGGCGGGCCGCAAACCCTTGCGTCGCCCGCAACAGGCAGCGCCTAATCCCATGCAGCAATCCATGAATCATAATCTCCCTCCAGCCATTCGGGACGCGATCGATACGAGACGTCGACCTTGAGCTCGACATAGCCGCCCTCACCCGCACTGCCCATGGCCTGCACAAATGCACCGATCACGGGCAGCGGCTTAACCTCGCCGGCAACAGACACGGACGAAACGCCACCGGCACCGGCCCGCCCCAACTCGATATCCCACGACAGCGGCCCGCCGGCATGAAAAATCGAGACGTTGGGCACCGCGGCAAGTCTGCGGCGAGTGAACTCCTTAAGGTCATCGTCGTCCTCCACCGTCGTCGTGGTCATAAGCCGCGCGGTCTCGGCGGCGGCAGACTCCATGACCGCACGCGTATAGAGCAGGCACACCGGCTGCAACGCGAGCAAGATAAGTGTCAAAAACGTCGGCAGCAAAAAGGCGGCCTCGACCGTAGATTGCGCCCGATCCTCGCACGCGATATCAATACAGAGCGATGTCCTTGGCACCCGTCGCGGCATCGATAACCGACGATGGGGCGATGCCATGAGACGCCGCCCGCTCAACCAGCGCCGCCAAGCGCCCATCGGTGCCGGCACGCCAAAGTCCCGCGATCGCCAGCACGATCGATAACAGCGCCACCGTGACAATGGCGTATTCGACCGTCGCCTGGGCAGATTCCTCACGCAGGACATCATGCATTTCACGATCCCTCCTTTGAGTCCGTTGCCTGCGGGCTCAGGCGCACGGCGCGCAGACGACACGAAGCATCGCCAGCATCCGCGGCAATTGTCACCATATCGACCCAGCCGCGTCCGTCGCGCACGATGGCGCCCCACACGTTTCCCTTGATGTCGAGATAGCCGCTCAGAGCAAGTTGCGCCGTGGGTACCTCGCGATAGGCACGCAGCATATCCGCCGCCGCTTCGGTCATCGGTCGGTCCTCGGACCATGCAAGCCGGACCGCAATCGCGTTGCCCTCAGGCGAATCCGTCGCAGTGCCAGACCGCTTGTCGAGCGTCCGCAGAAAGGTTTGCGCCGTGACAGCGACATCCGAATCGTCCGCATCTCGCATCTCATCTTTTTGAGACGCCACCGCCGAATCTGAGCCCAAATCGGAGGCGGTCCCAGGACGCTGCTGCCGCGCGGCGTTAAGCCCCCAAAGCACCGCCGCTATCGCCACGGTCAGGCAAGCAAACACCAGCAGCACCCCGATGGGGCGCTCGCCCTCTACAGGCTGTTGATGCCCTCGCTGATAGCGTTCCATAGATCTTGGACCTTGCCCTTAAATGCGACGATGGCGATAATCGCGATCACCACGAGCACGCCGACCAAGATGGCATACTCGGTGGTACCCTGTGCACTCTCCTCCTGCAATAGTTCCTTGGCGCGCTGACGAACATGTGCCGCCCGGCAAAACGCCCAGCCCTGGACCTTGCCAGCAGCGTCAGTCATCGTGTTCATGTATTCCTCCCTACATCATCCCGCCTGCTCCCAGCAGCGGGCCCAATATGGACAGAAGCAACGCCGGCAAGATGAGCGTGCCGGTGGGAATCAGCAGCTTGACGGGCGCACGCTCGATCTCGCGCTCGACCGCGGCGCGATGAGCCGCACGGATCTCGCGACTTTGAGCGGCCAGCGTCTCGGCAAGTGGGGCACCCAGGGCGAGCGCCTGCCCCACCGTGATGGCAAAGGTCTCGAGCGCTCGCACGTCCAGGTCGCGCGCGGCGGCCAACAACTCGTCCTCACGCGTGCCCACGCCCACCTGCCACGCCATGCAGGCGCGCTCAAGGCGAAGAGCCAGCACTGACCGGCGGTTGGCGCAGAAAATCTCAAGCGCCGCATCAAACGAAAGACCGGCCGAAAGACCCAAGCGCACAACATCAATCATCTCGGACACTTCGCCGAGCGACACTCGCGCCGGGCCGCCCGCTCCAACCGCGCCCTTCACTCGCGCGGTCAGAGCATCGACCACCGAGCGACCCGCGGCAGCGACCAGCACCGCCTCGCGCTTGCAGGCCTCTGCGATCTTGCGTGCATCCGCCCGATCCAAACCCGTCGCGACAAATACACTCAGGGCGCACAGGCAAGCCGCAACTGCAACCGGGGCGCTCATAGCTCCACCCGCATAATGCGCCGGATAACCACCAGGGCAACGACGTTGAGGGCAAGTCCCAGCACCACGGCGCCCGCACCAGCCGGCGTCGCAAGACCGCGGCGAAAGTCTGCCGAAAGCAAAGCCAGTACCGCGCACATGCCCGCCGGCATCGCCGCGACCATGTGTGCCGACATACGCGCCTGTGACGTCTTAACGTCCAGACGGCGTTTGAGCTCAATGCGCTCACCCACCATGCTCGACGCCTCGGATAGCAAGCCGGCAAGCGGAGCCCCGGTACGCTGCGATACTTTGAGCGCCAAGGTGACAAGCGAAAGGCCGGGGGCATCGATGCGAACGAGTAGGTCATCGAGTGCGTCGGTCGCCGAGATACCGCAATCGATTGCCGCCGCCACCCGCAAAAACTCGGTATGCACCGGCTCTTGCGCATGGGCGCCCACAAAGCGCATGCCCTGTGCCAGCGAATGCCCCGAGGCAAGCGACATGGATAACGCTGTGAATGCCTCGGGCATGGCCTCTTCTACATCATGCTGTTCGCGCCGGCGATCAAAGGTGTCACGCGCGGCGCCCACGCCAAACGGCGCCACCAGCCCCAAGACAAAGCCGATGGGCGACAACGACGCAACGGCCAGCAAAACGCTGCAGATACCGCTCGACAGCAGCAGAAATGCCAGACGAGCCGCGTTATCCTCAATAGCAAGCCCAAGGCGATCTGCGGGGATCAGCGACGCCCACGAGCGGGCAATCTTTATCAGCAGGTCGTTTTCCGCCAACTCACGCGGCAGCTTCTCCGCCATCGATTCGAACGTCTGGCGCGCCAGCTCCGCCGGCGGCCTCCGCGGCACATGAGGCTCTGCCCCACACGCCGTCGCGATAGAAAGCCCCGCCAAACCCCCTACGACGAGGGGCATAGCGATCTCCATTCGTCCACCTCCTCTTGCGTGAGCGTTCCCGACCGCAAGCCCTCCGCAATAAACGGCGGCTCGCGGTCGAGCGTCCAGGTGCGTTCGGCGGCATCGAAAGTCACATAGCGTTCGAGCTCGACACCGCCCGACGCGCCGCGGTGAACCCCCGAATATGAGGCCACAAAGCGCTTGCCATCTGCATGACGCTCGGACATCACGATGCCGTCGAGCGCCATGGCGATCTGCTCTTCGATAAGCTCACTCGGCAAATCGATACCGTAGCGCGCAAGCAGCGTCAGGCGAACCACGGTCTCCTGCTCGGTACCCGCATGGAGCGTGGTGAGCGAGCCGTCGTGGCCCGTGTTCATGGCCTGCAGCATGTCGCAGCACTCGGCGCCGCGCACCTCGCCCACGACGATGCGGTCGGGACGCATACGCAGAGCATTGGTCACCAGGTCGCGAATCGTCACCGCACCCTCGCCCTCGATTGACGCCTCACGCGCCTCCAGACGAACAACGTGTGGGTGATGTGCAAACTTGAGCTCGGCGGAATCCTCGATCGTCACGATGCGCTCGCCGGTGGAAATCTCGCACGACAGCGCGTTGAGCAGCGTGGTCTTGCCCGACCCCGTGCCTCCCGCAACCGCCAAGTCCTGCCGCAACGACACCGCGCACGACAGCAGCTGCGCATACCAAAGCGGCAGTGACCCCAACCCCACAAGCTCGTCCAACGAACAGATACGGTCCGAAAACTTACGGATGGTGAGGATTGGCCCGTCGATCGCCACGGGCGGAATCACCGCGTTGACGCGATAACCCGTCTTGAGGCGGGCGTTGACGATGGGGCTGCGCTCGTCGATACGACGGCCGAGCGGCGAGATGATGCGGTCGATGAGCACACGGATCTGCTCGTCGTCCTCAAACGCGTGCTCGATGGGATACAAAACGCCACTGCGCTCAAAAAAGGCAGAGCGACAGCCGTTGATCATGATTTCGGTAACGGTGTCGTCCTCGATGAGCGGCTGCAGCGGTCCCAGGCCCACCACGTCATCTAGGATCTCGTCGATGATGGTCTCACGCTCAGGCGTCGCCAAGTCGGTCGGCTCTTCCACGTTGAGCGCCGCTTCCACCGCCGGACGTAGCTCAGAGCGGGCAAGGGCCGGGTCGACGTAGGCACTGATGCGCGCCACCTCGTCGTAGCCCATGCGGTCCATCACCGCACGCTTGGTGCGGCGTTTAACGGCACGGCGGCGTCCCGCATCAACGGGGGCAGCCGCGGCGGCCGCGCCGGCGGCTTTAATCCTCGTCTGCAGACTCATCGCGAATCACCCTCACGAGACCAGGGAAGACGGATGCGCGGGCGCTCGGTGCGGGTCGCGCGGTCGGTGACCATATCGCTCCAGGGACCGACGGCGCAGCCCAGCTCCACGAGCATCTCGCGCGTGGCCTCGCGCACGCTGGTCGCAAAAGCGCTCGTCTGACCCACTGCCTCGTCGGCGCGACCGAATGCCATGAGCGCGGCCAAGTCCTGACCGCCATCGGCGATGCGGATCTTGGAGCTCAGTGCGCAGGCGATCTCGAGGCGCATGGCGACGTCCTCGTCGGCACCGCGCGCACCAAACCGGTTGAACACGGCGCTCATGCGCGTACGTGGCACGCCCACACGGCTCGCCAGCTCAATGACGCGCGAAGCGGATGTCGCGGACGATACTGCCGCATCGCCTACGACCAGGCAACGGTCGCTCGCCGCCACCGCGGCGGCCACGGCATCGCCCCAAAAGACCGAGGTGTCGACAAAGACCACGTCGGATTCGCGGCGCAAAACATCGAGCAATAGCTCCACCGGACGTGCCATGAGCTCAGCCTTCTCGGGGGCCGCGACAGGTCCCCAGAGCGTGACGCCCGGGGCGACGCGCATCGATGCGGCCACGATATCCGGCTCGGCAAGCGCGCCCGCCGCCGACGGCTCGATAAGCGTCGCCATATCGTGCGGGGCATCGACACCCAGCAGATCGTATAGGTTTCCAAACATGAGGTCCAAGTCGAGCACAGCGGCACGCAAACCCAACAGCGACGCCGCATGCGCCATGGTGGCAACGATCGTCGACTTGCCGCAACCGCCCGAACCCGAAACGGCGCAGACGACCGGTGCCCGACGCGACGGAACCGAAGCGTCCGCCGACAGCGCGGGGGCTGACGGTGCAGGAACCGGCGACACGGACGCGGGCGACAACATCCCCGTCTCCCCCGCCGCGGTCACGCGCTGAGCCCAAGCCGGCATGGCAGGCTGCCCGGGCTGCGGTTCCGAAGCCAAAGACGCAGCGGCACACGGCTCGCCAGCCCCGGCAAAACCCTCGATCTCGTCGAGCTCATCGGCCAGATTTACGCCGTGCACGTATCCCATATCTTCAGCCAGAACGTCATCGCCATACGGTACCGGCCCTCCAGCGTCATCGTATGCAAGGGGGTCCCGGGGGCGCCGACCATGCTCGGCTTCCGCTTTTCCATATTCATCAACACGCGGGCCTCTTGTAGCGCGAGGCGCCCCGGGTTCCCTATCAGCAAAAGCATCGGGCTCAATCGTCATGCGCCGATCGGAATCAACCGTTCCCTCACCCGCGCGCCCGTTGCCGCACAAACTGTGCGCAGCGATGACCTCGGTCGCCCCTGCGCGAAACAGCCCTTCGATATCCGACGGGTCGAGCGTCTCGATCAACACGACGACACGACTCACACGGCCCTCGGCCGTCAGGCGCGCAACGGTCTTCCGCACGTCTTCGGTATCGAACAGAGACGCCGCGATGATGGCAGCACCGCGGCGCGACGGAAACGCCCGCGCCATGGATACCAGCCCGTCCAGGTCGCCCACGCGAAGCACCTGCGCGCCCACATCGCGACCCTCGACTTCCTGCTGTAGCAGCCCGTAATCGCCGCACGCGCAGCACGCAAGCCAGATCGCCTTCATCACTCGTCGCCTCCGCTCTTTTTGCCGCGCGCCGTGGCGGGAATCGTCAAGCTGACCGTTCCCTTTCCCGAGGCTCCCAGCAATTCCTTGACATCTTCGGGGTCTGCCGCCAGTGTCACCCACTCGATCTTGCCTTCACGCGTGGTGCCGGCATCTTCGCTGGTATCGATCACGTACGCGCCGCACAAACGATCGGTCACGCCATCTTTTTGCACGTACACGTCCACATAGCTGCCCACGCCCGTGGCGCCGCCGACCGAGTGCTCGGCATCGACCGCCACCGAAACGGCAACCTTGCCTTTAGGCACCTCGAGCTTGTGGCTCTCGGCCTTGGTGTAGACATTGCAAATCACAGCGTTTTTGGGAATGCGCGAGGTCGTCACGTCGCCGCGCACCTGACGCAGCTCGATCGCCGCATCACGCGGCAACAGACTCGCCAGCCATTCCTGAGTTATGACATTAGTCTCGTCGAGGGTCTCGCCCACATCGATATCGCGCGCCGCGACGCACACCTCAACGCGGTCGCCGCCGTATTTTGCCAAAGTCTCGGCCTGGGCCTGCTCGGCTTGCGAGCGAATCGACGAGCCGTAGACCATGCAGAGCGCCACGGCCAGGGTGCCCGCGGCAAGACTGATGGCGATGCGCTTGCTCTTGTTCACGGCCGCTCCTCTCATGGCGGTGCCGGGCAAATGCCCGTACCACCATTGTCTGGGCGACCAGGGCGCAAAGCGGCGCAATCGCAATCTTGGTTTTACGTGTCAAACCAATTGCTGACCAAAAGCTGACCAGCCCGTCAAGCTCGTGGCAAGGTTTTGGTCAGAACGTCGGCAAAACGCATATTTCGGGGCGCTTTGGCAGCAAAAAAGCCGCCTCCCGAACATTTGGAAGACGGCTGTCATAGGAAAATTCAATTACAGATGGACATCTGGGTCGAGCATTTGGGCACTCACGCGCATGGATGACGCCAGGTTTTGGAACGTCTCCAGGCGCAGGCTGTCGATCTGTCCCGCGTCCTCGGCCTCGCGAACGGCACAACCCGGCTCATGGGTGTGCGTGCAATCGCCAAACCGGCACGCACGCGACGCCTCGACGATCTCGGGGAAGGCACGCGCCAGACCCCGCTCATGTCCTACGAGCGGCAGGCTGCGCAGGCCCGGGGCATCGGCGATCACGCCGGCGTCGCCCGGCAGCGTCACCATCACGCGCGCAACCGTGGTGTGGCGACCTTGGTCATCACGCTCGCGCACGCCGCCAGTGGCTAGCGCATCGTGGCCCAGCAGCGCATTGAGCAGCGTTGACTTGCCGGCGCCCGACTCGCCCAAGATCATGGCACAGCTCCCAGCCGGCACGCAGGCGCGCACCTCGTCCAGGCCGAGGCCCTCGGCAGAAGACGTCACGATCACGCGCACGTCCGGACCCACCAGACGGCGCACGCGGTCCAAATCGCGCTCGAGCTCATCGGCCTCGCAGCGGTCGGCCTTGGTGAGCACCACCACCGGCTCGGCGTCGCAATCGAGCGCCAACACCAGTGAGCGCGCCACGCGATCGAGCAGCACCTCGCCGGCGCCGAGCGCCTGCACGATCAGCACGCTGTCAACGTTGGAGCAGAGCACCTGGCGCTCACCGCGGGCACGGCCACGCCAACGCTCGAAGCTCGTACGGCGCGGCAGTACGCACTCGATCACGCCCATGTCGTGCCCGGGAGCACGGCGAACCGCCACGCGGTCGCCCACAGCGGGCAGCAAGACCTCGTCCTCGCCACGCGACTTGGCAAACCCTACGGCATGCTCGGCACGAAACGTGTCATCGGCAGTCGCCACCAGCGGAAACCCGCGGTCCAGGCGCACCACGGCACCGAGCTGCATCTGCTCGGGCTCCTCGGCCTGTGCACAAAAGTCGTCAAATGCAGCCTGCTGAGCCGCATCGACCGGCAGGTCATCGAACGCCGGAACATCCTGCAGCGCATCAAGCCCCGGCACGCTTGCCAGCAGCTCCTCAGCAGATGCAGGGGCTTCGGTCGCGAGCTTCCGACGACGATCGCGCTTAGCCCGCGCCCCCGTCGTCTTTTTCTTCGCCTTAGCCTTAGCCTTGCCCACAAACGCCTCCCAGTACCCAAAATCACAACTGAGCAGGTATTTTAAATCAAAAAGAGCTGGCCGGGCAAAGCCCGACCAGCTCACACACTTTCCCTCAGCTTACGGTCCCGAGAGGCTATCCGAAGGCCCGCCCGCCGGGAGGAGTTTCTTCTGAGCGATCCCGCAGCGCGAAGCGCGAGGACCAGCGAAGAAGAAACCCCGCAGGCGGTCGGGCCGGCGGGAAGGATAGCCTTTCGACCTACTCCTTCTCGACCGCGCGCATGATCGCCTTGTAGATCTCCATCAGCGGAATGATCAGGAAGGCCAGGCCCAGGGCGGCGATAACACCCTTGAGTTCAAGCGTCACGGGGCCAAAGAACATCTCGGCAAGCGTCGGCTGAACGGTCACGATAACCGTCAGTACCAGCGCCAGCGCGGCCGAAGCCCACAGCCACTTGTTCTGCTTCTTCATGCTAAACAGCGACGCGCGACGGCTGCGCATATTGAAGCAGTGGAAGATCTCGACCATGTTGAGCGTGATGAACGCCATCATCACGCCTTCCTCGTCGGCATTGCCGGCAATCATATCGGCGATGTGGATGTAGCCCATGTCAAAGTACACGCCCACAAAGAAGCTCGCCAGCACCAGCACGGTGATGATCAAGCCCTGGACCACGCAGTCCAGGCCCATATTGCCGGCAAAGACGCCATCCTTGGCGTTGCGCGGCTTGCGCTTCATGATATCGCCCTCGGCACCCTCCATGCCCAGCGCGAGCGCGGGGAAGCAGTCGGTGACCAGGTTCACCCACAGCAACTGCACCGGCTGGAAGATGGTAAAGCCGATGAGCGTGGCAATGAACACCGAGAACACCTCGGCAAGGTTGGCCGAAAGCAGGAACTGGATGACCTTGCGGATGTTGTCGTAGATGCGACGGCCCTCTTCGCAGGCACCGATGATGGTGGCGAAGTTATCGTCGGCGAGCACCATATCAGCGACGTTCTTGGTGACGTCGGTGCCAGTGATGCCCATACCGACGCCGATGTCGGCGCGCTTGATGGACGGGGCATCGTTGACGCCGTCGCCCGTCATGGCAACGATCTGGTCACGTGACTTCCAAGCCTCGACGATGCGGGTCTTGTGCTCGGGCTGGACGCGGGCGTACACGCCGTAGTCCTCGATGTGCGCGTCGAGCTCCTCGTCGCTCATGCGGTCGAGGTCGGCGCCGGTGATGGCCTGGCTGCGATCGGCGACGATGCCCAGCTGCTTGGCGATGGCCACGGCGGTGTCGATGTGGTCGCCCGTGATCATGACGGTGCGGATACCGGCATCGTGCGCCTCGCGGATAGCATCGGCTACCTCGGGACGGACCGGGTCGATCATGCCGGACAGACCGCAGAAGACCAGGTCATGCTCGAGCGCAGCGGGGCTGCAGTCGGCGGGAACCTCGGTGTAGGTGCGGCTCGCCAGCGCCAGCACGCGCAGGGCCTCGTCGGCCATGGCCTTGTTGGCTGCCACGAGCTCGGCGCGGCGCTCCTCAGTCAGCGGAACGACCTTCTCACCGTCATAGATATGGGTGCACAGGCCAATCACCACGTCGGGCGCGCCCTTGGTGTACTGCTCGTACTCGCCGTCCAGGGTCTCGACGACCACGGACATCATCTTACGGCCCGAGTCGAACGGGGCCTCGCCCACGCGCGGGTGCTCGGCAGTCAGGCCAGTAAGACCAGCCTTGCCGGCATCGTTGACGAGTGCGCACTCGGTCGGCTCGCCCACGGCCTCGCCCAGCTCCTCGTCCCACTGGGCATCGGAGCACAGCGCCATGCCGGCCAAGAACTTTTCCTTGGGCGCAGCGAGCTCGTGCTTGACGACGGTCATCTTGTTCTGGGTAAGCGTGCCGGTCTTGTCCGAGCAGATGGTCTGCGTGCAGCCGAGCGTCTCGACAGCAGAAAGCTTGCGGATGATTGCCTGGCGCTTGGCCATCTTGGTCACGCCGAGCGAAAGGACGATGGTCACGACGGCGACCAGGCCCTCGGGGATGGCGGCGACGGCGAGCGAGACGGCGACCATAAAGGTGTCGAGCAGGGCAGTCGGGTCGGTAAGGACGTTACCCACGCCGTGACGGATGATGTCGACGCCAAAGATCACGACGCAGATGACGATAACCATGATGGTAAGGATGCGGCTGAGCTCGGCGAGCTTCACCTGCAACGGCGTGAGCTCTTCCTTGGCCTCGGCCAGGGCGCCGGCGATCTTGCCCATCTCGGTGTTCATGCCGGTGCCGACCACGACGGCGCGACCGCGGCCGTACACCACGGTGGAGCCCATGTAGCACATGTTCTTGCGGTCGCCGAGCGGCACGTCGTCGGTGCCCGCGGCAAGCTCAATCACGTTGGCATGCTTCTCGACCGGCACGGACTCGCCGGTCAGTGCGGCCTCTTCGATCTTCATCGTGGCGCTCTCGAGGACGCGGCAGTCGGCCGGGACCGAGTCGCCCGCCTCGAGCATGATCACGTCACCGGGCACGAGCTCGACGCTCGGCAGGTGTACGAGCTTGCCGTCGCGCAGCACCTTGGACTGCGCCGCGCTCATTTTCTGCAGGGCCTCGAGGGCCTCCTCGCTCTTGGCCTCCTGGACCACGCCCAGCACCGAGTTGACGATAACGACGAACATGATAATGGCGACGTCGGCAAAATCGGGCTCGCCCTTGACCATGCCCGTAAGTGCGCTGATAACGGCGGCAACGATCAGCATGATGACCATGGGGTCGGCCATCTGCTCAAAGAAACGCTTCCATAGCGGCGTCTTCTCAGCTTCCTCGAGCTTGTTAGGGCCTGTCTTGGCAAGGCGCGACGACGCCTCGTCGTTGCTCAGGCCGAGGTTCTCATCGACACCTTGGTCGCTGAGCACCTCCGCCGCGGCGGACAGGTATTCCTTTTGCATATAGAGTCCCCTCCTGGGATTCGGGCCACTCAGCAGATTGATGCCCGATCATAATTCCCAGGAGAAGGGCAAGGGCTCATCAAGGCTGCCGTGCTGAGCGGCAGTTGATAGTGGAGCTATGGTACCCCAAAGCGACGCGTCTAGCCAAAACATTCCATCTGGAAACACGGCACAGGCGCAACGGTGCAGACAGTGTGATGCTCAAGATTGATAAAACGTTTTTTCTTCGGCGCATCATCGAACTAAAATATCGCCCAGATAGCAGCGGTTAGAACGGTTGGTAAAGTTTTTGCATATACCGTTTTTCCGCAAAAAATGAACTTCTAATTCGGCATACGGTCGATTTTTTGGGGTATTCGGTCGGCATTTCGTTATAATCATCTCAGTTTTATTTCTTATGGTTTATCTATCAGCGCAAGACGATGTCAGATGGAGGTCTGAATGTACAAGCGCACCAAGATTGTATGCACCATGGGTCCCGCCTGCGATAGCGACGAGACCATCCGCGAGATGATCAAGGCGGGCATGAACGTCGCCCGTTTTAACTTCTCGCACGGCTCCTACGACGAGCACCACGGTCGCATCGAGCGCGTCCGCCGTATTTCCAAGGAGCTCGGTCTGCCTGTCGGCATCCTGCTCGACACCAAGGGCCCCGAGGTCCGCACCGGCCTTCTGGTCGACGGCAAGAAGGTTGCCGTCAAGACCGGCGATAAGATCGTCGTCACCGCTCAGCCCACGTCCGAGGATTTCCACGGCACCGCTGAGCACATCTCCCTCGACTACCTGGCTCTGCCTTCCGAGGTCGAGAAGGGCTCCCTCATCCTGATCGATGACGGCCTGGTTGCCCTCGAGGTCGAGTCCGTCAGTGGCCAGGACATGACCTGCGTCGTTAAGAACGACGGCCTGATCGGCGAGCGCAAGGGCGTCAACATGCCCAACGTCAACATCTCGCTGCCCGCCATCACCGAGCGCGATCGTCAGGACATCCTCTTTGGCCTGACCGAGAACATCGACTACATCGCCGCTTCCTTCATCCGTGACGGCGAGTCCGTCCGCGGCATCCGCAAGCTTTGCCGCGAGAACGGTGGCGAGCACGTGACGATCTTCCCGAAGATCGAGTGTGCCCTGGGCGTCGAGAACTTCGACGAGATTCTCGAGGCTTCCGACGGCATCATGGTCGCCCGTGGCGACCTGGGCATCGAGATCAAGCCCGAGCTCGTTCCGCACATCCAGAAGGAGATCATCGCCAAGTGCAACGCGGCCTACAAGCCCGTTATCACCGCTACGCAGATGCTCGACTCCATGCAGCAGAACCCGCGCCCGACGCGCGCCGAGGTTGCCGACGTTGCTAACGCCATCTACGACGGCACCGACGCCGTTATGCTCTCTGGCGAGTCCGCTGCCGGTAAGTACCCGGTCGAGGCCGTTAAGATGCAGGCCAGCATTGCTCTCGAGACCGAGAAGTACCTCCCGGCTCACGCTCCGCTCGAGGTTCCGGCCGATGCTCACGGCACCCGCGTCGTCAACAACGTTGTGGGTATGTCCGCTGTGAACATGGCCACCACCGTTGGCGCCAAGTGCATCACCGTGCCGACGACCACCGGTCGTACTGCTCGCCTGATCTCGCACTTCCGTCCCAACATGCCGATCTGCGCGTTCTCCCGCCACGAGTGGGCCGTCCAGCAGATGATTATGTACTGGGGCGTTATCCCGCACCAGGCCGAGATTACCCAGGGCACCGTCAACGGCACGATCGTCAAGGCAATCGAGACCGCTAAGGAGCTCGGCTACGTCGAGGCCGGCGATCTGACCGTCGCCACCGCCGGCGATTCCCGCATGAGCGTCCAGCTCGAGGACAAGGTCTCCTCAACCAACGTCGCTTACGTCGCTCAGGTGCGCTAAATCGTACTTGCAAGCACACTTGCATTGCAAAGGGCCCGGAAGGCTTCGCCTTCCGGGCCCTTTTTTGTACCAATGCCAGCACACAGCAAAACACGCACTCATTTCTTTACCAAAAGCGCAAAATCTACCCTTCGAGGCCAAAAAATAAGGCTCTGTTAGACCAGGATTGACATGCCGACCTGCCGGCTAACTCGCCG
>CAUFMB010000036.1 GCA_959026535.1 uncultured Collinsella sp. | reverse complement strand
GAGAGAGCGCTCCCGCAAACTGCCTCTTGACAACTTATAGGAGCGTCGGTTTTGATTTTAGGAAATATGGTATGTTTGAGGGTGATTGGCTAAACGTAGTAGATAGGCCCATTTCGTGGCGAACGAATCAAGCCGAGGTGCAAAATAGCCCCCGCCCCAGAAAAATCGTCGGCAAGGTAGCAAAATGCCCCGCGGGCAGGAGGCTGCTCGCGGGGCAAAGAAGAGGGGCTTGTTGGTGACGGACCGAAGGGTTCGGCATGGGGTTTCTGCCGCGGTCGCTCTTAAGGCATTACAGCTCGACGAGCTGGCCGGTCTCGGCGGCCTCCTTGATAGCGTTGAGAAGCGTGAGCGTCTTAACGTTGTCGGCGGGGGTCACGACGGGCTCGACCTCGCGGCGGACAACCTTCACAAAGTGCTTGAGCTGCATCTTGTGCGGCAGTGCCGGGTCGACGGCCGGAATCTCCATCTGCAGCGGCTTGTGCCAGTTGGAGGCGCCGTCGTAGGAGAACTGGTGCAGGCGGGGCAGCGACAGGGCGCCCTTAGTGCCGCCGATAAAGTAGGCGTCGGCGTCGAAGGGGCGGTACTGCGGGTCCTCGCGAGCGGTTGCCTCCCAGTTCCAGGGGCTGGCGGTGGCGTCGGAGATGGTCATGCTTGCGAGCGCGCCATCGGCAAAACGGACGTTGACCACGGCGGAGTCCTCGGTCTCAAAACCGCGGGCGGCGCTGGACTGCATACCCTGGACGGCAACGGGCTCGCCCAGCAGGTAGCGGAGCAGGTCGACGTCGTGCACCAGGTTGACCAGGATCGGGCCGGCACCCTTCTTGCGGCGCCATTCGACATCGAAGTACTCGTCATTCTTATAGATCATGTAGTGGAAGCTCGACACGGTGAGCTTGCCCAGCTCGCCGGACTCGATGATCTCCTTGGCCTTGTTGACGAAGGGGTTGTGGCGACGGTGCTGACCCACGAGCACGGGCACGCCGGCGGTCTCGGCCTCGGCAGCGAAAGCCTGGGCATCCTCCAGGTCGTTGGAGATCGGCTTTTCGACCAGCGGTACGATATTGCGCTTCACAGCCTCGCGGGCAACGCCCAGGTGCAGGTCGTTGGGCGTGGCGATGATGACGGCCTCGGGCTTAACCTCGTCCATCATCTGGGCGGGATCGGTGAAGAACGGCACGCCGGCGGCCTCAGCCGTGGCGCGGGCGCCCTCAAAGGCGTCGGCGATGGCGACGAGCTCGGCCTCGGGCTCCTCGGTGACAAAGCGGATGTGGTTGCGGCCCATGGCGCCGGCGCCGATAACGGCAATGCGGACGGGGTTGAGCTCAGACATTTCGACTCCTTAATACTGGTGACCGGTGGAATGCGACAAAGGGACTGTCCCTTTGTCGCATCGGTAAAACTAGGCGGACTTCTTCTTGCTGTCGGAGACCATCATGTAGACGGTGAGCACGACGGCGATGGCGGCGATCACAATGGCGCCGTAGAAGGACTGCTGATAGGCGGCGCTGCCGGCCTCGGCGTGATACAGCACGGCGGTGATGGGCTGGCTGATCCAGGTGGAAGCGGCATAACCCAAAAACATGATGCCGTAGTTGACGCCGATGTTGCTGGTACCAAAGGCGCCACCGGTGAGCGGCGGGTAGATGACGAGCAGGGCGCCAAAGCTAAAGCCGAGCAGAGCGAGCGCCACAAAGAACATGGCCTGCGTAAAGCTCATCGACATGATGACGAGTGCGACGATGGTGACGACAAGGCTGATGAGCAGCGACTTATAGGCGCCGAGCTTGTCGATGATCTGGCCAAAGGACAGACGGCCAACCAGGTTGGCGCAGGTGTTGACGGAGACGACCACGCCGCCGAGGGCGACGGCCGCGGCGCTCGTGGGGTCGGTGAAGAGCTGGACGGCGGCGATGGAGGCAACCTTGCCGACGAGCAGGGTGCCCGCGGTGGCGGCAAAGGCGAAGGTGACGATGAGGACCCAGAAACGCGGGGTCTTGACCATCTCGCCCGGGGTGAGGTCACCGAAGGTGCCGGCGTGCGCACCGCCCTTGGGGGCCTCGAAGCCCTCGGGCAGCCAACCGGCCTCGGGGGCCTTCAGGAACAGGGCGGAGGCGGCGATCATCACAAAGAAGATGACTCCGAGCGCCTTAAGGGCGCCAAAGATGCCCAGGCTCGGGATGAGCAGCGAGGCGAGCACCGGGGACAGCACGGCGGGACCGGCGGTCGAAGCGGCCAGGGTGATGCCGGAGGCGAGACCCTTCTTGTCGATGAACCACTTTTGGCCGGTGGTGAGCGCCGGATTGTAGCCCAGGCCGTTGCCGATGGCGGCGACAAGCGAGAACCACAGGTAGAACTGCCACGGCTCGGTGACGGTGCCGGACATGAACCAGCCCAGGCCGTAGCACACGGCGGCGGCGATCACGACGTTGCGCGGGCCGATCTTATCGGAGATGCGGCCGGCGAAGATGCCCGTCACGGCCATGATGGTCTGAAAGACCGGGAAAGCCCAGGTAAGGGCGCTCGACCACTCGGGGTAGACGGCGAGCAGGTTCTTGCTCACGACGGAATACAGCGCGATGGAGCTGATGAAGAACATGGTGACGCACGCGGCGGAAAGCACGACGGCGCGACCCTTGTTGGAGTTGGTGGAAGCCATTGGACTCTTTCTAATCGATACGGGGGGGGGAACAGGCGTGTCTGCGGGTCCTCCCTGTCGGGTTGGTTTACTGGTCAGTCGGCTTGGCGACGCCGGACTCATCGGACCAGAGCTCGACACCCTTGTTCTTAAGGTAGTTGTCGGCATAGGCGCGACGGCCGCCGGGCTTGGCGGTGAGGTCGCCCATCATGTTGGAGAAGCCGCCGTCGACCTTGATGGCGTCGCCGGTGGTAAAGTCCGAGCGCTTGGACGCCAGGAACATGACGGCGTTGGCGATATCGCTGACCTCGCCGATGCGGCGCGTGGCGATCAGGCGGCTGCGGCTCTTTTCGACCTCGGGGTCGGCGTAGAAGTTGGCCGACATCGGGGTCTTAACGAAGCAAGGCTCGACGCAGTTGGAGCGGACGCCGTAGGGGCCCCATTCGGCAGCCAGCATCTTGGACATCATGTTGACGCCCGCCTTGGTGGAGCTGTACACGCCCGAGAACGTCTCGGGGGAGTGGCTGGCAACGGTCGAGATGTGCACCAGGCGACCCTGGCCGGCCTTGATCATCTCGCGACCAAAGCGCTGCGAGGTGATGAAGTAACCGGTGAGGTTGACGTTGAGCACCTGCTCCCAGTCGCTCAGCGGCAGGTCCTCCATGGCGGCGAAGCGCAGGATGCCGGCGGTGTTGACAAGGACGTCGACGCGGCCGAAGTCGGCGATGGTGGCATCGACGGCGGCCTGAACCTCGGCCTCGTCGGTGGCGTTCATCTTGTAGCCCTCGGCGTGGATGCCAAATTCGGCAGCGAGGTCGGCGGCAGCGGCCTTGACCTTCTCCTCGTCCAGGTCGAGCATGACGACGTTGGCGCCATTGCGGGCGAACTCGCGGCAGATCTCGGCGCCCATACCGCCGAGCGCGCCAGTCACGGCGCAGACATCGCCCTCGAGCTTAAGCCAATTGCTCATAGGAACTTCCCTTCTTGTGCCTCCCGGTGAGTCACTTCCATTAACCGACCCACGTGGTTTTCGCTGGTTATCGTATGCTTTGCGTTTGTGCAGGTGAATTGCATATTTGTTAGAATGGCGTTAACCGTAGGTTTACACCGTGTGCCGCAGTTTGCCTGTGTTGAGCATGTGGCCTGCGAAAACGACCCCCTGCGGCACCGTGTGGCCGTACGTGCGAAAACGGAGAGATGACGTGTACGATCGACGACTTGAGGCCATTTCGGCCGCCGCGGAGCTGGGAAGCTTCTCGCGCGCCGCGGCAAAATTGCGCGTGTCGACGCCGGCGCTCGTCAAACAGGTGTCGGGGTTCGAGGCCGAGTTTGGCATCACGCTGTTCGAGCGCTCACATTCGGGCGTCAAGGTGACGCCGGCGGGTGCGTTGCTGGTAGACGACGCGCGCTCGATCATGCGCCAGTCCGAGGATGCCCTGCGCCGCGCCCGACGCGCGGCGGGCGATGGCGGTGCGGTTCGCCTGGGCGTGTCGATGATGTGCCCGGGCCGTCAGACGCTTTCGATGTGGACGGGCGTACACGAGCTGGAGCCGTCGCTGCGTTTTGAGATCGTACCGGTGAGCGACCTCTACGACGAGCGCGAGACCGTCATGCGCAGCTTGGGCCGCGAGGTCGATGTGGTGCAGTCGAGCTTTTCGACCCCGCGCTGGGGCGATGCATGCCAAAAGCTTCTCATCGTCAACGTGCCGTTTTATATCGATGTGCCGCGCACGAGCCCGCTTGCGCGCAAGAGCCGTATCACGGTTGCCGATCTGGAGGGCATGCGCCTGCGCGTGCTGCGTCACGGCAACGACGCCATGGACAGCCTGCGCATCGACCTGTTGGCCGACGGCGGCGTGGATGTCATCGACGTGGACAGCTTTGACTTCGCGCTCTTTAACGAGGCGGAGGAAAAGGGCGACGCGGTACTTACCTGCGGCGCGTGGTCGGGCGTGCACCCGGCCTTTGTGGGCGTGCCGTTCCTGTGCGGCCGCGAGGTGCCGGTCTATCTGCACTACCCGCTCGAGCCCACCCTCCAAGTACAAAAATTCGTCAACGCCATGGCCCAACTCCTCAAGTAGTTAATTTGTGTGACAAAGGGACAGTCCCTTTGTCACACAAAACGAGGCCCTGGCCAAATGGCCAGGGCCTCGCAAACTTTTATTCCGTTTTTAATGACGGGCTGATCGCGCGCAGGAGGGCGCCCCGGGGGCGGCGGGGTATTTCCTCCGCGCGCAGTTTCGCAGCGAAGCGAGAATGTTTGAGCACGGAGGAATTACCCCGCCGCCCCCGGGGCGCCCTCCGTCAGTAACCGGTCCTACTCCAGCTCAAACGCTCCAGTGTAGAGCTGATAGTAGTAGCCGCGCTTGGCGATCAGCTCGTCGTGGTTGCCGCGCTCGATGATGCGGCCGTGGTCCAGGCAGATGATCGCGTCGGAGTTGCGCACGGTGCTCAGGCGGTGTGCGATGACAAACGTCGTGCGACCCTCCATGAGCTTGTCCATGCCCGCCTGCACGATTGCCTCGGTGCGGGAGTCGATGGAGCTCGTGGCCTCGTCCAGAATCATCGCCGGCGGATCGGCGACGGCGGCGCGCGCGATCGAGATCAGCTGGCGCTGGCCCTGCGACAGCTGCGCGCCGTTGCCGGTGAGCATGGTGTCGTAGCCGTCGGGCAGGCGGGTGATAAAGTCGTCCGCTCCCGCGAGCTTGGCCGCCTTGATGCACTCCTCGTCGGTGGCGTCCAGGTTGCCGTAGCGGATGTTGTCCATCACGGTGCCGGTGAACAGGTTCACGTCCTGCAGCACCACGCCCAGCGAGCGACGCAGGTCGGACTTGCGAATCTTGTTGACGTTGATGCCGTCGTAGCGGATCTTGCCGTCGGCAATGTCGTAGAAGCGGTTGATGAGGTTGGTGATGGTCGTCTTACCGGCACCGGTGGCACCGACAAACGCGACCTTCTGGCCCGGCTTGGCGTACACAGACACGCCGTGCAGCACCTCGTGGTCGGGCGTGTAGCCAAAGTCCACGTTATCCATGACCAGGTCACCACGCAGCGGCACGTACTCGATCTCGCCGGTCGCGCGGTGCGGGTGCTTCCAGGCCCACATGCCGGTGCGGTGGTCGGCCTCCTCGAGCTGCCAGGTGTCGGGATTCACCTGTGCGTTGACAAGCGTCACGTAGCCCTCGTCGGCCTCGGGCTCCTCGTCGAGTAGCTCAAAGATACGCTCGGCGCCGGCAAGGCCCATGACCACGGCGTTGATCTGCTGCGAGATCTGGCCGATCTGGCCGCAGAACTGCTTGGTCATGTTGAGGAACGGCACCACGACGGCGATGGAGAGCGCCATGCCCGAGAGGCTCAGGTTGGGCACGCCCAGCGCCAGGAAGATGCCGCCGGTCAGCGCGACCAGCACGTAGAGCAAGTCGCCCAGGTTCCCGAGGATCGGCATGAGGATGTTGGCGTACATGTTGGCCTTCTGCGAGACCTCGAAGAGCTTCTCGTTGCGCTCGTCAAAATCGGCCTCGGCGGCGGACTCGTGACAGAACGCCTTGACGACTTTCTGGCCGTTCATGACTTCCTCGATATGGCCCTCGACCACGCCGAGCTCGGTCTGCTGCGCGATAAAGAAGCGCGCGGAGTTGGAGCCGAGCAGCTTGGTCATAAAGGTCATAAAGGCGACGCCGGCAATGATGACCAGGCACATCCACGCGCTGTAGTACAGCATGATGAAGAACACGGTGACGATGACGATGATCGTCATGAGCAGGTTGGGCAGCGACTGGCTGATCATCTGGCGCAGTGTGTCGATGTCGTTGGTGTAGTGGCTCATGATGTCGCCGCGCTGGTGCGTGTCGAAGTAGCGGATCGGCAGGTCCTGCATGCGGTTGAACATCTTCTCGCGCAGCTTCTCGAGCGAGCCCTGCGTGATGACGGCCATGGCGCGGTTCCAGAAAAGCGAGGAGGCGACGCCTACGGCGTAGATGCAGCCGAGGGTGGTCACGAGCTTCAGAATCTTGGGCTGCGCGGCCGTCCAGTCGCCCGACTGCCACGATTCGCTAATGACCTGCAGCGCGCTCTGGAGAAACGTCGCGCCGATGGAGTTGATGATGGCGCAGAGCACAACGC
Organism: uncultured Collinsella sp.; assembly: GCA_959026535.1. GTDB lineage: Bacteria > Actinomycetota > Coriobacteriia > Coriobacteriales > Coriobacteriaceae > Collinsella. The sequence goes on along the minus strand of CAUFMB010000036.1, from coordinate 16,007 downwards.
CGGCGACGACGAGGGGCAAAAGCACGGGGTAGAAGCCAAAGAGCATCTTGATCAGGCGCGTCATGGTGCCGCCCTTGCGGTTGCGCGCGCGCTCGGCGGTAGCTGCCTTACTCATGTGCCTCGCCTCCTTCCTGGGTCTGAGCTTGCGGCGCGGATGCCTCGGTGTTGGCTGCGACGGTCTCGGCCGCCTCCTCGCCCTCGGCACTCATCTTGTTTTGCGAGGTAAAGGTCTCGCGGTAGATCTCGCTCGTCTTGAGCAGCTCGTCATGGTTGCCGATGTCCTTGATGCGGCCACCCTCCATGACGATGATGCGGTCAGCATCCTGCACGGAGCTAATACGCTGGGCGATGATGAGTTTGGTCGTGTTGGGCAGGTAGCTCGCCAGGCCCTCGCGGATCTTGGCGTCGGTCTTGGTGTCGACGGCGCTCGTGGAGTCGTCCAGGATCAGAATCTTGGGGCGACGCAGCAGGGCACGCGCGATGCACAGGCGCTGCTTCTGGCCACCGGAAACGTTGGAGCCGCCCTGCTCGATCCAGGTGTCGTAGCCCTTGGGGAAGCCGTCGACGAACTCGTCGGCGCAGGCCAGATGTGCGGCCTCGCGGACTTCCTCGTCGGTGGCGTTCGGGTCGCCCCAGCGCAGGTTCTCGGCGATGGTGCCGCTAAACAGCACGTTTTTCTGCAGGACCATGGCTACCTGGTGGCGCAGCGCGTCCAGGTCGTAGTCGCGCACGTCTACGCCGCCGACGCGCACGGTGCCCTCGGTGACATCGTACAGGCGGGCGATCAGGTTCACGAGCGTCGACTTGGCCGAGCCGGTGCCACCGATAATGCCGATGGTCTCGCCGCTCTTAATATGCAGGTCGATATCGTCGAGCGCCTGGCGGCGGGCATGCTCGGAATACTTAAAGCTCACGTGATCGAAGTCGATGGAGCCGTCGGCAACCTCGTGCACGGGCTCGGTCGGGTTGGCGATCGTGGGCTCGGCGGCCAGCACCTCGGTAATGCGGTGCGCCGACTCGTCTGCCATGGTTACCATGACAAAGATCATCGACAGCTGCATTAGGCTCATCAGAATCTGGAAGCCGTAGGTAAAGATGGAGGAGAGCTGGCCCACGTCGAACAGGGTGCCCTGGCTCGTGATGATGAGCTTGGAGCCCAGGTAGATGATGACGACGAACGCGCCGTTGACGCAGATGTTCATCATGGGGTTGTTGAAGGCGAGCAGCTTCTCGGCGCGGGTGAAGTCCATCTGGACATCGCGCGCGGCGGTGGCGAATTTCTCCTTCTCGTAGTCCTGGCGCACGTAGCTCTTGACCACGCGCATGCCGGTGACGTTTTCCTCGACCGACTCGTTGAGCGCGTCGTACTTGCGGAACACGCGGGCAAAGATCGGGCGCACCTTATAGATGATAAAGAACAGGCCAAAGCCCAGCAGCGGAATGATGACCAGGTAGACCATGGCGACGCTGCCGCCCATGGCGTAGGCCATGGTAAAGGCAAAGACCAGCACCAGCGGCGAGCGCACGGCGATGCGGATGAGCATCATAAAGGCCTGCTGCACGTTGTTGATGTCGGTGGTGAGGCGGGTGACGAGCGAGGAGCTCGAGAACTCGTCGATGTTGGCAAAGCTGAACGTCTGGATCTTGTAGAACAGGTCGCGGCGCAGGTTCTTGGCAAAGCCGCAGCTGGCATGGCTGCAGGTGATGCCCGCGGCGGCGCCAAAGGCGAGCGACGTCAGCGCGATGAGTACGAGAAGGCCGGCGGTGGGCAGCATCTCGGTAACGGCGGTGCCGTCCTTGATGGCATCGATCATGTCGGCGGTGATAAACGGGATCATCATCTGGCAGATTACCTCGCCAAGCACCAGCAGCGGCGTGGCGATCGTGACCTTCATGTAATCGCGGATGCTGCCCATAAGGGTTTTAATCATCCAGTTCCTCCCAGGTTACGCGGATTTTCTCGAGCATCTCGGCAAGCTGTTCGCACTCGTCGTGAGTGAGGGCACTAAAGGCCTGCTCCCTAAAGCGGATGCGGGCGGCCTGGTCGATACGGGCCTTCTCCCAGCCGATCTCGGTCAGGCGAATGGTGAGCTGCCGGCGATCTTTTGGATTGCGGCTGCGCTCGATGATGCCGGCGCACTCGAGCTTGGACAAGATCTCGGAAAGCGACCCCGGCTTGAGGTCGAAGTGCATGCCGAGTTCCTGCTGCGACATCTCGCCGTTTTCCTGCTTGGCAAGCAGGCAGACGATGGGTGCCTTGCCGGACACGCCGCCGCCGTGAAAGTGCATGTAGTGGCCGCAAAAGCCTAGGCCGCTCAGGATGCGCTTGGCGAGCTTGTCTTCGCCGTTAACTGCTTCGGGCACGTCTGCCGGTTGCGACGGGTCGCCGCCGGGCTCGTGCGGACGAAGGTTAAGGGGTTCATCGTGCATGAATTCGTATCGCTCCTCTCTTTAGTTAGGTAGTTGAATTGTTTTGTGCCTAACTAATCTAGGAGTGGCCGACAGGAATGTCAAGGTACCAAACTGATTGTTACGCGGTTTTACCAAACCGCGTAACGGCTCGACGCTGCAAACGTTCCTAAGCGGCAATCTGGCGTTCAATCGTCGGGCATGGCCACAAGGCCTATGCCCTCCTCTTTCACGCCACCTTGCTCGCTTAGGAACGTTTTCGCTGTCCGTCCTCAACCTGCGACGTCGACTTGCTCCGGATGCGGCACTTGGGCGTTCCTTTTCTGACGGCACCTAGGGACACTCCTTGTCAAGGCTTTGGTGCAAACTTCCGTCCGCAGCGTTCCCTGCGCTACACTTAGTCGCACTGTGGCGCCGCCGCGCCTCGCCCGACCCAAGGGGGACATTCATGAAGAACACTCAGCTGCTGCTGATCAACGATATGTGCGGCTACGGCAAGGTCGCGCTTTCCGCCATGCTGCCGGTACTGTCGCACATGGGCTACCGTATCCACAATCTGCCGACGGCGCTTGTGTCCGACACACTCAACTACCCCAAGTTCTACATCCACGACACCACGGAGTACGTGCGTCAGAGTCTTGCCATCTGGGAAGAGCTCGGCTTTGAGTTCGATGCCATCTCGACCGGCTTTATTGTGACCGAGGAAGAGACGCGCATCATCTCGGACTTTTGCCACCGCCGTGCGCAGAAGGGCACCAAGGTGTTCGTCGACCCCATCATGGGCGACAACGGCAAGCTCTATGCGGGCGTGCCCGAGTCCACGATCGGTCTCATGAGGCACCTGCTCGAGTGCGCCGACTACGCGGTACCCAACTATACTGAGGCGTGCCTGCTTGCCGATAGGCCTATCGCCGAGCAAATTACGCCCGATGAGGCCCGTGACCTTGTGGACGCCGTGCGCGAGCTGGGTGCCAAATCTGTGGTCATTACGAGCGCCGTAGTCAATGGCACGAACGCGGTTATCGGTTACGACCATGTGGCGGGGGAGTACTTTACGATTCCCTTTGAGCTCATTCCGGTCTATTTCCCGGGCACGGGCGACACGTTTTCGGCGGTGCTCGTCGGCCGCGTTATGGCAGGTTGGAGTCTGCAGCGCGCGACGTCCGATGCCATGCGTGTGGTGGCTGAGCTTATCGAGCGCAATGCCGACCAAGAGGACAAGTCGGCTGGCCTTCCCATCGAGGCCTGCCTGGATGTGGTTGACCATGAGTAATGCTGGCGAGGGCGGCATCAAGCCTGCGGGCGAGAACAAGCCGCTCGGCGCGCCGCGTGGCAAGCGTCCACGTATCCGCGTGAGCTGCGTGGACCAGCTGGGTGCGTGCCGCTGCCACCATGGCCACAAGCCGGGCGACGTTTTTGACTTCGACCGAGACCGCGGCAAGATGTGCGCCATGGCCTGCCATGTGGGCTTTCCCTATATCGATATCCTGCGCTATGGCGGAACCGTGCCTGGCAACGAGCCCGGCACGGCAAAGTTCTGCTGCCCCGAAGTCGATACACTGAACGTCTGGCTTGCCGAGATCGTCGACGAGTAATCGAGCGTGGATTTTCGCCCGCCAAGATAATGAGCGTGGATAATCTCCCGTTTAGAGCGTGGTTTTACGCCCAAAGTGGGAGAAAATCCACGCTCAATTTGTATGCGGGAGATTATCCACGCTCATTTTATGCCGATGGCGTGGCTCACGCATCCGCGCCGCCCGGGCGCCTACAGTTGCTCGAGCATGGCCGTGCAGCCGGCGAGCACGTCGCGGTAGGTGGCGTCGAAGTTGCCGGTGTACCAGGGATCGGCGACGTCGCCGGGGCGATCGGTCCAATCGAGCAAGCGCGTAATCTTGCCGTTGGGATCGTCGCCGAAGATGCGACGCAGGCCGCGCGCGTTCTCGGCATCCATATAGACGATGTGGTCCCAGTCACCATACTCCGCGCGACGAACCTGGCGCGCGCGGTGCGCAACGACGGGAATCCCGACCTCGCGCAGCTTGGCGACGGTGCCATGATGCGGAGGGTTGCCAATCTCCTCGGTCGAGGTCGCGGCAGAATCAATGATGAACTCCGCCTCGCGCCCAGCACGGCGCACCAGCTCGGCAAACACCGACTCAGCCATCGTCGAGCGACAGATATTGCCATGGCAAATAAACAGTACGTGCTGCATATGATGGTTCCTTTCTGGGCGGTCGCGCGGGGGTTACAGACTGCCCTTGAGGCAGTTTGCTCCGATAAAGCCCGCTGCGTACAAGGGGAGATGGCGCAGCTCGCGTCCGTCATCGGTTTCGCTGCGGGCAAAATTGTTCTCGGACAATATGTAGGCATACGGCGACCGGGCTTTTTCCATAAACGACCCGAGCGTTCTCGCGCGCACGTTGCGTGCGGATTTTACCTCGACGGGAACGATCTCCATACGGTCGGTCTGAAGTAGAAAATCGAGCTCGCCGTTCGTCTTCCAAGACGACGGTGGCATCCAGTAATACGTCTGCAAACCATTGCCCGAAAATGCCTGCATGACCGAGTTCTCCGCCAAGGCACCTCGAAAGTCGGAAGACAGCGCAATGGCGGAATCCTCTTTGAGGTCGAGCCAGAGCCGCGGGTTGATACCGAGTTTGTAGAACATGAGGCCCGTATCGAGAAGATAGACTTTAAAGAAGCTCCCGTCTTCGTCATCGAAGGGGACGAGGGGAGGTTCGATGCCTTCGGTCAGGTTGTTGACCGATATGATGCCGGCGCCCTCGAGCCAGTCGAGTGGCTCGATGAGCTTTGCGCGTCGGCCTCCGCGTTCGACCTCGGAGTACTTGAATTTCTTGGTTGAGGATCGTAGCAGCTGGGATGGGATGGAGCGCCAGACCTTGCGCGCTGCCACGCCGCTGATCCCGTTTTCGGGGTCGGTCATATCGGCGGTGTAGGTCTCGTCGATTTCGCGCTGCTCGACGCGCGCGTCTTCGATGGATAGTGTCTTGCGATATGCGTTGACGGCGGCGGGCATGCCGCCCACGATCTGGTATCGATGAAACAGACTGAGCGTGGCTTGATGCGCGACGTAGGCCTCAAGCGTGCCGGCGTGGGCGCGAATGGCATCCGCCATCTGCTCCTCACCGAGCGCCCAGAGAAACTCCTCGAACGACATAGGATGCATGGTCTCTTGACGGACGCCGCTGGGAAAAGGCAACTTGCGCTTGCGCGTGGCGACGCCGAGCTGGCTGCCGGTCGCGCATATGCGCCAGCCCGAACCCGAGAAAAAGCGAAGCGAGTTGAGCGCCCGTTCACAGAGCTGAACCTCGTCAAACAGGATGAATGCGGTTTCCTTGCGAATGGGGGTGCGTTTATAGTCTGAGATTCGTGCCACGATGGTGTCAACGTCGTCGGTGGGGCAGTCGAACAGCGGGGCAATCAGCTCAAGATCGGTCTGAAAGTCGAGTTTGACAAACGCATCGCCGGCGATTCGTCTGCCGATTTCCTCGGCAGCGTACGTTTTGCCCACGCGTCGTGCGCCACGGATGAGGAGGGGGCGCGAGGCGTCCTTTGTCGCCCATGATTCGATAACGGATTCGATTGATCTGCGCATGGGGCTGCCTTTCCAATTTCATGTACTTCAAATACATAGTTTAGTACGATTTCGTGTACTTGAAATACACGAAATCGTGGAAAAACGTGTATTTCAAGTACACGAAATTGAACCGCTGGAGCCTGCGGGCGGATAAACACTGCTCGCATGGTGTGGTTTTCATCGGACGCCCGCTGCGCTGAGCTGTACTTGCGCCTGCCTCGATCCCACCCCTATGCCTGCATCGAAGATTGTGCTGCCCGCTTGCGCTCCCAGCGTGCCAGCTTGATCGTCACTAGCGTGAGTATCCAGGCTACGAGCGAGAATGCGGCGCCAACCGCGCCCACGTAGGCAATGCCAATCCCGCTTACCACGGCGCCGCCCACCGCGGTGCCAAACGAGATGCCGACGTTAAACGCCATGGGCTCCACCGAGCTCGCGAGCACCATCGATTTGGGGTGGCGGCTGCGGGCCACGTCCATAAAGTGCGTGATGCACGAGACCGAGAACAGATACATGAGCATCGCCAGACTAAAGACAAAGGCAAGCGCGAGGGGCATGGTGCCGCCAACGGCAAACAGCCCAAACAGAGCCGCGGCCTGGAGCACAAACGTCACAAGCAGCGCCTTCATGCCAAAGCGCGCATCGATCCATCCGCCCAGGATGTTCGAGATCAGGCAGAACACGCCGTAGGCCATAAGGGTGGTGCTCGCCTGAACGGTGCCCATGCCCAGCACCTGCTCCAGATAGGGCGTCACGTAGCCGTAGAACACATAGACCGAGCCCACGCCAAACAAGAAGATGAGCATGCCGGTGATGATGCTTGGCTCGCGCAGAAGCCCCGCCTGCTCGCGGAAGGTGGCAGGCTCGTCGGTTTGTCCGGCGCGCGGCATAAACGCCACGAGCGCGGCGCAGATCAGAACGGCGAAGGTCAGCGTGCCGTACATGGCAACGTGCCAGTCGAGCGTGTCGGCCACAAACTTGCCGATCGAGGTCACAAAGACCATCGCCACGGAGAATGCGCCGTACACCACCGAGATAGCGAGTGAGGTCTGCTGCGGGGACAGCAGCTCGGGGATATACGTCACGCCCACGGCGAGCAGTGCGCCCGAGACGGAGCCCAAGATGATGCGCGAGGCAAACAGCACTTGGAAGTTGGGCGCCAACGCCATGACAAGATTACCGAGTACAAAGACAATGCTGTAGCACACGAGTAACTGGTAACGGCGGAAGCGTCCCGTGCTGAGCGCAAGCGCCGGCGTTGCGATGGCGTAGACGAGCGCGAACACGCTGATGAGTTGGCCTGCGGTGGCAAGTGAGATGCCGAGCTCCGTCGCCAGGTCGCTCTCGATGCCGATGACCACGAACTCCGAGCAGCCGAGCGAAAAGCCCAACAACACGAGCAGCGCCAGGCAAAGGTTGGTGCGAGCGGGGGAAAGGGTGGATGCGGTCGTCAAAGCGGTAACTCCAATAATGGGCAAGGCTGAGTTTCGGGACTCTGCAACTCTATCAGATAGCGGCAAGAGGGCAGCTTCTTTACCGCGCTCCAAACCGTCCCAACAATCGATGAAAATCTCGAAATCGAGGAAAAGTGTCGAATGTTGGGACGGTTTTCCTGTCCAGCGCGGACGAGCGCCTGTGCCATCTGCGGGTATAAGGCTAGCAAATGTTTATTTGCGAGGCCAAAGGGGGCGCCCCGTATGGATATCGATAACTTTGAATGGTGGTATAGCGAAGGCGAGGCTCCGGACGAGGAGTGGGACGAGCCCGCGCCGCGTGACGTGTCGAGCGACGAGGACGAGACCGGCAACGATGCCGCTGTCGAGCCTGACGCCGCCTCCGATGCCGCCGAACCCCTAACCTTTGAACAGGCCTGGGCCCAGGCCGAGGCCGATGAGGCTAAGGCCGATGCCACGGCCACGCTGGGTGAGCCGGCGGACATGTCCATCTCGCCGGCCAAGACCCCGCAGCCGCGCCATAACATCGACCCCGGCAGCACGGCATCCTTCAGCATACTCGACGTGCCCGCGCAGGGTGCTCAGGCGCCTGCGCCCACGCATCGCCCCGACCTGGCTCGCGAGGAAGACGCGGGCCGCCGCTCCCCGCTCGGTCCCATCCTCATCGCCTTCATGGCCGGCGTCATCGCTTGCTCGGCGATCGGAAATGTCTGGAGCCATGTGGAGCAACAGCGCAAAGATGCCGCCAAGGTCGAGATGTCTGTCGAGCAATCGCTCAGCCGCACGCGCTCGGTGCATGTGTCGGTCGAGGTCAAGGACGGTGCGACATGGGACACCGCCCGCGGCGACAGCCAGATGCTCATCCATATCGTGGGCCGCACACTCAGGGGGCAGGCGATTGACGAGTATCAATATGTCAACTCCGCTGGCGACGGCATCGAACTCAAGCCCGGCGACTACGAGCTCACGGTCGACGAGCCGCCCGTCGCCACCGATGGCACGCGCTTCCGCGCCTCAAAGCGCATGGTTCCCGTGAGCTTTAACTCGCAGGCGCCCGATACGGTCGACAGCACGCCGCAGGGCGGGTTCGACCTTTACGCAATCGCTCAATAACTGCGCCTGCCGCTTCTCCTTGCCGCCAAGAGTGGCACAATAGCCCTCGATACTATTGTTTACTTTTGGAGGAAGTAGCATGTCTACCGTCACCACCATCAAGCGCGGCGGCCTCACCGCGGCCATCGATTCCATGGGAGCCCAGCTCACGAGCCTTGCCCTCGACGGCAACGAGTATCTGTGGCAGGGCGACCCCGCCTTTTGGGGCAAGCATGCGCCCATTCTGTTCCCCATCGTGGGCTCACTGCGCAACAACACGGCGACGTCTGCGGCTGGCACCTGCGAGATGCCGCGCCACGGACTCGCGCGCATCGTCGAGCACAAGTTGGTCGAGGTCTCCGAGGACGGCTCTTCGGTAACTTACGAGATCACCGATACGCCCGAGTCGCTCAAGGCCTTCCCCTTCCACTTTAAGCTCAACATGACCTATGCCCTAACCGGCGACGCCACGCTCACGCAGACCTTTGCCGTCACCAACACCGGCGACGTGGACCTGCCGTTCTCGGTGGGCGGCCACCCCGCGTTTAACGTGCCGGCCCCGGGTGCCGAGGACGAGGCATTCGAGGATTACGAGCTGGCGTTTACCGAGGCTTGGACCAACGAGGCCCCCATCATCACGCCCGATGGCCTCATGACGTTCGAGGGCAGCTACAAGGCGCCCGATAGCTCTGACGTGCTGCCCATCACGCACCGCAGCTTCGATAACGATGCCATCATGTTCACCGACGTCCCCGGCTCCACGCTCACCCTGCGCGGACGCAAGTCGGGTCACGGCGTGAAGATCGACTTTGAGGGCTTTAAGTACATCGGCGTGTGGTCTGCCGCCAACGACGCCCCGTTTGTGGCGCTCGAGCCTTGGACCGGTCACACCACCATGGACACCGAGGACGACGTTTTTGAGCACAAGGTCAACACCATCACCTTGGCTCCCGGCGCTACCGATAAACGTAGCTTTAGCGTCACCTTGCTCTAGATGTGACAAAGGGACAGCCCCTTTGTCCCTTCCCGCCCGCTAAGCCTCCCTGCCACATCCGGCAGGGAGGCTTTTTGGTAGGTAGTCATTGGGGACGTTCTTAAACGACTACTGTGTCTATTAATTTTTCGCGCACATGCCGCGCTGCTGGTTGCGGGCGTATATCCTGTCTTATTGTCAGTAACGCAAAATAGGGAAGGCACCAGATGCAACCTCGGCAACAGCGCGGCATGCAGACCCAGCCGGTATGCAGCCGTCGCATCTTTTTGGGTAGCGCTCTCGCTGCGAGCGCTTCCGTCGTCGCCGGCGCGCTCGCCGGCTGTCAGCGCCCGTCCACGCTCAAGGTGGTTCAACCCACGACGGGTGGCGGTCGCGACGACCTGTCCGATTCCGTGATCGGCAAGGACAAGATCCGCATTGGTATGGAGGCGGCCTACGCCCCGTACAACTGGCAGGTTTCCGAAGCCAGTGAGTACACCATCCCCATCGACAACGTGCAGGGCGCCTATGCCGATGGCTACGACGTGCAGATCGCCAAGGTCGTCTGCAAGGCCCTCGGCGGCGAGCCCGTCGCCGTTAAGCAGAGCTTCTCGGGTCTTATCGATTCGCTCAACAACGGTCAGATCGACCTCATTATCGCCGGCATGAGCGCCACGCCCGAGCGCGAGGAGTCGGTCGGCTTTTCCGACCCCTACTTCATCGGCTACTTTGGCCTGTTCGTAAAGGAGGGCTCGCCCTACCAAAACGCCACCAAGCTCAGCGATTTTAGCGGCGCCACGGTCCTCGGCCAAAAAGACACCATGCTCGATACCGTCATCGACGAGATCCCGGGCGTCGTGCACAAAAACCCGGTCGATTCCGTCCCTACGGTGTTCTCGAACCTGCTGCAGGGCACCTGCGACGCCGTGACGTACAACACCGAGAACGAGAAGGGCTATATGGCCCAAAATCCCGGTATCGTCCCCATTCATTTTGCCGAAGGCGAGGGCTTTAAGCAGGAGGTCGCGGCAAACGTCGGCTGCCGCAAGGGCTCAAAGAAGCTCCTCAAGCTTATCGACAAGGCCCTCAAGGGCATCAGCCAGGAGGAGCGCGACCAGATGTGGGACGCGTGCCTCGACCGTCAGCCGGCATAGGGAGGCAGCATGAAGACCATCAATCGCCTGGCCTCCTTTATCAAGGCCGATCACCGTTATGTCTACCTGGGCACGAGCGTTATCGCGGCACTCGGCCTGGCGTTTAGCCAGCGCAACCCCACGCCGATGAGTTTCTTGGCCCCCACCGGTATCTTCCAGGATTGCCTTTGGGCGATTCTTTGGGCCTGGCTCGTCGTGTCGGCGGCGGCGTTGGTCACCAAGCTTATGCACTGGAGCGACTATCGCGAAACGTCGCCGTTCGCATCCGAGCGCTTCCGTCGCGGCGCGCGCCTGGGCAGTTATGTCGTCGTTGCTATTGCGGCGATCTTCTTTGTCGACCGTTGCGTCATGTCGTTTATCGATCTGGTGCAGGTGAGTATTGTCTCGGACTCCAACCCCAGCGACTTTTTGTCGAGCCTGGTCTACATGACCTACAAGAGTGGCGACTTCTTTATCCGCGGCATTAAGATCACCATCGCGCTCGCGTTCTTTGGCACCATCATCGCCTTCTTCCTGGCGCTGTTGCTGGTGTTCCTGCGTATCCAGACGTTCGACCGCGTGGACAATGACCTCACGCGTTTCTTTAAGAGCATCGGCCGAGGCTTTGCGACCGTCTATTCCACCATCGTGCGCGGCACGCCCATGATGGTGCAGGGCCTGCTTATCTACTACGCGGGCTTTACCGTTCTGCGCGGCATGGGCTTCGAGACGGCGCAGGCCAACCAGATCTGGAGCACCTTTACCGCGGGTCTCGTCACCATTTCGCTCAACTCCACCGCCTATATGATGGAGGTCCTGCGCGGCGGCATCGAGTCCATCGACCCTGGCCAGGCCGAGGCGGCGCGCTCGCTGGGTCTGTCGCAATGGCAGGCCATGCGCAAGGTCGTGTTTCCGCAGGGCATTAAAAACGCGATCCCCGCGCTCACCAACGAGCTCATCATCAACATCAAGGACTCGTCAGTGCTTTCGGTCATCGGCGTGTTCGACCTCATGTACGCCACCACCACCGTCGCCGGCGTGTACTACCGCCAGATGGAGGTCTACTGCGTGGCGCTCGTGGTCTACCTGATCCTGACGCTCGTGGCGAGCCGCCTGCTCGAGGCCTTTGGCAAAAAGCTTGGCGCCGAGGCTCCGGCCACGCTGCCCAGCTCCAACTAGGCGCAAGACGAGGAGATTCATCATGGCAGATACCGCTACTACCGGCGTTGCGGCCGCGCAAACCAAAGAGCCGCTCATCCGCGTTGAGGGCCTGCACAAGAGCTTTGGCTCGCTCGAGGTACTCAAGGGTATCGACCTGGCCGTTAGCCCCGGCGAGGTCGTCACCATCATCGGCGCCTCAGGCTCGGGTAAGTCGACGCTGCTACGTTGCCTCAACCTGCTCGAGACTCCGGACACGGGCCACATCTGGTTCCACGGTCAGGATCTCACGGCCGAGCGCTGCAACATCAACAAGCTGCGCGAGGACATCGGCATGGTGTTCCAGGGCTTCAACCTGTTCAACAATATGGACGTGCTCGACAACTGCACGCTCGCGCCCGTCACGCTCAAAAAGATGAGCAAAGATCAGGCCGAGCAGGTCGCGATGGAGCACCTGGCGAGCGTGGGACTCGAAAAATTCGCCCATGCCGCGGTTGGTCGCCTGTCCGGTGGCCAAAAGCAGCGCGTTGCCATCGCCCGCGCCCTGTGCATGAACCCGCAGATCATGCTGTTTGACGAGCCTACCTCCGCGCTCGATCCCGAGATCGTGGGCGAGGTGCTCGACGTTATGCGCAAGCTCGCCGCCGACGGCATGACCATGGTCGTCGTTACCCACGAGATGGCCTTCGCGCGCACCGTGTCCGACCGCGTGGTCTTTATGGACCAGGGCGTGGTGCTCGAGGACGCCGCGCCGGCTGAGCTCTTTGGCAACCCTAAGCACCAGCGCACCCGCGAGTTCCTCTCGCGTTATCTCAACGACAAATAATGCAAGTGGACGTGGCAAAGGGACCGCCTCTTTGCCACGCTGTTTTTGGAGGAAGGCATGGCCGAGGTTTGGCGCTTCTTTGCGCACGAGGATGATTTTGCCGATATCGATGAGGTCGGCGCGTGCGAGCGCCTGGGCCGCGTGCTGTCGTTTCCGACGATTTCGAGCATGGATGCCGAGGCGGTGGACTGGCAGCCGTTTGTCGATCTGCGCGCCTATATGCAGCAGGCCTGGCCGCGCGTGTTTGCGACGGGCGAGGTCGAGCTCATCGACCATTCGCTGCTCGTGACGCTTGCCGGCACCGATCCCGCCCTCAAGCCTGTCATGCTCATGGGCCACATGGACGTGGTCCCCGTGGTGCCGGGCACTGAGGCCGACTGGACGCACGCTCCCTTTAGCGGTCACGTGGACGACACCTACATTTGGGGTCGCGGCGCCATTGACATGAAAGACCAGGTCGCGGGCATTCTCGAGGCGGTTGAGTATGCGCTGGCGCATGGTTGGCAGCACGAGCGCACGCTGCTGCTCGCCTTTGGCCAGGACGAGGAGACCACGCAGTACGGCGCGGGTGCCATTGGTCGCGCGCTCGAGGAGCGTGGCGTTGAGCTTGAGTACCTGATCGACGAGGGCGACTATCGTATCGTTGCGGCTGCCGAGTACAGCGCAGGTGAGGGTTGGCTTATGCATGCCGATCTTGCCGAGAAGGGCTATGCCGATATCGTGCTCAGGACGAAGAGCGAAGGCGGGCATTCTTCCAACCCTTACGGCGGCACGTCGCTCGAAGTGCTCAGCCGCGCTATTGCCGCGATTTGCGATATCGAGTGGCCGGCGCGTGTGACCGACCTGCTTGCCGCGCAGCTCGTCGAGCTGGGGCTTTATACCGCAGACGAGATTGCTGCCAGCAAGGATGCCATCGTGCGCGACTGCCTCGCCAGCAAAAAGCTGTACCCGCTTGTAACCACCACCTGCGCGCCCACGCAAATCGAAGGCGGCAGTACCGGTGCCAACGTAATGCCGCAGGATATGTGGGCCAATATCAACTTCCGCATGCTCGAGGGCACGAGCGTGGCCGATGTCGTGGCCTGCTGCCGCGAGGCCGTTGCCACCGCTGGGCTCGCTGGCCGAGTCGAGGTCGAGCTGGGCCCCGGCAGCTCCGAGCCCTCGCCGTCCCCGCGCGTGGGCGGTCCGGGGCTCGAGGCCGTTCGCGCCATCGCCGCCCGCTATTTCCGTGATCCCAAGGGGACGGAGGAAAACGGATCGTCTGCGGTGGGCCAAGAGCCGATCAGCATCGTGCCCTCGACCGTGATTGGCGCAACCGATGCCGCCAACTACCAGCGCATTTGCCGCGAGTGCATCCGCTTCTCCGCCTTTGTGGTCGACGATGACGAATGTGACCGCGGTGTCCACGGCACCAACGAGCGCATCACCCGTCGCGCCTACCTCCAAGGCATCCGCTTCCTCATCGCCCTGCTCCACACGCTCTAGAATGTGACAAAGGGACTGAGCCGATTTCATCGGTAATGAGACAAAAACTGTCATAGAAAAAGACTAAGATATCTTAAGAGACATATGCCGGGCTTGGTATTCCTTGAACGACTGCGGGCATGTGCCAGACTGCCTCGGCCCCCCGGGGAGTGCCCGGGCAGGTCGCCGTGTGACTGGGGAGGAAATTATGCAGGAGCTCAGAGAGATGACGTCTCGACTCGTGAATATTGCTACCGGGGGGTGTCTAAGCAGGGAACTTCCTGGTGAACATCGGCCGCGCGAGCGGTGGTCCGTCATGTCTTATGGCCGCCGTCGTGGGCTGCGCCCGGTTTCGCCATATGCGATTGTTCTGGCCCTCGCCGTCGCGCTGACGGCGAGTTTCTTCCTGCCGCTTCGTGCCGAGGCGGCGATCTCCGACCACACGGTTCCGACGACCTCGCCCTCGGGGACGACGATCAACCTGTTTGATTACTGGGTGAATCCCGATGACCATCTGTCGGTTTCCGGCAGCGGCGGCGTCAACGCAGGCCACAAGTTCCAGTTTAACGACGGCAAGGGTGATGGGCCGCTCAACCAATGGACGGGCGGCACGAGCCCGCGGCCCGGCATCGTCAACAACACGCTTTCAGACGGCTACCCGAAGCTTTCCGAAGCCTTGGGCGACGAGTCCCTCCGCTACCTGTTCGATTCCTCTGCCCAGACCGGCAAGACGTCCCATTTTGGCGTGACGGGCCTCCTCAAGGTTCAGGGCGGCTACTACGTCTATGACAGCTCCGAAAACTACGCAGCCTACAACGCTGACAAGAATGCCTTCGACATCTATGGCACCTGGGGCATTGACAAAGTGGGCGATTCGTCCCACCAGGGTCAGTTCTTCCCGTTCGACGCGGCAGACAAGGTGTTCAAAGAGGAAAACGGCCAGCTCGTCCAAACCGGCATCAAGGCAGACAACACCGGTGATTCGCGCTACAACGGCGGCAAACCCGTCAACCACCACTTCGGTCTCTCAATGTCCACGCGATTCGTGCAGCCCAAGGGCGGCCTGACGAACAATAATAATGACATGACCTTCGAGTTCGCCGGCGATGATGACGTCTGGGTGTTCATCGATGATGTCCTCGTGGGTGATATCGGCGGTATTCACAACCGCGCGAGTCTGAGCATCAACTTTCATACGGGCGACATTAAGGTAAACGACAATTACAACGGCACGCTGAAGAGCAAGTACCAGGAGGCGGGCAAGGCCGGCGACACGAGCTGGGAAGGCAACACCTTCGCCGACGACACCAACCACACCCTCAAGTTCTTCTACCTGGAGCGCGGCGCCACCGACTCCAACATGGAGCTCAAGTTCAACCTCGTGACGGTGCCCGAGTCCGACATCATAAAGTTCGACCAGGACGGCAAGTTCGTACAGAGCGCCGAGTTCGCGCTGTACAAAACAGACGAGAACTTTACAGATACGACCAATGACAAGAACGCGCTCCTCGGCTCCGGCACCACGGACGAGGCCGGCCACCTAACGCTCACGAACGACGATGACAACGGCGTCATCAACTTCGACGATCTCTACAACAAGAATCACGGTAACAAGTACTACCTCCTGAAGGAGACGCGCGTGCCGGAGGGATACCGCTCGAGTCTCACGGCGACAGGTGGCAGCATGCAGCTCGAGTACGTGCCCGCGAGCGCTGAGAACGGCGCGGGCGGCGTCATCATCAACCGCGGCGGTATGGATGCGGACAGCGTCGTGTGGAAGACTGGTGCGTTTGCCGGCGCGAAGGAGACCATCACCGCACCGGTGAACGTGTACAAGGCGAATGATGACCTGACGAAGTCCGACGAGACCGTCAACCTGAAGTCTGGCATACTGTTCGCT
>CAUFMB010000035.1 GCA_959026535.1 uncultured Collinsella sp. | reverse complement strand
AGATATGGCACCGTGGGGACACATGTATGTCAATCCTGGTCTAACAGAGCCAAAAATAAAGCCTCAGGCGCTAAAAGTGTTCACCCGGTGGCAAACCCACACCTTATCCGATGCTGCTGAATCGTTTTAGCAAGAGCCGGATCGACCGCGTTTTCGGAAGTGCGGGGAAAAATTGCTTACCCCCGAGCACAAGCCCTTTTATTTCAACAAAACCCCTGATAAAGTTGGCTTAAATACCGCTTGTGTCTGACCTATTTGTCTTTTTCCCCGCACTTCCGAAACGAATAGCTTTTCTAGCCCAATCAACGCTCAAACGATCGGATCGCCATGTCATTTCTTGCCTGCGGACCCACGGCTTTTCAGTACTATCGCATCCCGCCCCAGATACTCGGACTCTATCCGGCAATCCTGCCGCCCGACCATGACCATCGCTTGATGCATTACTCAAAACAGCCAGTATTTAAAGACTTGCTCGGCACACCAGTTTGGAGATTCGTGGGCGAAAGAAAACAACGCGCGAACGGAAAGCTATTTCACAGCCGTCTGCTAACCCAAGAGCCGCCTCCCGGGTCGTTTAGGCAAACTGAACATGGATTTGATGTCACGTCGCCCGAGTTTACGCTGCTCAGCCTTGCTACGCAGGTCTCACGCAACCAGTTACTCATGGCTTGCCACGAGATGTGCGGCTCCTTTGCAGTGTTTAAGCCCTGCGAGCGAACGCAACAACAACTCGATGAAGCCATTTCGCTTAAGCTCATTCCACCCAACTGCGGTTGGGAGCGTGTTGTCGACACCAAGGGCAATGACACCAATTTGTGGAAGCGCCCGCCGCTCCTCAGCGCGGCGGATATCGCCGCGTTCGCCAAGCAGGCTGCAGGCCTGCGCGGCGTTAAACAACTGCGCTGGGCGGCCGAGCACATGACGGGGCAGACCGCCTCGCCCTTCGAAGTACAGACCTCCATACTTGTCTCGCTCCCCCGCAACGAGGGCGGCATGGGTATCAACATCGCAAACAACGTGCGCATCCCACTCAGCGACGCCGCGCGCTCACTGTATGACAAAACCTGCTGCTACGCCGATATCCTCATCGAGAGCAACACCGACAGCATGGGCGTCATCTTGGAATGCCAAGGCCGCTCCGCCCACGATGGCGAAGCCGCAAGTCTCTCCGATGCCGAGCGCACCACCGCCCTCACAAGCATGGGCTATGACGTTATCCAGATAACCTATGAGCAAATCAAAGACACGAAGAGCTTTAACAACATCGCCGAACTCATCCATAAAAAGGCAGGGCTCCCCTACATCCCAAAGACCGATCAGGAACGCACCACCGAAGATGCCCTGCGGCGGGAGCTATTGGTCGATTGGGATGAGCTGTTCGCCGTCAAGCCGGCCAGCTAGCAGCTAGCGATCAGGGGGACTGCGGGAACGTCAGAAGCAGCAACGCGAGTCGCAAAGCCCACCTCGGTCAGCTCGATGACCTCGGTAAACGTTTCGTCGAAGAATTCCTCGGTCAGCAGGCGGTATGGCGGATGGTCGGGCTCGCCGGGGTTTTCGCGCACGATCTCGTGCATAACGCCGATGGTCTTGAGCACATACTCCTTATGGATGGGATACTGCCCAAAACGCGTCGCCGCAGTATACAGGCGATCGGTCGCGCGCGGAATCGAAACAATGCCGAGCGTCTTGCCAAACCAGTCAAAGTCGCCTTGCTTTTTAATGCGGAACTCCTCGCACGGCTTGCCGCCGTGCGCCTCCAGGTACTGATTCACGCGCGTATTCCATACGGTATCGGCCACCAGATGCGACCAGACACCCAGCGTCAAATCGAGCAACGACTGCGCCACGTCCTCGGACGCAAGCGAGAACTCACGAGCGCCGGGACCGACAACCGGCTCGGCATCCCTGTAGCGCTGGGGATAGTGCACGCGATTCAGTCGCTCGCGCTCCTCGATAATCGAGGTCGCCGCGGCTGGCGCACCGGTGGGCGAACTTTTAAGCAACGGTGCCACATAGGTATCCCAAAACTCATGCTCGCGCGGCTTAGGGATAGGCTCGGGCTTTGCAAAGTGCGTAATGCGGTACGGGATGGGATCGGCGATGCCAGGGACCATATAGCCCACGAAGATATCCGGAACCACACAGCCAAACAAAAAGGCATTGCGGTCGCGCACGCTCTTGGCAAGCGCACCGGTGCGCTCCAGCAAACGCTCCGTCTGAGCGATATGAATGTTCCAGCTTGGCATAGCCACCCCCATAAAAACCTGGATAACTATACCATCACGCCAAAGCCACGCGGGCGGCTACGCACGCTCTACGCAGCAACTAGTCCGTCGCACCGCTTTCAGTTCCATACGACGGCGAAGGTGCCTCGACCACGTGATGATATCGATCGATATAGATGGCGCGGGCACCCAGGCGTCGCACCAAATCCTGGTGATGTGTGCTCATCAAGACCGTCTTACCCGCCGCGACGTAGGCCAGCAAGAAGTTGACCACAATGTCGCATGAATCCTCGTCGAGCCCATTGGTAGGTTCGTCGAGGACCAAGATATCCGGGTTCATCGACACCACCGCAGCCAGCGCAACGCGCTTCTTTTGCCCGCCCGAGAGCTGATAGGGAGAGGCGTCGGCAAGGTCGGCAACCTGGAACAGCTCCATGGCATCGCGCACGCGGCGCTCGAGCTCGTCTGCCGGCAGCCCCATCTGCGCGGGACCAAAAGCAACTTCCTCGCCCACCGTAGCGCAGAACAGCTGGGCGTCGGCATTCTGGAACACAAAGCCCACGCGCTGATGAAAACGCTGAGCGGCCGCAGAATCCTTTAGAAACGCCGCATCGATCAAGTGCCCGTCAAACAGGTATACCCCTGCGTCCGCGAGTTCAAGGCCGTTGATAAGGCGCATGATCGTCGTCTTGCCGCAGCCGTTAGGGCCGAGCAGAGCGACGAGTTCACCACGATCGATCTGCAGCGACACGCCATCGACAACCGTATGCCCCGCATAGGAGAACACCACGTCGCGCAGCTCGATGAGCGGCGCGACCTCGGCGCCGCCCGCACCGTTCGTGCCCGCCGCACTATTCATATCGATCGTCAAAACGTCGCCCTTCCCCATTTGCATCCCCAGTCGGAACCAGCAGCGCCTACAGCACGGCGCACAACACTGCCAGCAGCGCCACGCCGGCCGCATAGACCGCATCGCGCCAGCCAAACCTGGCGCGCGCGGGAGCCGGATACGCACCGGCAAAGCCACGGCACAGCATAGCCTCGTCCATCGCGCGGCTGCATTCCATCGCCTTGATAAAGGTCATGCCCATGATACCCGCGACCGAGTCGGTACGCGAAAATCCCTCGGGCGCACGGCCAACGCTGCGCAGCATGACCGATTCGCACAGATTGTGCGCCGTACGACCCAGCACCTCGATGTGCTTGAGCGCCATATCAAACGTAAAGATAACTTCGTCGGGTAGATGCAGCATCTTGAGCGCCGCCGACATGCGGCTCCACGTGAGGGTCCACGAAACGCCCAGCACCAGCGACACATTAATGAAGGTCTTGAGCGCAATCTTGAGCATGGCGCCCGTAGCGGAAGCACCCAGCAGCAGGGCAGGCAGCGCCAAAACCACTGCGAGCCCCGCGGCGCCAAGCGCCGGCACAAAGGTCGCGCGCAGCCCGCGTACGGGGCGCACGGCAACGAGCACCAGCGCAATGGCCGCCATCAACATGAGGTACAGCGGGCTCTGCGTCAGACACACGCACAGGACGCAAACGAACATCCCCACCAGGCGTACCGGAGCCGAAACGCAAGAAAGGGCGCGGTCGACCATCGACCCGCCCTCGTGTACGCCTCCACCCAGGCGAACCCGCTCAAGCAGGCTCGCCAGGTGCAGGACATTCTTTTGCATCACACGATGCCGAGCCCCCGCGGGCTCGTAACGCTGCTCGACCGCAAGCCAGCTAGGCAGCTCGGCTCTTGCCATGAGCACCGCTTTCCTTGACCGTCAGCGAGACCAGGCGGAATACGATGGTGAGCACCGCCACGCCAATCACACCCGAAAGAATATACATCGCAGCCTGGCCGGCAAAGCCAAGACCTTGTTCCTCGGAATAGGCCTGCAGATAATCGCCCGTGGGCAGCGCATCGGCAAAGGTCGGGGTATCGAGGCCGACTGAAGCCTGCAGGCTGTCGTCGCCAGCCTCCTGAACGGCGGTCGCGGCGCCCTCGGCGTCCCACTCGCCCCATGCGTCACCGGTGGCCAGCAGGCCCAGCGGCGTGGCAACGACAAGCACGGCGACCAGGATGAGCGTGGGGACCAGCGAGGTCTTCTTGGCAGCAGCGCCCTCGGCGTCCAGCAGGCCGTCGGAAGCCTCGGGCCCGACGATAACGCTCGGCGCCGTCTTCTTAATGAAACCGTAGATGGCGGCCGTCGCCACGCCCTCGACCACGCCGGCAACCAGCATATGTGGGATCATCATGGCAGGGATGGCAATAGACAGTGGGAAGGGGCAGTACAGTGGCGCGCCCGAAGCGTTGGTAAAGAGCATCGGCTGAATACCAAACTCGATTGCCGCGCACAGGGCCGCCAGGCACAGGCCGACCCAGCCGCTTACGATAACCGAAACCGAGGTGCCCCAGCTCTTGTCGTGCAAACGGGTGTTGAGTGCACGGAACACGATAGCAGCGGCAAACGGCAGCACGAAGGCCATGTTAAAGCAGTTGGCGCCAAAGGACAGAACGCCGCCGTCGCCAAACAGCAGCGCCTGCAGCGCCAGCGCGACCGAGACGGCAATGGCAGCGGCCTCCGGGCCCAACAACAGCGCGATGAGCGCGCCGCCAACGGCGTGACCAGTGGTGCCACCGGGCAGCGGAACGTTAAACATCATGAGCAAGAAGGAAAATGCTGCACAGATGCCCAGGAAAGCCATGTGCTCGCGATCGAGCGTGGCGCGCACCTTTTTGATGCAGTGAACCCATACGGGCACCATCGCCACCGCCATGACGGCATCGGTCTGCGGGGACAGGTAGTTGTCTGGAATGTGCATATACGCCTCCCGGTTATCGGCGCACGGAATTGCAACGCCGCTTAAATCACCTTGCCAGTGTTACGTATTGTCAGATTCGTAACACGCCGCGGGCTATCATAGCAAAACGGCGCGCTGCCGACAAAGCAGCACGCCGTTATGTAATGCGCGTGTCATATATGCAGACTCAACGGTGCCTTATACCGAGCATAGCGGTCACGTAGGACTCGGCGGCAGCCACCGCTGACCCATACCCCAGCGTAGAACCTAGCCGCGGACCTCGCCGTTTACGCCCTTGCACACCTTGGTGACGATCTTCTGGTGCGCTTTCTCGACTTCTTCGCTGGTGAGCGTGTGGTCGTCGGAGCGATACGTAAGCGCAAAGGCCATGGACTTCTTGCCCTTGCCAATGCGAACCGGATCGCGGTAGACATCGAACAGGCGCACGCCCTCGAGCAGCTTGCCGCCGGCGCTGGTAATACGGCGCTCAAGATCCTCGCAGGTCACAGTGTTGTCAACCACGATAGCAAGGTCGTGCTCAACAGCCGGGTACTGCGAGAACTCGCGGTAGTTCTCCTGGTTGCGGGCACCCTTGATCAGCTTGTCCAGGTCGAGCTCAAAGGCAACGACGACCTCGTCAATGCCCATAGTCTCGCGCGCCTCGGGGTGAATCTCGCCGACCCAGCCCAGCACGGTGCCACCGGACAGGACCTCGGCCGCACGACCCGGCTGCAGGAAGGCATAGCCCTCGCCCTCGACGGGACGGAAGCGGACCTTCTCGATGCGCAGCTGGGCGAGCAGCTCCTCGACGATGCCCTTGCCAAAGAAGAAACGCAGCTTACGGTACTTCATGGTCCAAGACTGCTCGCTCCACTGGCCCGAGAGCACACCCGCGACGGACTTGGTCTCCTTGGGCAGGCTGGCGTTCTCGCGGCCATGGAACAAGCTGCCGACCTCGTACAGGTGCACGTTGGGCGTACCGTGCGCCTCGTTGTAGGCCACGGACTGCAACAGACCCGGCAGCAGCGAACGACGCATCTCGGTCTGCTCGGCCACCAGCGGGTTCATGAGAACCACGGGGCAGCCGCGGCCCTCGGTGGACATGCCAATCTTCTCCAGGTCGCCCGGGGCGGCAAAGCCAAAGGTCGTGGTCTCGTTGAGGCCACAGGCGCGCAGGATCTCGCCAACCTTGCGGGTAAGCTTCTGCTCGCGCGTCAGACCGCCGATGTGGTTCTTGGCGGCCGGGATGGTCGCCGTCACGCGGCCCATGCCCCACAGGCGCAGGACCTCCTCAATCAGATCGATCTCGCGCGGCAGGTCGGGGCGGAAGCTCGGCGGAGTGACCATAAAGTCCTCGCCGTCGCGCTCGACGGTGCAGCCCAGGCGGGTGAGCGAGCGCTCGATAAAGTCGGGCTCGATGTCGGCACCGCAGATGGCGTGCACGCGGGCCAGGCGCAGCTTAATGCTGTCGATGGTCTTGGGCGCGGGGAAAACGTCGACATAGCCGGGAGCAACCTCGCCGCCGGCGATCTCCTCGATCAGCGCGCAGGTAACGTTGGCGACATCCACGCAGCCGGTCTCGTCGACCTGGCGCTCAAAGCGAATGGAGGCGTCGGAGATCAGCGAAAGGTCGCGGCTGGTGTGCGAGGTGCGGCCGGCATTGAAGCAGGCGCTCTCGACCATCACGTCAACGGTATCGTCCTCGATCTCGGAATCCATGCCACCCATAACGCCGGCCAACGCCACGGGGCGCTCGCCGTCGGTGATGAGGCCCATGCCGGCGTCAAGCGTGCGCTCCTCGCCGTCGAGCGTCGTGAACTTCTCGTCCTGCTGGGCGGCGCGAACCACCACACGACGGTGGCCATCGCTCTCGGCAAAGGTGTCCAGGTCAAAGGCGTGCAGCGGCTGACCGGTGAGCATCATCACATAGTTGGTGATGTCGACGATGTTGTTGTGCGGGCGCACGCCCAAGGCGTTAAGGCGCTTGACCATCCAGTCGGGCGACGGGCCGACCTTGACGTTGCGCACGATGCGGGCAACGTAGCGGTCGCACAGGCCCTCGTCGGCAATCTCGACCGAAAGCTCGTCGTCGGTCGCGCGGCCGGTCTCGGCCTTGATGGCGGGCAGCTCAACGTGGAAATCGCGGTCGAAGATGGCGCCGGTCTCGCGGGCCATGCCGATCATGGACAGGCAATCGGGACGGTTGGGCGTGATCTCGCAGTCGAGCACGGTGTCGCTCGAGCCCACGTACTCGGCAAACGGCATGCCGCAGGGCGTATCCTCGGGCAGGATCATGATGCCGGAGTGGTCGCCGCCCAAGCCGAGCTCGCGCGCGGAGCAGTTCATGCCCATGGACACGACGCCGCGAAGCTTGCTCTTCTTGATCTTGACGCCGCCGGGCAGGACAGCGCCGATCATGGCCGTGACGATGTGGTCACCGGCCTCGAAGTTCTGCGCGCCGCAGACGATCTGCAGCGGAGCGGGGTTGCCGTCGGCGTCGAGGTTCTTGTCACCCACGTCGACCGAGCACACATACATGTGGTCGCTATCGGGGTGCGGGGTCTTGGTGAGCACCTGGGCGGTCACCACGTGGTCGAAGGACTCGCCCACGGTGTCGATCGCCTCGACCTCGGTGCCGGTACGGATATATTCGTCCGAAAGGGTCTTGGGATCCTCCGGAATATCGATCATGGTCTTGAGCCAGTCGTAAGAAACACGCATCTAGCTCTCCTTTCATACTGAAAGCCTGCGAAGAGATGCAGGTGAAAACTTCAACTTTGTGAACATTCCTTACAAAGCGAGGGTTGTCCAAGTGCGGCAGATCGGCCCGAAAGAGGAGCGCCGCGTACTTTGGTACGCAAGCGACGAATGAGCGCCGAGGTGCCGTGCTTGGGCAAGCCGCAGCCTAGAACTGATTCAAGAAACGCATATCGCCCGTCATGAGCGTTCTGAGGTCGGGCAGGTCGTAGCGCAGTGCCGCGACGCGCTCGGCGCCAATACCAAAGGCGAAGCCGGTGTACTTCTCGGGGTCGATGCCGCAGTTGATCAGGACGTTGGGGTCGACCATGCCGCAGCCCAGGATCTCGATCCAGCCGCTGTGCTTGCAGAAGTTGCAGCCCTTGCCGCCGCAGACGTGACAGCTCACGTCCACCTCGCAGCTAGGCTCGGTGAAGGGGAAGAAGTGCGGACGGTAGCGCGTCTTGCGGTCCTCGCCAAACATGCACTTAACAAAGTAGTCGAGCGTGCCCTTCAGGTCGCCAAAGGTGATACCCTCGTCGACGACCAGGCCCTCGATCTGGTTGAACTGCGGCAGGTGGCAGGCATCGGCCGTATCGGGACGGTAGACGGTGCCCGGGCAGATCATGTAGATGGGCGGCTTCTGCGACTCCATGGTGTGGATCTGCACGCCCGAGGTCTGGGTGCGCAGCAGCACGTCGGACTCGCCATGGGCGTGAGCCTCGGGGTGCGCGACGCTGCCGGGGTTGTTATCGACCACGTAGAAGGTATCGCGGGCCGAGCGGCTCGGGTGATCCATGGGGGCGTTGAGCGCAGTGAAGTTGTAGTAGGAAGTATCGACCATGGGGCCGGACTCGACGGTGTAGCCGATGCCGCAGAAGATGTCCTCGGCCTCCTCGATGATCTGCTTGATCAGGTGCTGGTGACCGATCTGCGGACGGATGCCCGGCAGTGTGATGTCGACGGCCTCGTGCTCGAGTGCGTGCTTGAGGGCGGCGGCCTTCATCTCGGTGGTGCGCTCGTCGAGCATGCCCTCGATCAGCTGGCGCATCTCGTTGGCGCGCTTGCCCATCATGGGGCGATCCTCGGGGGCGAGTTTGCCCATCATGCGCATCAGGCCGGTAATACGACCCTTGCGGCCGAGCAGCTCAACGCGCGCGGCCTCGAGCTTGGCGGCGTCGTCGGCGCCGGCGACGAGCTCCTTGGCCTCTTCCTCGAGTTTGACCAGATCATCAATCAGACTCATGTCTTCCCTTTCGTCTCTCGCACATCTCGCTTGCCGGGGCGGCTAGCACCCGATAGCTGCGGATGTGCGGCCCGGTTCGGTAACAAAAAACCGCCCTCGGGCATGTACATTGCCCAAGGACGGTTGAATTCCGCGGTACCACCTTGTTTGACCCGGCGGATGTCTGGCCCGCCGCGCCCACTCTGCGCCCCTTGTCGCGAGGCTCACGGCTTCCCTACTGGGGCTTCGCTGCCGCTGGCCGCGCGCCCGTTGAGGTCGCTGCTCGGGAGTGAACGCTTGGCCCTTGCCACCGCAGGAAGGCTTGCAGCCCATGACCTTCCCTCTCTTGCCGGCGACACGGCGGGCAAAACCCTCTCCGTCAACGCATTGGGCTATAGGATAACACATTTCGCGAGCGCATCGCCGCGTTCAGTTTTGTTCGCGCTGGGTACAAGGCAGGTAGCTGTGCAAACTGGCCGTGCACCCGCCTGCGGCGCTCGGCCTGCGAGATTAAGGATACGGCATGGGAAAGAAACCCGATAAGAAGGCCAAGGCCGCCGTGGCAAAGGCTGCCAAGGGCGTCAAGGCCGCTAAAGTCGACAAGGCCGTCAAAAAGTTCCGCAAACTCGAGGGCAAGCTGTGGACTCGCGAGTACCTGCTCAAGATTGCCGAGTTCGATGGAGCGACGATTGCTCCTGCCAACGGCGCTGCCGCCCGTGCCGACGCCATGGGCACGCTTGCCGGCGAACATCACAAGCTACTGACCAGCGAGAAGTCCGTTGAGCTCGTACGCTTGTTAGCGCGCAAGACGGTTGCAGGCGGACACGTAGACGACCCGCAGCTGCTCGATGAGATCCGCGTGCTCGGCCGCGACCAACGCGAAGCGAGCGTCATTCCCACCGAGGAGGCCGAGGCCTGGACCAGACTCACCTGCGAGGCCGACGCCGTGTGGCACAAGGCCAAGACGGCCAATGACTGGGCGAGCTTTGAGCCCTATGTGGATAGAATCGTCGCCCAACTTAAGCATCAGGCCGAGCTCATGGACCCCAAGCGCGACCCATACGATGTTTGGCTCGACCAGTACGAGCGCGGCCTTTCCGCCAAGAGCTTCGATGCGTTTTGCGATGAGGTCAAGGCGACGGTCGTGCCGCTCGTGCACGCCATCGGCGAGCGCGGCCAGCAGCCCGCTGCCGACTTTTTGCACGCCCGCGTGCCCGAGGCCGCCCAGCGCGCCATGAGCTTCGACCTTATGAAGCTCGTCGGCCTGGACCTGAACGACACCACGCTTGCCTTTACCGAGCACCCGTTTAGCGAGGGCTTTGCCGTGGGCGACGCGCGCATCGCGACGCACATCTACGAGAACGACTGCATCTCCAACGTCTACAGCATCATCCACGAGGCGGGCCACGCCATGTACGAGCTGGGCGTCAATTCTGCCTATGCGCGCACCTGTCTTGAAGGTGGCACCTCCATGGGCATCCACGAGAGCCAGAGCCGCTTTTTCGAGAACACCGTGGGTCGCAGCCGCGCCTTTATGGGGCCGCTGCTCGAGGTACTGCGCCGTCATGCGCCCGAGGTCTATGGCAGCGTGGACGAGGATACGCTCTACCACGCCGTGAACATCGCGCAGCCGTCGTTGATCCGCACCGAGGCGGACGAGCTCACCTATCCGCTGCACGTTATGGTGCGCTACGAGATCGAGCGCATGCTGTTTGCCGGCGAGGCCACGGCCAAGGATATCCCCGCGCTTTGGAACCGCTTTATGGATGAGTACCTGGGCATTCCCGTTCCTGACAACACGCACGGCTGTCTGCAGGATACGCACTGGAGCGGTGGCTCGTTTGGCTACTTCCCCACCTATGCGCTTGGCAGCGCCTACGACGCCATGTTCGTGCCGGCCATGTGCCGCGACGGCGTCGGCCTTACCGGTGCCTGCGCGAGCGGTGATCTGGCACCCGTCCGCGCCTGGCTGGGCGAGCACATTTGGCAGTGGGGCCGCGCCAAGGACGCGCCGGAACTCATCAAGGGCGCGTGTGGTATGGCGTTCGATGCCCGCTACTACTGCAGCTACCTGCAGGACAAGTTCACCACGCTGTACGAGCTGTAAAGCTTAAGCAACACGCCAACGCAAAGGGGGCGCCGCGGAACCAATCCGCAGCGTCCCCTTTCCACCTAGTCGTTTAAGAACGTCCCCAATGACTACCTTACAGAGCCTCGAGCGCGTTGGCGATGCGCTTCATGGCGGCGTCGGCGGCTGCTTGGTCGGGGGCTTCGGCCAAAACGCGAATCACCGACTCGGTTCCGCTCTTGCGCACGAGCACGCGGCCCTCGCCCGCCAGCGACGCCTCGGCCTCGGCGATGGCGTTCTGCACGCCAATGTTCTCGAGCGCAGCGTCCTTGTCCGCCACGCGCACGGCCACCTGCGCCTGCGGCAGCAACTTGCACGGAGCCGTGAGCTGCGAGAGCGTCTCGCGCTCGGCACGAATCACTTCCATCACGCGCAGCGAAGTCATAATGCCGTCGCCCGTGCGCTCGATATCGCCAAAGATCGTATGGCCCGTCTGCTCGCCGCCCAGGCTGTAGCCGCCCTCGCGCATCTTGGCATACACGTGACGGTCGCCCACGCCGCTGGTCACGGCGCTCAGGCCGGCAAGCTCCAGCGACTTGACAAGGCCAAAGTTACTGGCAATCGTCGGCACCACGGTACCGCCCGAGAGGCGCCCGTGCTTGTTCAGATACACGCCGCACACGTACAGGATCTGGTCGCCGTCGACCACGCGACCGCGCTCATCCACGGCCAGGCAGCGGTCGGCATCGCCATCGTAAGCAAAACCCACGTCCAGGCCCTGCTCCACCACATGGCGCTGCAGACGCTCCATATGCGTGGAGCCGCAGTCGACGTTGATGTTAAAACCATCGGGCGCGGCGTTGATCACGCGCACGTCGGCGCCCAGCGCGTCAAACACCGGCTTGGCCACCGAGGACGCCGAGCCGTTGGCGCAGTCGATGCCGATCTTGACGCCCTGCAGCGAAAAGTTCGCGCTGGCGATGAGCGAAGCAATGTAGCGGTTGCGGCCCTGCATGTAGTCCACCGTGGCGCCGATGTGGTTGCCCGTGGCCAGCGGCACCTCGCTCTTGCCATCGATGTAGTCCTCGATGAGCTCCAGTACGTCCTCGTCCATCTTAAAACCGTCGCTGTTGACGAGCTTAATGCCGTTATCGCAAAACGGGTTGTGGCTCGCACTGATCATGATGCCGCAATCGAAGCAGCCCTCCACAGTCTGATGCGCTACGCCCGGCGTGGGGATCACGTGCAGCATATAGGCGTCCGCGCCGCTCGCGACCAGGCCGCTCACCAGCGCCGCCTCGAACATATAACTCGAGCGACGTGTGTCCTTGCCCACGATGACGCGCGCCTTAGCACTGCGGTTGGCGCCGTAATACCAGCCCACAAAACGGCCAATCTTATAAGCGTGCTCTACCGTCAGCCCAACGTTGGCCTCGCCGCGAAAGCCGTCGGTGCCAAAGTACTTCATGCGCTCTCCTTACAAAATAGGGGCGAACAGATTGCCTGTCCGCCCCAAAATGGTACTCGATTATCTGCGCTACCAGAAAAATCCTACGCCGACGCGCTGTCGCGAGCCGCCTGGCATGTAGGAGTCTGACGCAGCATAAGCGGCTTGTCCCCCGCCTCGGCCGACGTGGTCAGCGTATACGTGATCGTCGTCGTCTCGCCAGCATGCAGGTCAACGGTGCCCGAATAGAAGGGGATTCCATGCCACGTAGCGGCACCAAGACCAAACTGGGTGCCCTCAACCGTAAGGTCACTGATGTTGCCGCCCGTCGGGGCAAACAACGAGACATTCAGACGCTCGTCGTCACGCGCGGCATCGGGTGCGCTCGCCGCAACGTAGTCGGGCAGCTTGCCAGCCTCCTCCTGCGTCATGATGTTCGTCAGGGTAACGGTGATGCGATAGGAACACGTGCCGTCGCCGTTCTTCACGCCCTGACCAATCTGAGTGTCGGCGTTCAGATACCAGTCGAGCTTGGAGAAGCTCAGGTTGTTAAAGTAAACGCCGGCAACGGGATCGGCACTCGGATCATCCGGATCGGGCAGCGAAGCGTCAATGCCCGTCTCTTTGATGGCATTCTGCTCATCATCGTTTCTCATCCAAGCGATCAGGCGGCCCTCTTCGGCACCGCGCTCAACGGCGCTGACAAGCTTCGTAACATCGACATCGCCGATACCGCCAAGGATCTTGTCGAAGGCAGCGCTGGCGACGGATGCAAAGATGCCGTCCGACTCCTCGACCGGATAGTTCCAGTACACATCGTGCATGAGGACCTTTGCGGCGTTGGCGCCGTCGACAACCGTTCCGTCGGGCAGTGACACGTTACCGACCAGGCCCAGCAGATACTGCAGGAACACCGGGTCGATACCCACGACGCCGTCAACGTCCTGCCCATACTGGGACTTCCACAGCGCGGCGACACGCTGCGAGTTGCGGGGCCAATCGGGCGAATAGGTATTGCCCGAGTTGTACAGGTTGCTGTGGTTGCCGAACAGCGCCTCATCCTCTTCGTCGACGCTCTCGACTGCCTCATCCTCACTGAGTCCAATGCGGGGAACAAACTCGCCGATCGACATCTGGCCGTCAGTGACCGAAATCAGGCCCTGCGAACCGCCAAAGCCGCCGCAGGCACGAATCTCGACGTTGTTCATGGCGTACACAAGGTAGTTGCGCGTCTGGCCGTTGGCGCCGAGCATCTGGGGAAGGACGGGGGCGACCTTCTCCGCCGCGTCAACCGCGCCGTTGAGGGTGGCAAAGCCGTCCTTGGCCTTATCGACCAGCTCGGTCACCTGGGAAATATGAGTATCGCCAATGCCCTGGACCTTCTCGTTGGCGCTCTTGAACACCTTCGAGCTGCTGGAAAGCGAATCGGCGACCGCCTGCAGCGCGGACACGTTAATCATGCCATCCTGGAACAGCTTGCCGGGCGTGGCCTGAGAAAGGTTGTCGGCCATGGGAACCAGCGCATTGCTCGAGACATCGGACAGGGCGTCAATCATGGTGCGGGCCGCATTGATATCGCTGCCATACACCGGGATAAACGAAGCCGCCGCCCACAGCGGGCTCGAGGTCTCCGCCTTCATGCTGTTACAGAGCTCATCGATCTTCTTCGCATCGTCGGGCAGCGTCGAAAAATCGCCCGACGTGACCTTGTCCTTAAGGCCACCGACGATCTCGACAGCCTCCTTCGCTTCGCTCTTTACGGTCTTTGCCGAGTTAAGCAGCATAAAGCCGCTTGCGCCAAGCACAACGAGAAGCACCGCGACTACAGCGGCAATAATGGCGCCAGTGTGACGCTTTTTGCGCTCGCCCTTGCGATGGCGATGACGGACCAGACCGTCAGAGGTCGAACTCGACGAAGCGTCGCTACCGTAGTTCAAACCAAAATCGTAATAATCTTCCTTGGAACCCGAGCCCGCAAACTCGGCACCGCTATCATCCAGGCGGGCGAACGTGCCAGTCTCGGAGGCGCCGGTGTAAATCGTGCCAAGGTTACCCGTAAGCCCCGCGCCACCGGCAGAGGGAGTATTGTTGGCGGCCTTGCCGGCATTAACGTTGCCGGCGGCATTCGCGGCGTTGGCAGCACCTGCGTTGTTCGCAGGTACTGAAGGAGCCCCGCTCGGCTGCGACGCGGAGGTTGCACCGCCCGCAAAGACATTCCCTCTTGCACGGCCGGTCTTTTTTGCCTTTTGAGACTGCTCGTACAGAGCGGTAAACATCGCCGTCTCGCCCGGGGACACGCGCTTACCGGAGCTGCCCTGTCCAGCGCCGCCCGGCGTGCCGGCCTTACCAGCCCCGTTCGGACGCGGCGGAACTGCAGGACGGCCGCTATCGCTGCCCTTAAAGTGATTACCAGCCATAAAGAAATCCTCGCAATTGAGTCGCAATGAAAAAATCCATAACGTTACTAGTTTATGGCATTTTGAGCATCGACAGCTAAACTCCAGACACGGACGTCAATTGGCGAAAATGCGGCACAACACCTTTTCTGTCTTGGCGGCGGCGCCAGCTACACCGTGAGGAACATCATCACGATGATCATGGCAAAGCCGATAAGGTCGGTCGGCAAAAACACCGTGCCCAGCATAACGGCGCTGGTGATGGTCGCCGAAACCGGCTCCACAGTTCCGATGAGACTCGCACGTACGGAGCCAATATCCTTGACGCCCTGCATATAGAGCATATACGCCAGGAAAGAGCCAACGACCACAAACACCGCGAGCGCCTCGACGCCGGCGGCATCGAGCGCCGGCATATGGGCCCAAGGCTGCACGATGGTGCAGGTGATGATACCAGCCGTGAGCATGGCTGAGCCCGTAACGATGGGACTGCCGTATTCGGGCAGAATCTTGGCGGGAATCACCGCCATACAGGCGGCGCTCACCGCGCACATAAGACCCGCCACCAGACCGAGCGGCGAGATGCTCAGGCTCGTGGGGTCGCCGCCGGTGGCGATCAAAAACGTGCCGCCAAGGGCCAGGCCGATACCGATAACCTCGCGCATGCGCGGTTTGCGGCGATCGATGATGCAGGTATATCCCATGATGATGACCAGCTGCAGGCACTGGAGCACCGTCGCGGTTCCGGCGTTGGTCAGGCGCACGGCCGAAAGATAGCAAAACTGGTTGAATAGCAGGCCAAAGGCGGTAAAGAGCAGCAGCTGCTTGCGGTCGGCCGGCGTCGTCCAAAGCTTGACCAGGCGCGCACGGTCGCGCGCGACGACCACGACCATAAAGAGCAGGCCGGCAAGAATCTGGCGCACGCTCATGAGCCACAGCGTATCGACATGGTAGGTATCGAACAGGAAGCTCGCGCTGGTGCCCGAGAAGCCCCAAAACGAGCCACCCACGAGCGTAGCCAACACGCCCGTGATCAACTTGCGTGTCGAAGCGCTGTTCAGGCGATCGCGCCATGCACGGCGGGTGCTGCGACTGAGCTCGTCGGTGCCCTCGGGCACATCAATGTTCGATATATCGGTCATCGGCACCGAAGCCCCTGCGCCTTCGACCTGCTCGACACACTCTTTGCTCATTCCACTCCCCCGAAACAGCCTGGAAACAATTCGGCTTACCTTACCACGGCGAAGGCATCAGCTAGAGGCTTGTCCGCTTATCGGTAGGACAATTCCGCAGGCGTCTTTCCATAGCTCGATACCGCAATGGCCTTGCATTATGCGACAGCCAAATCGCGGCGGCAGGCTCTTTTGAAATGGATATAACAAAGCCCCCGAATTCCACAATGTAAGCGATTTTTAAAAATGTTCTTGCCACCGAGTTCAGGCTCCGTTATATTATCCCTTGCGCGCTTGCGCACCCTTGATCGGGCGTTTAGCTCAGGGGGAGAGCGCTTCCCTGACACGGAAGAGGTCAGAAGTTCAAATCTTCTAACGCCCACCAAATGTTCGCAGCTCAGAGACTATGTCTCTGGGCTGTTTTGTTTTATGTCGCCAAATCCGCTGGCAGCTCCAACCGCCCAAGCAACCACCCTGCCCATGCACAAAACCGCGTCAATAGCCACCGAGGCCGAGACCAACGCGTCTCGAACCCATCCGAGCCGCAACTTCTCGACAAAACGCCGCGATGTCTGCGCCCTGCGGTATCCTTGAGCCACTTGCACCTGCAGCACCAAGGAGCCGCCATGCGCAACGAGCTCGATGTCCCCTTTTCGCACAAAGAAGAAGCCAAGGCGCTGGGCGCCAAATGGGACCGGACCAAGAAGATCTGGTATGTACCCAGCGGCGTCAACCCCGAGCCCTTTGCCGAGTGGCTGCCCGGTGTTGACCGATCCGACCCCTCAGCGCCGTATATATATCTAGTACTGGGCAAGCGCGAGTGCTGGAAGTGTCACAAAGAGACCTCGGTCGCGGCCTTTGGCATTCCCTATCGAACCGATAACGACGAGAGCATCGCCATCGTGCACGCGCCCAACGAAGCCGGGCACATTGCCATCGACACGGCCAACGCCAACGCGCTCGCCATCGTGCCCGCTGTTGGCTGCGTGCCGGGCGAGGTCCGCGACTATCTTTCTAAGCGCTGCGGCTACAAGCCCGTAGGCGCGCGAGCCTCCAAAGCCCCGTCGCTCGGCAACACGTGCACCAGTTGCGACGCGCTGCAAGGCAGCCGCTATCTGTTCGAGGAGCCCTCGTCCCCGTTTGCCCTCACTGCCATCAACAAGCTGCCGGCACTGGAGTTTGTGCGCGTCGAGGTTGCCGGCGTCTTTGGCGTCCCGGCCACGCGCACCGACTTTGACCAGGCGCTCTTTACCTGGGCACGCGACCATCACGCCGAGTTCCATAAGCAGCTTGGTGAGGGGATTTATTTGTAGGGGCAACATCGAGGTATCGAGGAGCAGGGGTTGATTGTTAAATAATCTCGAAACGCTACAGCCCCAGAATATGCTCCAGGTAGCCCTTGTTGAACCAGAACGATTGCTTCGTCATCCAGCGCCCGTCGGGCAGTTCGTAAGCATTCCTTGCGATGTCACCGATCTCTGTTCCATCGGCAAACTTGTAAGCCGCTTTTGACGTATGCGGGCGAACGTGAACAATTGGATTGTCCGCCATACCGGGCAGATTGTTAGTCACTTTGAGCTTTCCGCTCGCATCCCGATACGGATTGAGCTCAACGCCCTCACGTATTACCTTTCGCGTCTCATCCCAACAAGCTTTCGCTGGGCCTTCGATTTCGTTTTCTCCCATTGCCCAGAACAAACAACGATCGAGACGCAGCACGCCATCGTGGTCCTCACGGAACACAACGAAGAAAAAGCGATTGGTCTCAAGGCACGCATGAAGAGGCGACGTCTCCCAGTCTTCTTCAATCAAACGCTTGAACTCAAACGGTGGGAACGACATAGCCTGTTCGATGTGCCCCCTGTTGTTAACTCGAACAGTTCGGACGGAAATGCCTGCCTTGACGAATTCCTCGGCAGCATTGTTTTTGATTCCGAGCATACGATAAACGAGCGTTGTCCACTGCGCCTTATTGCCCGTGTACTCCAGTCCATACTGTTCGGCAATTTGACGATCGGTCTCACCGTAATGGCGCTCGATAAGTCCAGTTACGTAACTTTCGAAATCGATAGACTTGCCATCGTCCTGAACAATGCTCTCCCCGACTCGCGGAGCACCGAGGACATAAGTATGGAGCACATAGTCCATATACGAGCGCTTGAGGGAAAAGGCGCGACGCTTTGCGCGATGGCGCTCAATCTCGCCCGTATCGGTATTGAAGTATTCATAATACTGGTCCGCCCACATTGTGGCCTCAGTTGCGCCCTTCGTGCAAGCACCCAGATAAGTCGTCATGCCTTCTGAAAGCTCGTCCGCACGGCCATCCTGAATATAGGAAATGATCTTCTCGTAGTCGGCGCGAATGATTTTCATGTCCTCTTCGGGCAGACGAACCATGACCGCACGCTCAATGCGTTGGTCGTATTTATCGATGGAACGATCTCGGCCGTAGTAAATCAACAGGATATTGCTGAGCTTGGTCTTGAGGTGAGAACTGTCGTAGTCGAGCGAAACAGGTCGGTCATAAGGAATCATGGTCAGGACAAGGCGCTCGCCAGCAGACTTCCGGCCGTTCTTGAGCACATCAAAACACGTTGCCTTGAGCTCAACGCCCGCCTCGGGAAAGTCGGGGCGATCGTCACTATTGGCCTTGTAGCCAAAGTAACGTTCTTCGATAAGAGTGCCCATACCGCCTTTGTACTTCTTGGAGCCAAAGTCCTTGGGCGCACTCTCCCCCTCCGGAGCAATACCGAGCTCGAGAATATCGCGGAACGTCATGCCATCGAGATTGGCAGCATAGCGCTCAATACTTGAGGGGTCAGAAAAATCAGTATCGTCAAGCATGCGCTTGAAATCGAGGCGCTTCTTAGACACGGGATACCTCCGAAACTCGCAACTAACCTCATGGTAGTTCAGAGCAACTACTAACGCCCAGAAAATTGAGGTCTTGATTGTCCCCTCGATCGGTTATTGTTGTGACCACCATAACCGGACACAGCAGCGATTGGAGAAACGTGTCTGAGATTAATATTGCCGAGCTTTTTGCGGGCGTCGGTGGATTTCGTTTGGGTCTCGAAGGCTATGCCGACCCTCGCCATCCCGAGTTTTATATGAAGCCCGCCGGCCCCTTCCGCACCATTTGGGCCAATCAGTGGGAGCCGCCCGGAACCAAGGCGCGTCAGTTCGCGGCCCGTTGCTACATGGATCGCTTCGGCAATGATTCCGTCGTCAACGAAGACATCAATAAGGTCCTGGAGCAGGCCGAGGCGAAAGAAATCGAAATCCCCGATGTCCAAATGGTTGTTGGCGGTTTCCCCTGCCAAGACTACTCTGTCGCGCGTCCGCTCAATCAGGCACACGGCATCGAGGGCAAGAAGGGCGTCCTTTGGTGGGACATCTATCACTTCCTCGAGATGAAGAAGCCGCGCTTCGGTCTCTTTGAGAACGTTGACCGTCTGCTCAAGTCGCCCGCGTCACAGCGCGGTCGCGATTTCGCCATCATCTTGAGCTGCCTTGCCGACCTCGACTACACGGTCGAATGGCGCGTGGTCAACTCTGCCGAATACGGTTTCCCCCAGCGTCGCAAGCGTGTTTATATCTTCTGCGAAAAGGGCGCTGGCAAGGTTGATCTCATTGATCGCATGCACAACGGCGTCATGGCTAAAGCCTTCCCCGCCATCTATCCCGACGAGATGTCCGAGCTCGACGTTTTACCCGACCCCTACGAGAACTCAACTCGTTTTGGCGTCGGCCAAAAGACCTCTCAATTCAAGAATGCTGGCGTCATGCAGGGCTGTCATGTTCTGACCTGCGACTTTGCCGAGGACTATCACGGCGAGCGCCACGTGCTTGGCGACGTGCTTGTCGACGAGGCTGATGTCCCGGAGCAGTTCTACATCTCCGATGAAAAGCTTCCCGACTGGCGCTACCTTAAGGGCAGCAAGCGCGAAGAGCGCACTAACAAAAAGACAGGCTTTACGTACACGTATTCCGAGGGAGCCATGAGCTTTCCGGATGCCACCGACAAGCCGAGCCGCACCATCCTCACAGGAGAAGGCGGCACGGGAGCGAGCCGCTTCAAGCACGTCATCGAATGTCCCGATGGCCGTTTCCGCCGTCTTGTTCCCGACGAGCTCGATCAGCTTCAGGGATTCCCGAAAGGCTGGACCGATACGGGCATGACTGACGGCCATCGAGCCTTCTGCATGGGCAACGCACTCGTCACCGGCGTGCCCCATCGCATTGGCGAAGCTATGGTCGAAGTGTACGGCCTCTAAGGCAAGCAATCCGGAGCCGGCAGTTCACGCCGTCGACCCCGTTTTTCCACCCCACTTCCCTGTATACTGATGTAGCACGTGTTTCATCCGGGCTTGTTGGGCCGGATTGTTCATGGGAGGGTCTTATGGCTGCTTCGAATCCGCCTAAGGGGAGCGTTTCTTCTTCGTCCATCAAGCCAGTTACGCGCAAGGCCGTGCGTTGCCAGCGCGAGGTCGCCTGGCTTGTCACGCAGGCAGCGGGCAAGCTTGTGGCGACCACTCAGGACGTCAATGCTCCCACACCGAGCTTTGTGCTGGCAGCGGCGCTGGATCGAGTACACCAGCTGGAACTCGCCGCACAAGAAGACGGCAGCCATCTTGGCTACCAGAACGTTATGGCGCCCGACCTGCAAACGTTCTGTCACATGGCCAAGTTGCCTGCCGCGCCCAATGCGCTTTCGGACGCAGGCTACATGTTTACGCTCTCGGGCGCGGACCTTATCCGCGACATCTATGCATACTGCAGCGAGCTCGCCGAGCGCCACGTCTTTGACGCGGCAGATGTCAAACCGGGAAATGTCATCAAGCTGGTTCTCAGGCTGTTCCTGATAGACGGGTTCGGGGCCATGCCGGCGTAAGCCGAGTCTTTAGCATCACCGTCGACTGGGCAACAACCGCTTTACCTTAATGGACGCCAATCGAGGGTCGATTATTGGGTCGCCTCGTCCACTAACGCATCTATCCCACGCGCTCCGACAGTCGATACTTGCGGTTGCGGCTCGTCGCCGGCGCCGTGGGCTCGAGCTCGCCTTGAGCAATGAGCGCGTTGACGCGCGACCTAACCTGGGAAATTGTAAGCCCCGTACGTTCTGCCAGCTCACGCGTCCCCAGCTCGCCGTAGCGTTTGAGTGCCGCCACAATTAAGTCCCCGCCATGATCGATTTGCTCAACCTTCGCTCGGTAGAGGACAACCTTAAACCGGTCGAAACCGGGGCAAAACAATGGCTCGGCCAGACCTTGCGCACGCATGGCATCGAGCATCATTGGAATACCCGACCCGTTGCCTTCGGCAGGAGAGCCCGCACCGTCGGGCAATGGGACAAGCGACATGAGCTTCACAAGCGTCGCATTGCGACATCGGGAGCTGCCGTCAAACAGGTTCTCACGAGTCTTTCCTCCGTATAGGCCGCCGGGGTTCGTCACCTCGATACGGTCATCAAAAACGTCGACAGCAATCGATTGTCCACAGAACCGATCTCCGTATTCTCGGTGGATTACGGCGTTGGCGATTGCCTCGCGTAGGACCTCCTCGGGAATCTCCAGCGAGTCGACACGCGAGACGCCTTGAATCGTCGAGGTTCGCCGCAAATTCTTGGCGACTGCCGCGACGGCATCCGAGATCATTTCGCCCAACGTCCCCTCGCAGATCGTACGGTCCATGAACCTCAACGACCCCGCCGCGCCCTTCTGCGTTCCGGCATAGACCGCCACATCGATAAAGAGCTTGGGATAGAACTGCTGGGGATAGGCACCCGCAGCCAGGAGCCCGGCCTTAGTGACATTGCCCTGGGAGTCGAGGAAATTCAGGCGCTCCAGCTTCGTTTTCTTGTCCGGCGCGCCGCGCATCGCACGAGGTGTCAGTGAGAAAGCACGCTCTATCGTGCGGTCGACCAGGGCCTCGTCAAGATCGCCTGCGACCGCGCCGGGCACTGCATCGCGATCACTGGGGCTCGTCCGTTCATACGATGACAAGGACAGGACCTCGGTCGACGAGAGCGGAACATCTTTGTCATCGATGCGTTTGTAGCTGCCGCCTTGAGCGCCCCGCTCTATGACATAACAAGGCTTGCTCGACGGGTCGAGCTCCTCAATCGTGATGACCAGAACCACGGTGCCCTGGAGCTCCACGCGTTCAATGGTGTATTTGGGCGGATTGGCCAGTTTTCCGCGCCCGCCGGCATCACCCATGCCCGCTACGAATTGGTTGAGCACCTTCTCGGTCTCAAAGTTCTCAACCGGGACAAAGCCCGCGCGCTCGCTCACGCCGAGCACGATAATTCCGCCAGCGGTATTCGCGAATGCGCTAACCGTTTCCCATACGTCGCGGGAAAGCGTCGTGGCGCTCTCCTTGACCTCGACGTTAAGATCGTCCGAGCCCATGCGCCTTAAAGACTCGAGCAGACCGGTCAGCTCGTTTTCGTTCATCTGCATGTCCTTTCGCTCGGCCCGGCGGAGAATGCCGCGAATAGATTTCCTTCGTCTCTCAGTTATCTCTCGTAATTATCTCTCACCTTTCTGCTATCTCTCATATTAAAGATAAGTGAGAGATGAAAGATAAGATATCTGCCATTTGTTTCATTTAAACATGTTTTTGCTGGTAGAACAATCAGTATTGAGACAATACCATGATTGCTTGTCTCTTTGCTGATCAGTTATCTCTCGTATTTATCTCTCGTCTTTCTGTTATCTCTCGTATTAGTGACGAATGAGAGATGAGAGATACGTGAGTGATGGACGAGCGTGGTTTTTTTTTGAACGGTCGGA
Organism: uncultured Collinsella sp.; assembly: GCA_959026535.1. Lineage (GTDB taxonomy): Bacteria > Actinomycetota > Coriobacteriia > Coriobacteriales > Coriobacteriaceae > Collinsella. Next base: position 64 of record CAUFMB010000035.1, on the reverse strand, counting down.
GAATCCCTCAAATCAGAACCACCCTTAAAAAGGGTGGTTTGCTCTTAGGGTATAACCCACGGGC